>NZ_CP100416.1:7743077-7903198 GCF_026017845.1 Amycolatopsis mediterranei
CGATACGCAGCCGCAGCCGGGGCCGGCACGCCGGGACAAGGCACGCTTTCCCGCCTTGACCCGGCGTGCCGGCCGTTGAACAATCCGGCGTTCGGGCCGGCGGGAAACCCCGGAAGACCCCAATCCGGAAGACCACAACCCGGACTTACCCGCGCTTGAGCTGCCGATACTCCCGCAGCACCAAGAAGATGATCACAATATCGAGCGCAGCGAAGAACGGCAACGCGATCGAGTGAGTACGCACCGCCCGAAAGATCTCATAAACGACGAACGCGGCAAGAATGACCGCCGCCACCGGGTAAGCCCGGACAACCTTCCGGGCCAGCGCCCACACCAGGCCCAGCTTGATCAACCCATGGGCGAGCAGATAAGCGACAGCGAACGTCTTGGTATCACCGTGGAGGAAATTCTCCGTCGCCGACTCGAGGTGGCGAGCCAGGGTGCCCGACGGGTCGCCGAGCAGGTCGCGGGTGATCACCGCGTGGGTGAACCCGCTGACCGTCGAAGCGGGGATGAACGCCAGGATCAGCGCCCCGACAACCTGCAGCGCGCCGTCGAGGCCCTTGATCGCGATCGCGATCCGGAAGAACTTCTCGGTCGCGGTCGTCTTCGTCTCGGACATCGTGCCTCCTCTCCCGCCACTCTGCCGCAACCACTGTGCGTTCGCACCCCCGGCCACCAGACCCCCAACAGGGGACAGTTTCTGGTCAAAGCCCTGAATCGGCCGCCACTTTGTTGCCAGCACATCAAGATCATCTTTATCCTGTGATTTCCGTTCGCCGGCAAAAGAAGGGGAGCGTGTCATGGCACGCCTGTGGGAGGCCGACCCGAATGCGTCGTTCAAACGTCGTCTCGGCAAGTCGGCGATCGAACTCGACCGGACGAACAACGACCCCAGCTGCCCGGATATCTGGGAACTCTCCAATGGGGACGTGGCGATCATCGGCCGCGACCTCACGTCGGGCTATGCGGCGCGGCTGCCCGACGGAGTGAGCATCGGCGCGGACGAGCGCCTGGTCGTCATTCCGGGCATCATGATGCGCTCGGCCAAGGGGGACATCCCCGATGCATAGGCCTCTGGTCACCCTGCTCGGTGATCGGTTGACACCGGACGAGTACTTCGCCGACCACGCCGAAAACTTCTGGCGCACCGATGACAGCGGGTGCTGGAAGCTGGAGCGGCAACAGCACTTCGTCGAGAGCGGCGACACGAGCTGGGACGCCTTCACCGCGGGCGATTGGCCCAAAGCACTGCGGCTCCTGGAGGAGCGCAGGCAGAAAGTCGCCGACTACGAAAAGCGTATCGCCCGGCACGGGTTCGAAGTGCGGCGAGTCCGGGTCGTGGAAGAACCGATCAGCCCGTATTTGCTCTGGGAACTGAACTCCTTGCACATCCGGCGACAGGTCGGCGGAAAGATCCGGGTGGTCGACGGTGCCGCCGCCGCGGATCTCGAACGGGAAGAGGTCCTGCCGGAACTGTTCATCCTCGGCCGGAAGGTCATTTACCAGGTGCTGTACACCGAGAACGGTGAGCTGGAGGGCGCGCGCAAATCCGAGGACCCCGGGCTGATCCACCACTGGACGGCGACCGTCCGACGCCTCTACGACGACGGCGAGGACCTCCGCACATTCTTCGCCAGGGAGGTCGCCGGGCGCCGACTTTCGCCGACGTGCTGAATCCGGCGGCGGCCGGTGCCGAGCCGCCAGGCCCGGTTCCCCGGCAACTGCCCGCCGATGTCCGCGGTTTCGTCAACCGGCGCCACGACCTTGACCGGCTCGACGAGCTCATCGACGACAGCGCCGCCTCCGGAGCGGCGATCGTCGTCGTCGGCACGGCAGGCGTCGGCAAGACTTCGCCGGCGGTGCACTGGGCCCACCGGATCCGCGACCGGTTCCCCGACGGCCAGCTGTACGTCAACCTCCGCGGCTACGATCCCGGCCCGCCGATCACCCCGCAGGAAATGCTCGAACGGTTCCTCCACGCACTCGGCGGCCCGGCGCGGCGGTGCCCGCCGACCTCGAATCGCGAGGTGCGCTGTTCCGGTCGCTCCTGGCCGGGCGGCGCGTGCTCGTGGTGCTGGACAACGCCGCAACGGTCGGCCAGGTTCGGCCGTTGCTTCCCGGCAACAGCGAATGCCTCGTACTCGTGACGAGCCGAAGCAGCCGGCTCAGCCTGCGGGTCCTCACGGAGGCCGAGGCGACCGAACTGATCCAGCGCATCACGTCCGGCTATCGCGACCAGGACGACACCGCGGACATCGCCGAATTGGCCGGGTTGTGCGCGCGGCTTCCCCTGGCGCTGCGCATCGCCGCCGAACGGGCGATCAACCGGCCGTGGCTGCCGTTGCGGGCTCTCATCTCGGAGTTGCGCGAGGAGTCCGCGCTGTGGGATGAACTGACGGCCGACGATGACGACGAGTCCGACGCGATCCGTACCGTTTTCGCTTGGTCGTACCGGGCGCTGACCACCGAGGCGAGCCGCACGTTCCGGCTGCTCGGCTTGCACCCCGGCACGGCGTTTTCGCTCGGCGCCGCGGCCGCGCTCACCCGCCAGTCCCCCGCCAGGACCAGGCGGATTCTGGACGACCTGGTCGGCGCGCACCTGCTCGAACAGCCCAGTGCGGATCGATACGAGTTCCACGACCTGCTCCGGATGTACGCGAACGACCAAGCCCGCGCCGAAGAGGACGCCGACACGGCGTTGACCGCCGCGCGCCGGGTGCTGCTGTGGTACCTCCACGGCGCTGTCGCCGCGCGGGACCAAGTCGACAACGGCGTCTTGCCGTGGACTCCGGCCGCGCTCGAGCCGGGTGTCATCCCGCCGCAATTCTCCGACCGGGCGAGCGCGCTCGCCTGGTACCGGCGAGAGCGCGAGACGCTCGTCCGCGCGGTGCGCACGGCCGACGACCTGGACCAGGCCGACCTCACGTGGCAGCTTGCGGTGGCGCTGTATCCGATCTACGCCGAGCACAACCACTTCGACGACTGGATCGAAACAAGCACCACCGCGCTGCGGGTCGTCCGCCGGCTCGGGAACCGCGCCGCGGAAGCGGAAGTGCTGGAAAGCTTGGGCAAGGCGCACACCCAGCACTTCGACCGGCAGCGCGGAATCGAGCTGCAGTCGGCGGCCCTGCGCTTGCGCCGCGAGCTCGGCGACGCGCACGGCGAGCTGAAGTCGGCCAACGCACTCGGGCTCGCGCAGCTGCGTACGCGTGACTTGTCGGCGGCTCGCGACTTGTTCGACCGGGCGGCGACGCTCGCCGACACGCTCGGAGAGCCGTACTGGCTGGCCGTCGCCACCAACAACGCCGCCAACGTCGATCTCGAGCTCGAATCGTTCGAGCAGGCGGAGCAGTTGCTGACTGCCGCGCTTGCGCAATTCCGCCGGCTTGGGGTCCGCAGCGGCGAAGGCGACACATTGCGGGGTCTCAGTCGCGCGAACCGCGGGCTGAACCGGCCCGCGCAGGCGTACTGGTACATCCAAGCCGCGGTAGCCATCGCGCGAGCCGAGGAGAATCCGGCGCGGGAGGCTTTCTGGTTGCTCGAACAGGGACGCGTACAGATTGCTCTCGGGCAACCTGCCGAGGCCCTCGAGACGTTCCAGCGCTCGGCAGCGCTCCAACGGCAGCTCGGCGACCGTGCGCGTGAGGCCGAGGCCCTGGACGCGACGGGGGTGGCGTACGGGGCGATGGGGCGGCCTGAAGAGGCCGTGCAGTCCGAGATCGCTTGGCGGCGCTGCTCACGAGCTGAGGCACTTTTCGCACCGTTCGTGACGCGCTGTCCGACCCGTCGGGTCCGTCCCGTAGAAGGGGTAGCAGGCCGCGCCGCAGACGGCGAGGAAGATCGGCCCGCACCGGAGGGGGTGCGGGCCGACCTGGTGGGCGACGGCCAGTGCGCGCCGCCGTGCGCCCGCTTCGGGGAGCCAGCCGTGGTCCGGGAGACCGGCGCGGACCTGGGCGTCGAGCTCGTCGGCGCGGGTGATCAGGTCCGCGCCGAGGTCGGCGAGCCGCTCCCCGAGGTCGCGGAGGATGTCGGGGCGCGGTGCCTCCTCCCCGACGGTCCTGGCCAGCCACGCCAGATCCGGGGCGAGCGAGGCGTGCAGGTCCCGGATGCGCTCCAGCAGCCGATGGTCCCGGTCGGCGTCGGTCAGCACCGCGCCAGCCACGCCGACTCGCATTCGGCGCACGTCGGGTCGAACCAGTTTCCTCCGAGCTGCGGAACATCCTTCACCGCCACGGTCACTTCTTCCCCGCACAAAGTCACGAACTGTTCTTCCGGACGCGGAGGGAACGGCCCGTCGAGCGCGTGGCGCTTCCCCTCCGCTTGCTGCCACCTCAACATGAGGTCCATTGAAACTGTCCCAGCCGGTTGACACCAACACGCGAAAGCTGCGTGTCCGGCCTGGTCAACGGCCCGGCCTCGGTGACCGAAAGCCCGTGGAGGTCCCTCGAAGCAGCCTCCACGGACTTCGGGCTACATCGCGGGCGGAGCGGACTTCGTCCCCCAGGTGGTCGGGGTGTCACTCAGGCGGAACTGGATCTTGCCCGCGCGGAGCAGGTCCGCATGGGAGATCCAGCTGCGGCCGTAGTCGCGGTGTCCGATGCGGACGTCCGTTGTGTACTGCAGCTTCGCCGCGCTCGCGCCCGGCGCCTCGATCTCGATCTTGCGGCCGCCGTCCGGGTGGATCTCGACCTTCTCGAACATCGGCGTGCTGAGCAGGTACGTCCCGGAGCCCGGCTGCGCCTCGAAGACGCCGGCCATGCCGAAGACGAGCCACGACGAGATGGTGCCGAGGTCGTCGTTGCCGGGCAGGCCGTAGGGCGTGTCGGTGAACAGCGTCCGCGCCGCGCGCAGCACGGCCGAGGTCTTCCACGGTGCGCCCGTCCAGCTGTACATCCAGGGTGCGTGCAGGTCGGGCTCGTTGTTCGGGTTGAAGGCGAAGTTGTTGTGGTAGTCGTACGCGCCGTGGACCCAGGAGTCCTTGGCCGCCTTCGCCGGGTCGGTGAGCAGCAGCGGCATGTCGAAGAAGGTGTCGAGCCGCTTCTCCGCCTGCGCCGGGCCGCCCATCAGGCCGAACAGCTTCGCCGTGTCCTGCTGGGCGAGCCACTGGTACTGCCACGGCGTGCCTTCGTGAAAGCCGGTCGACTTCGCCGGGTCGGGGTCGCCGACGCCGGTGCCGTCCGCGGCCTTGGTGCGCGGGAAGCCGGTGAAGCCGTGGGATTCGACGCTCGTGTCCCACAGATGCGCGAAGTTGCCGCAGCGCGCCCGCAGTGTCGCAGCCTTGTCCCCGTAGCCCAGTCCGGAAGCCATTGTGGACAGTGCGCAGTCGGCGAGGGCGTACTCGAGGGTCGCCGAGCCGGCCTGGCGCGTGTCGCCGTAGGTGTAGCCCGGCAGGTCCTGGTAGCCGATCCAGCCGTTCTTGACGTAGCTCGGGTTGCCGTCGCGGCCGCGGAAGATCGACTGGTCCTTCGGCACTTCGTTGGCGTTGCGCCACAACGCGTCGAACAGCTGACGCGCGGTCTTGTCGTCGAGGAGGCCGCGGCGGTAGTTGTCGACCACCCACGGCGTGACGGGGTCGCCGCTCATCACGTTCGTCTCGCCGCCGGCGAGCGCCCAGCGCGGGACCCAGCCGCCGTCCTGGGCGATCTTCAGGACGGACTTGGTCATGTCCGCGGCCTCGTCCGGGTGCAGCAGCGCGACCAGCTGGTTCTGCGATCGATAGGTGTCCCACAGCGAGAACATCTGGTAGTAGGTGTCGCGGCTGCGGTGGACGACGTCGTCGAAGCCGCGGTACGAGCCGTCCACATCGGACCCGACGGACGGGTGCAGCAGCGACCGGTACAGCGCGCTGTAGTAAGTCCGCTGGTCGGCGATCGTCCCGCCGGCGACGCGCAGGCGGTTCAGCTCGTCCCGCCAGGTGTCGTGGGCGGCTTTTCGCGCCTTGTCGAACGACTTGGGCTGCTCGGCGCCGCGGTTGAGCCGGGCGCCGTCGACGGAGGTGTAGGACAGGCCGACCGAGGCGCCGACCTGGTTGCTGTCGGTGCCGAAGGTCAGCCAGGCGCCGGTGCGTTGGCTACCGAGCTTGGCGTCACGCTGGTTCGGCGTCAGCTTGCTGTCGGTCCAGGTGCCGAAGCTCGTGAACTTGCGGTCGAACTTGGCGCTGAAGAAGACCTTGTAGCGCTCCTTCTGCGTCTCCCAGCAGAAGTTGCCGCCCTGCAGCCAGCCCTCGACGGTGTCGTCACCGACCACGTGGACGTCGCCGGCGTAGGTGTAGCCGTTGCTCTCGCCGACCTCGATGAGGACGTTTTCGCTGGTCGCGCCACCCGGGAAGGTGTAGCGGTGCTGGCCGGTGCGCTGGGTCGCGGTCAGCTCGGCGCCGATGCCGTTCGCGAGCTTGACCCCGTAATAGCCGGGCCGGCGGGTTTCGTCAGCGTGGCTGAACCTAGCACCGTACTGCGCGGGATCGCTCGTGGTGACGGCGCCGGTGGTGGGCATGAACCGGAAGTTGCCCATGGTCTGGCAGCCGACACCGGAGAGGTGGGTGTGGCTGAAGCCGAGGGTGGTGTCCTGCGCGTAGTCGTAGGACGCGTACTTCTTGAGCTGGGTGTCCGGGCTGAGCTGGACCATCCCGAACGGCGTGGTGGCGCCGGGGAAGGTGGTGCCGTCGCCGTTGTTGCCGATCGAGGTGTCGACGAGCGTGGTGGGGTCGTCGGCGAACCTCGGGCCGCCGTGGGCTTCGGCGGGAGCCGCGAGAGCCATCGTGGTGGCTCCGGCGAGCAGAGTGGCCAGGACGCGCGTCCGAGTTGTCGGCGACAACGTTGTCACATGCACAGTGGGATCTTTTCCGTTGTCCGGTGGACAACGCAAGCCCTGAACGTCGGCCAGCCGACCCGGCGCGCCGGTTCGAGAAGTTCCCGCTGAACGAGGGGTCAGTGGCCCATTCAGCTCTGGTGCGTGACGTGGCCGTCCAGGATCGTCGCCGTCACCGGAAGATTGCGCAGGTCGGCCGGGGACAACACCGACGGGTCCGCCGCCGTCACCATCAGGTCCGCCACATCCCCCACCGCCACCCCGCGACGGCCGCCCGAGGACGCCGCCAGCGCGTCGGCGAACGGGATCGCCTGCTCCGGGTGCCACGGTGGGCGGGCGTCGTCCGTGCGGGACACCGCCGAGGCTATTCCGTCCCAGGGGTCCAGCGGGGCCACCGGGGCGTCCGAGCCGAACTCCAGGCGGGCTCCCGACTCCAGCAGCGACCGGTACGGGAACGCCCGGGCCGTGCGGCCGTGCCAGTGGCGGTCCGCGACGTCGCGGTCGTCCGGCTGGTGCGCCGGCTGGACCGCCGCGATCACGCCCAGCGCCGCGAACCGCGGGACGTCCTCGGGGCACAGCAGCTGAGCGTGCTCGATGCGGCCCGGGCAGCCGACCTCCTCGAACGCGTCCAGCGCGATCGTGTTCGCCCGGTCGCCGATCGCGTGGACCGCCGGGAGCAGGCCGTGGTCGAACGCCCGGTGCAGCAACGGAACCAGTTCGTCGGGCGGCAGTTCGAGCGACCCCGGCGACTCGGCGCCCGGGTACGGGTCGTGGCAGTAGGCCGTGCGGGTGTTGAGGGAACCGTCCACGAAGAGCTTGAACGGCCCGACCGTCAGCAGCCCGCCGGAATCCGGCAGGACGTCGCCGGTGCGGTGGCCGCGCTCGATCGTGCGGTCCAGGAGGTGTTTCGCGATCACGCACGAGATCCGGGCCGCCGGCGCTCCGCGGCGCGTCCAATCCGCCACCGTGTCCGCGTACTCGTAGTCGGCGATCTGCGTCACGCCGCGCGCGGCCGCCGCGGAAACCGCTTCCGCCACCCATCGGTCCTGGACGTCGATCGACGCCGTCGGGAGCTGGGCCGTCGCGGTCATGCAGTCGCCCTCCAGCAGGACGCCCGTCGGGTGCTCGCGGCCGATCAGCTTCAGCGCCGCCGGGCTCAGCCACACCGTGTGCAGATCCGCGCTGAACAACGCGACCGCACGCCCGGGCAGCGCCCGCTGGAGCAGGTCCTTGTGCGGCTTGTCCGGCCACAGCCCGTCGCGGAAACCCGCGCCCACGACCAGTTCCGTCTGCGGCGCCGGCGTCGCCAGCAGGTGCGCGAGCAGCAACTCGATCGCCTCCCCCGCCGAGCGGGCCGCGTCCAGGGGGATGCGGCGCCGGGACGTCGCCCACTGGACGACGTGGACGTGCGCGTCGACCAGCCCGGGCAGCAGCGTCCCGCCGTGCCCGTCGACCACGCGCGCGGCGAACCCCGTGGAGCCCGGTTCGGTGATCGACGTGACCCGGCCGTCGTTCACCCGCACGTCGGCGAGGTCCCCGCCGAGGCCCGGCCGGACGCGGCGCAGCAGGAGATCATCCATGCGGACCACCATGCCAGCCCGACCCGTCCGGGTGAAGCACGGCTTGAGATGAGGAATATGGGGGTACTTCGGTAGCGTTGACACAGATGGCAGCCGTCGCCCGCCGAAGGGTCAGGGCCGGTCCACGGGCGCCGCCTTCACAAGCCGCGCAGGGTTCGACTCCCTCGGTTGCCACGCGATTCTCGGGGCGAGGCCGGTGCGCGAAAGCGCGCACCGGCTCCCTGGGCCCCGGCCGCGGTCTCGTCGAGTGGTCAGCCCACCGGCATGTCCCGCCGCCGCAACCCAAGGAGCCCGCCCGCTCCGGCGAGCAACGCGATCAAGACCAGCCACAGCACCGGCGTCACCGAGAACGTTCCGCCCGGCAGGCGCGGCAGGTGCTGGAACGGCGAAATCCCCAGCACCACGGCGTTCCACCGCAACGCCGAGCCCACCAGCGACAGCAGCAGGAACGCCGCCAGCAATCCCCACGCCCCCGCCGCGAAGCGCGGGAAAATCCCGATCAGCAACGCCGCCAAGCCCGTCAGGACCCACACCGCCGGCAACTGGGCCAGCGCCGCCGGGACAAGCCCGAAACCATTCCCGTACGCCACCCCCGTCGCCCAGCCCGTCACCGCCAGCACGAACGCCGGCCCGAAGAACGCGAACGTCAAGTGGGCCAAGGCCCAGCCGACCCGGCCGGCCGCCGTCGCCAGCACCGGTTCCGCCCGGCCCGCCGCCTCTTCCGCACGCAGCTTCAGCGCCGCCTGGACCGCGTAACCCGCCGCCGCCAAGCCGAACAACGTCGTCGTGCCCGCCAGGTACGCGTCCGTCACCGCACCGCCGCCGCCCAGGCGGGAGAACACGTCCGCGACCGTCCGGTTGTCCCGCATCATGTCCGCGACGTTCTGCGCGACTCCGCCCATCAGCAGCCCGACGAGCCCCAGGCACCCGGTCCAGACCACCAGGGTTCCCCGCTGCAGCCGCCACGCCAGCGCCAGCGGCGACCGCAACGACGCCTTCGCCGTCGCCCGGCCCGGCCGCGCCGGCAGCAGCGCCGCGCCGAGGTCGCGGTGCGCCGCCAGAGCGACGGCCACGGCCACCAGGGCGCCGGTCGCGAGGACGCCCACCGCGAGCACCCACCACCGCTCGCCCGCGAACGGCCGCAGCCGGTGCGCCCAGCCGATCGGCGACAACCACGCGAGCCAGGCCGCCGAGCCGCTGCTGTCTCCCGCCGCGCGCAGCAGGAACGCCAGCACCAGCGCCCCGATGCCGACGCCCCGCGCCCCACCCGCGCCCCAGGTCAGCTGGGCGGCGACCGCGCCGATCCCGGCGAACACCCAGCCCGCCAAGGCGAATCCCGCGCCGAGCGCCAAGGCACCGGCGAGCGGCTCGCCCTGCGCGGCGATGCCGAACGCGGCCAGCAGACCGAACACCAGGCACGCACCGCACGCGGCGAGCACCGCCGCGGCCAGCCCCGCGTGCCGGCCGACGACGGTGGCGCCGGTGAGCTCGCGGCGTCCGGCCTCCTCCTCGGTCCGCGTGTGCCGGACCACGGTGAGCAGCGCGATCAGCCCGACGACGACCGGGGCGAACCCGCACTGCCAGGCCAGGAGGTTTCCCACCGACGAGCCGTACAGCGGGCCGTTGCGCACCACGAAGGTCGCGCTCGAGGCGTTGAGGTCGTAGAAGTGCTGCCGTGCCGCAGCATCCGGGTACGCCGCCTTGATCGACGACAGGTAACCGACCGGTGCAAGCGTGAGACCGAGGATCCAGACCGGCATGAGCAGCCGGTCGCGGCGCAGCACCAGCCGCAGCAACGCCCAAGTGCCCGTCATCGCGCCGCTCCGACCGGCTCGTCCTGCCGGTAGTGCCGCAGGAACAGCTCCTCGAGCGTCGGCGGGCGGCTCACCAGGCTCCGCAGCCCGGCCCCGGCGAGGTGCCGCATCACGTCGTCCAGCGACGTCTGGTCGACGGACAGGTGGACGTGCGAGCCGTACGAACTCAGGTCGTGCACGCCCGGCAGCAGCGACGCCAGTTCCGCCGGCACGTGCGCGAGCGAGGCGTCGATGGTGATCCGGCCCAGGTGCCGCAGCTCGTCCAGGGTGCCCGACTCGACCGTGCGGCCGGCCCGGATGATCGTGACGCGGTCGCACAGGGCCTCGACTTCGGAAAGGATGTGCGAGGACAGCAGCACCGTCCGGTCGCCGCGCTCGCGCTCCTCCTCGACGACGTCCCGGAACACCTCCTCCATCAGCGGGTCGAGCCCGGACGTCGGCTCGTCGAGGACCAGCAGCTCCACATCGGACGCCAGCGCGGCGACGAGCGCGACCTTCTGCCGGTTGCCCTTCGAGTACGTCCGGCCCTTCTTGCGCGGGTCGAGGTCGAAGCGCTCGATCAGCTCGGCGCGGCGGCCGGTGTCGAGGCCGCCGCGCAGCCGGCCGAGCAGGTCGATGACCTCGCCGCCGGTGAGGTTCGGCCAGAGGGTGACGTCGCCCGGGACGTACGCCAGCCGCCGGTGCAGCTCGGTGGCGTCGGTCCAGGGGTCACCGCCGAGCAGGGTGGCGCGGCCGCCGTCGGCGCGCATCAGCCCCAGCAGGACGCGGATGGTGGTGGTCTTGCCGGCGCCGTTGGGCCCGAGGAAGCCGTGCACCTCGCCGGTGTGGACGGTCAGGTCGAGCCCGTCGAGGGCCCGTGTCCGGCCGAACGCCTTGGTGAGGCCGTCGGCGGTGATCGCTGCGGCCATCGTCATTCCTTCCGTTGGTAGGCGGCCAGCGCTGCGCGGGCCTTTTCGAGGACTTCGGTGGTGGCGAGCGGGTTCAGGAACAGGTGCCCGGCGGCCGCCGACATCCGCAGCATCGCCTCGTTCGTGCCCGGTTCCTCGCCGAGCGCGCGGGCGACGTGGTCCTGCAGGATCATCAGCCCGCCGGTCATCGCGGCGAGGGCGGCGGCAACGCCCCGCGGATCCGGCATCTCCATGCCCTGCTCGCGGAAGTAGCGCTCGGTTTCGTCGACGATCCCGGTGAACTGCGCCTCGGCGGCGTCGGAGCCGTCGACCATGGCGCGGCCCAGGTACCGGCGGTAGAGCAGCTGGCGGGCGTCGAACGTGGGGAGGAACCCCGGGTTCGCGGCGCCCTTCGCCAGCACCTCTTCCTTGAACTTCACCAGTTCGTCGAAGACGTGCGTGTCGCAGGCCTCGCGCAGGCCGTCCTTGGAGCCGAAGTGGTGGCGGATCAGGCCGCCCGACACTCCGGCTTCCCGGGCGATGTCGAGGATCGACGTCTTCTCCATGCCGCGCTCGGTGAAGAGCTTGATGGCGGCGTCGCGGATCCGGGCCCGTGCGGTGAGGTCTTCGGTGCTCATCAGCGGTCCTATACGTGCGTGTAGTCGACAACACGTGAATATAGTCCGCTATCCGAGCGTATAGCAATGGGGAGATCTGCCCATTTCGGAGCTATTCCGGTGACCGCCCAACCGGGCAGTGCATTAGGCCATTCGGCTCGCAACCAATTGCGGTCTCTGGGCTAACTGTCTGATTGCTGCCGAAGATCCCACCCTGTGTACTGCTCGGACGCACATCTTCACGAAGGGTCGTTTCAGTGGAACAGCACAGATCGCGCTGGAGACGGCGGGCCGGGATCACCATCCTCGCCACCGCACTCGGCGCCTCCGTCCTCGGCGTCGCGGTCCCGGTGGCCTCCGCCCAGCAGGCCCCGCCGACCAACGGCGCGGCCGACGGCAAGACCCTCGACGAGCACGACCGCGCGCTCGTCGCCGAAGCCGAAAAGGCCGGGAAGCCCGACGTCACGCTGCTGATCGCCGCGGAAAAGGGCCAGACCGGCACCGCCGTGCACGAGCTCGAAGCGCTCGGCGGCGTTGTCCAGTCCACCGACACGAAGCTCGACTACGTCAAGGTCAGCATCCCGACCGCCAAGGCCGAAAAAGCCGCGAAGCTCAAGTCGGTCAACGCCGTCGACGTCGACGGGCTCGTCGTGCGCGACGACCCGAAGCCCGACGGTGCCGGCACCCCGCTGCCGCAGCCGGCCCCGGGCAAGAACACCCCGCGCGTCAACCCGTACCTGCCGACCGGGGACACCTACGCGGCGCAGTTCGGCCAGGTCCTGCCCGGTTGGGACGGCAAGGACACCACGGTCGCCGTGCTCGACTCCGGCGTCGACCTCGACTCCCCCGCGCTGGCCACCACCAGCCACGGCGAACGCAAGATCGTCGACTGGTACAACGCCAACGCGACCAACTCCGGCGACGGCACCTGGGTCAAGCAGTCGACCCAGACCTACACCGGCACCTTCACCGCGAACGGCAAGACGTGGACGGCCCCGGCGACCGGCGGCCCGTACACCTTCGGCGTGTTCGGCGAGACCGCGGGCGACCTGGGCGCCGCGGACAGCGAGACCGGCGGTGACATCAACCGCGACGGCGACCGCGCCGACTCCTGGGGCGTGCTGCTCGACCCGGCGACCAAGGAGGTCCGGGTCGACCTCAACGGCAACGGCGACTTCACCGACGAGAAGCCGATGACCGACTACAACAAGAAGTACGACGTCGGCTTCTTCGGCACCGACAACCCGGCGACCGACATCGCCGAGCGGATGGCCTTCGTGGTCCAGACCGACAAGCCGGGGTACGTCGGCATCGGCATCGCCGGCGCGGAGCACGGTTCGCACGTCGCGGGCATCGCCACCGGCAACGACCTGTTCGGCGGCAAGATGGACGGCGCGGCCCCGGGCGCGAAGGTGCTGGCCGTCAAGGTCTGCCTCACCAGCGCCGGCTGCACCTCGTCCGGCCTGATCGACGGGGTCGTCTACGCGGCCAGCCACGGCGCCGACGTCATCAACATCTCGATCGGCGGCCTGCCGGCGCTCAACGACGGCAACAACGCCCGCGCGGAGCTCTACAACCGCACGATCGCCGAGTACAACGTCCAGATCTTCATCTCGGCAGGCAACAGCGGCGCCGGGGCGAACACCGTCGGCGACCCGTCGGTGGCCACGGACGCGATCTCGGTCGGCTCGTACATCACCAAGGAGACCTGGCTGTCGAACTACGGCTCGGTCACCAAGAACCCCGAGTCGCTGCACCCGTTCTCCTCGCGCGGCCCGCGTGAGGACGGCGGCTTCAAGCCGGACATCATCGCGCCCGGCGCGGCGATCTCCACCACCCCGCGGTGGGAAGCGCCGAGCCCGGTCGCCGGCACGTACGCCCTGCCGGCCGGCTACGCGATGCTGCAGGGCACGTCGATGGCGGCGCCGCAGGCGACCGGCGCGGCGGCGCTGCTGGTGAGCGCGTACAAGGCGACGCACAACGGCCAGCGGCCGCCGGTGGCGCAGCTGCGGGCGGCGATCAAGTCGACCGCGCGGTTCGTGCCGGGCATCGGCGCGTACGCCCAGGGCGCGGGCCTGTTCAACGTCCCGGCCGCGTTCGTCGCGCTTTCGCTCAACCCGAAGCCGGACACGGTTTCGACGTCGGTCGAGGTGCACACCGTCCAGTCCGGGCTGCTGGCCACCCCGAACACGGGCGTGGGCATCCACGACCGCGAGGGCGTGACCACGGGCAAGGCCTACACCCGCACCTACACGATCACCCGCACCACGGGCTCGGCGCACCCGGTGCCGTACTTCGTGCGGTGGGTCGGCAACGACGGCACGTTCTCCTCCGGTGGCACCGTGGTGCTGCCGCTGAACACGCCGGTGAAGTTCGACGTCAAGGTCAACCCGAAGAGCGCCGGGGTCCACTCGGCCCTGCTCTACCTGGACAACCCGCTGACCATCGGCATCGACGTGCAGACCCTCAACACGGTCTTCGCGCCGCAGGAGTTCGTCGCCGGCAAGGGTTTCCAGGTCGACGTCTCGGGCAAGGCCGCCCGCAACCAGGCGACCAGCTACTTCGTGCGGGTGCCGCAGGGCGCCAGCGCGCTGAAGGTGGACCTGGACGCCGGCGCCGGCGCTCCGGGCAAGGGCCAGGTGCGGTTCCTGCGGTACGACCCGACCGGTGTCCCGGCCGAGGCCAGCACCGCGACGACCGCGTGCTACCTGCCCGACGCGGGTGCGGGCTGCGCCGGCGGCACGCCGACCAGCCGGACCATCGCCAACCCGCTGCCGGGCGTGTGGGAGATCGTCGTCGAGGCGCGCCGGACGTCCGATGTGGACGAAGCGCCGTACAAGCTGTCGGCTTCGGTGCTGGGCACGGCGATCTCGCCGAACCCGGATGTCATCGCCTCCGCCACGCTGAACACGCCGATCGCGCGGACCTACACCGTGCAGAACACCCTCGGCGCGTTCACCGGCAAGCTCACCGGGGGCACGCTGGGCAGCGCGAAGACGCAGCGGCCGACGATCACCGAAGGCACGCAGCAGCAGTACCAGATCGCGGTGACGCCGGGTTCGACGTCGCTGACCGCCACGATCGGCAGCCCCGCCGTCGTGGGCACGGACCTCGACCTGGTGCTGTACAACTGCACGACCGGTTCCTGCGTGCAGGCGGGCGTCAGCGCGGACGGTGACTCCGAGGAGTCGGTGACCGTGCCCAACCCGGCGCCCGGGGTGTGGGTCGCGCTCGTCGACGGGTACGCGGTGCCGGGCGGTACCACCGCCTACGACTACCTCGACGTGTTCACCAACCCGGCGTTCGGTTCGGTCGCGGTGACCGACGCCAACGCCCTGCGCGCGTCGGGCAGCTCGTGGACCGTGCCGGCGACGGTGACGGCCACCGCCGCCCCGGCCGCGGGCCGGACCCTGCGCGGTCAGCTGACCGTGCAGACCGACACCGGTGTCACGGTCGGCTCCTCGCTGGTGCAGATCAACGCGGTGAGCTAGTTCGCCAGTCCGTGAAGGCCGCCTCGAGCACTCCTCGGGGCGGCCTTCACGCTTCCTGGGCCCGGGTGAGGAACGGCGCCGGGTCGGCCAGAACGCGGTGGATGACCCGGCCGGCCGCGCCGAGGGTGGCCGCGTTGCCGCCCAGGCGGGAGGCGGTCAAGACCGGGGGCGTGCCGCGCAGGCCGCCGAGGCGCTTCGTCAGGACCTCCGACACCGGCCCGGACAACCACGGGTACAGCTGCGTGAACACCCCACCCAGCACGATGCGGTCGAGGTCCAGCAGGTTCACCGCCGACGTCAGGGCGATGCCGAGGGCACGCCCGGCCGCCGCGCAGGCCGCCAGCGCCGTCTCGTCACCCCGCTCGAGAGCGCTCAGCAAGGCCGGCACCGAGGCGGCGTTTCCCGCCGCCAGCAACGCTTCCTGCCCCGCGTAGGTCTCCAGGCAGCCGCTGCCGCCGCAGCGGCACGGCGCCCCCTCCGGGGCCACGACCACGTGCCCCAGCTCGCCGGCCAGGCCCGTCGCGCCGGCGTACAGCACGCCGTTCACGACCAGGCCCGCGCCGATGCCGATTTCGCCGGACACGTAGAGGAAATCGCGCTCGCCGTCGCCGTACCAGAGCTCGCCGAGCGCGGCGAGGTTCGCTTCGTTGTCCAGTTCGACGGGGACCGGCAGCCGCAGCAGCTCGGCCGGGCGGACGTCCTGCCAGCCGAGGTTGGGGGCGCTGAACAGCACGCCGTCGCCGACCGGGCCGGACACCGCCAGCACCGCGCCCGCCGCCTCCAGCCCCAGCCGGTGGGCCTCGGCGAGCGCCTCGGTGGCCAGCTCCTGCAGCTCGCCCAGGACCTTCTTCGGCCGCGAGCCGCGGTTGTCGCGTTCGCGGCGGGCGGCGAACCGGACCTCGCCGGTGAGGTCGAGCACGCGCACCGCGAGGTAGTCGACGTTGATCTCCAGCCCCAGCGACGCCATCCGCGCCCCGCTGAGCACGACGTCCACCCCCGGCCGGCCGCGTTCGCCCGCCCGCGCGGGGCCGGTCTCGGCGAGCAGGCCCGCCTCCACCAGGTCGCCGACGAGCTTGCTCACAGTCGACTTCGTCAGGCCGGTGACCTCGGCGAGCGCGGCCCGGGTGAGCGGGCCCCCGCGGCTGACGGCGCCCAGCACGACCTCGAGGTTGCGGGCGCGCATCTCCTCGTGCCGCACGGCCTGCGTCATCTGTCCTCCCGCGAAGCACTGTAACCGGCCCCTTGACGCCGGGGACCCCCGCGGCGCATATTTAGTCTACAACGTGAACTAAATGAAGGGACAGTCATGAGCGACTTCGCTCCCCAGCCGGCCGACAAGTTCACCTTCGGCCTCTGGACCGTGGGCTGGCCCGCGAACGACCCGTTCGGAGTCGCGACGCGGCCGCCGCTGGACCCGGTGGAGAGCGTGCACCGGCTGGCGGAGCTGGGCGCCTACGGCGTGACCTTCCACGACGACGACCTGCTGGCCACCGAGCCGGACCGCGACAAGGCGATCGAGCGCTTCCGCAAGGCGCTCGCCGAAACCGGCCTCAAGGTGCCGATGGCGACGACGAACCTGTTCACCCACCCGGTGTTCAAGGACGGCGGCCTGACCAGCAACGACCGCGATATCCGCCGGTACGCGCTGCGGAAGGTGCGCCGCAACCTCGACCTGGCGGCCGAGCTGGGCGCGCAGACGTACGTCGTCTGGGGCGGCCGCGAAGGCGCCGAGTCCGACGCCGCGAAGGACGTCCGCGCGGCCCTGGACCGCTACAAGGAGGGCCTGGACCTGCTCGCCGACTACGTCGTCGAGAAGGGCTACTCGCTGCGGTTCGCGCTGGAGCCGAAGCCGAACGAGCCGCGGGGCGACATCCTGCTGCCGACGATCGGGCACGCGCTGGGCTTCATCTCGCAGCTCGCGCGGCCGGAGATGTTCGGGCTGAACCCGGAGGTCGGGCACGAGCAGATGGCCGGGTTGAACTTCGTGCACGGCATCTCGCAGGCGCTGTGGCAGGGCAAGCTGTTCCACATCGACCTCAACGGCCAGCACGGCCCGAAGTTCGACCAGGACCTGATCTTCGGCCACGGCGACCTGAAGAGCGCGTTCTTCCTGGTCGACCTGCTGGAGAACGCCGGCTACGACGGCCCGCGGCACTTCGACTACAAGCCGATGCGCACCGAGGACGCCGAAGACGTCTGGGTGTCGGCGGCGGCGAACATGCGGACCTACCTGATCCTCAAGGAGAAGTCGGCGGCGTTCCGGGCCGACCCGGAAGTCGTGGAGGCGCTGGCGGCGTCGCGGGTCCCGGACCTTTCGACGCCGACGCTGGCCCCGGGCGAGACGTTCGACGACGTCCTGAACGACGAGTTCGACCTGGAAGCGGCGGCCGCCCGCGGCTACCACTTCACCCGGCTGAACCAGCTCGCCTTGGAGCACCTGCTCGGCGTGCGCTGACGGCGGTCATCCGCTACGCCGCGGGCGTGTTTCCCGCGGCGTAGCGGATCGCGCCCAGCAGGAGCGCGCGGAACGCCGGGTCGGCGTACGACTCGCTCGTGTGGCCGAGCCCGGTGTAGAACGCCCGGCCGCGCCCCTGCGGGTGACACCACGTGATGGGGTGGTCCGCGCCCATCCCGCCGCCGGCGTAGCTGGACTCGTCCAGCGTCTGCAGCACGTGCACCCGGCCACGCGGGTTGGCGCGGAAGTCGTACAGCTCGTCGGTCCGCGTCCACACCGGCGGCAGGTGGGCGGTCGCCGGGTGCGTGCGGTCTTCGGTCACGAACCGGGCCCGCTGGATTTCCGGGTGGGTCTTGAACCAGGCACCCACCAGCTCTCCGTACCACGGCCAGCCATACCCCGTGTCGGCGGCCGCGTGGACGCCGACGTAGCCACCCCCACCCTCCACATAGGACTCGAACGCCGCCTGCCGCGCCGCGTCCAGGACTTCACCGCTGGTCGACAGGAACACCACCGCGGCGTAGGAGTCCGCGAACTCAGGCGCGTCTTCGGTCGCCGTGACGTCGAACCCGTGCGCCGCACCCAGTTCCCGGATCGCCCGGACCCCCGCCGGGATCGAGTCGTGCCGGTACCCGGCCGTCTTGGAGAACACCAGCACCCGCATCGGCTTCCTCACTCGCTGGGAATGGCGGCCATCGGTCAGGTCGAAGCGGCCCCGGGGAAGCTGAGCGTGCCGAGCGCCGCGACCAGCGGAGCGAGCTCCGGCCGGGTCTCCGCCTCCCCCAAGGCCTCGGCCAGCGCCGCGTCGTGGGTCGGACGCGCCGCCGCGAGCAACGCCTGACCCGCCGGCGTCACCTCCGTGTAGATCCCCCGGCGGTCGTCCGCACACAGGTAGCGGGCCAGCAGCCCCCGGCCCTCCAGCCGCGCCACCAGCCGCGTCGTCGCGGACTGGCTGAGGACCACCGCGTTCGCCAGCTGGTTCATCCGGAGGTGGAAGCCGTCCTGGCGGGCCAGGACGTCCAGGACCGCGTACTCGCTCACCGACAGCTCGTGGTCGCGTTCGAGGGCGCGCTGCAGCCCGTCTTCGATCCGCGCGTGGAGCGCGGCCAGCGTTCGCCAGCCCTGCGCGCGCGCTTCGACGGCGTCATCGTCCAGTGACACGGTTCACCTCTCCCCGGCTTGCGCGGACGGCCCGGCAAGCCGCAGGGTTGATATGCGGCGTCTGCAACTATCTCGGACGCTTGTAGTTGCCAACGCCTCCAGTCTACCCCGGAAAGAAGGAAGTTCCATGCCCGCCGCCCTGCTCGCCCTGGCGATCAGCGCGTTCGGGATCGGCACCACCGAGTTCGTGATCATGGGCCTGCTGCCCGAGGTCGCGGCCGATTTCGGCGTGTCGATCCCGTCCGCAGGCCTGCTCATCTCCGGCTACGCGCTCGGCGTCGTCGTCGGCGCGCCCCTGCTCACCGCGCTGGCTTCGCGCGTACCGCGCAAGACCGTGCTGGTCGCCCTGATGGGCCTGTTCATCGCGGGCAACGTGCTCTCCGCGCTGGCTCCGACCTACGGCCTGCTGATGACCGGCCGGGTCGTCGCCGCCCTCTCGCACGGCGCGTTCTTCGGCGTCGGCTCGGTCGTCGCCGCGTCGCTGGTCGCCCCGGCCAAGCAGGCGAGCGCCATCGCGCTGATGTTCACGGGGCTGACCGTGGCCAACGTCCTCGGCGTGCCCGCCGGCACCGCGCTCGGCCAGGCCTTCGGCTGGCGCTCGACATTCTGGGTGGTCAGCGCGCTCGGCGTCGCCGGCGCCGTCGGCATCCTCGCGCTCGTGCCGCACCGGAAGCCTTCGCCGGGCGCGGGCCTGCGCGGCGAGCTCGCCGTCTTCCGCCGCCCACAGGTGTGGCTCGCGCTGGTCATGACCGCGCTCGGCTTCGCCGGGGTGTTCGCGTCCTTCACCTACATCGCCCCGATGATGACCGAGGTCGCGGGCTTCTCCGGCGGCGCCGTCACCTGGCTGCTCGTGCTCTTCGGCGCCGGCCTGTTCGCCGGCAACCTGCTCGGCGGCAGAGCGGCGGACCGCAGGCTGATGCCCAGCCTCTACGTCATCCTGGCCGTATTGGCACTGGTGCTGGTGGCGTTCGTGTTCACCGCGCACGCGAAGGTGCCCGCGGCGATCACCATCGCGCTGTTCGGCGCGGCCGGGTTCGCCACCGTGCCGCCGCTGCAGGCCCGCGTGATGGCCAAGGCCGAAGGCGCCCCGGCGCTCGCGTCGGCGGCGAACATCGCCGCGTTCAACCTCGGCAACGCCGGGGGTGCGTGGCTCGGCGGCCAGGCCATCGAGGCCGGCCTCGGCTACACCGCCCCCAACTGGATCGGCGCCGTGCTCGCCGCGGCGGGCCTCGCCGTGGCGCTCGTCTCCGGACTGCTCGACCGCCGGACCCCGGCTAGTTTCGAAGCCGGAGAACGGGTACTCGCCCGATGAACCACCCACCGAAAGGACCCCTCGTGACCAGCGTGCCCGTCATCGAACTCAACAACGGCGTGCGGATGCCGCAACTCGGCTACGGCGTGTTCCAGGTCCCGGACGACGAGACCGCCACCGCCGTGAAGACCGCCCTCGAGGTGGGCTACCGCAGCATCGACACCGCCGCCGTCTACGGCAACGAAAAGGGCGTCGGCCAGGCGATCGCCGAGTCCGGCCTCGCCCGCGACGAGCTGTTCGTCACCACCAAGCTGTGGAACTCGGCCCAGGGCTACGACTCGACGCTCAAGGCGTTCGACGCCAGTATGACCAAGCTCGGCCTCGAGCAGCTGGACCTCTATCTGATCCACTGGCCGACCCCGGCGCGCGGCAAGTTCCTCGACACCTGGAAGGCGTTCGAGAAGCTCTACGCCGACGGCCGGGTCCGCGCGATCGGCGTCTCCAACTTCCAGCCCGCGCACCTCGAGCGCCTGCTCGACGCCGCCGACGTCGCCCCCGCGGTCAACCAGGTCGAGCTGCACCCGTACCTGCAGCAGCGCGAGCTCCGCGAGTTCGACGCCAAGCACGGCATCGCGACCGAGGCGTGGAGCCCGCTCGCCAAGGGCGGCAGCCTGCTCGGCGACCCGGTGGTGGCCGACCTGGCGGTGAAGCACAGCCGCACGCCCGCGCAGATCGTGCTGCGCTGGCACCTGCAGCTGGACAACGTCGTGATCCCGAAGTCGGTCACGCCGTCCCGGATCGAGGAGAACTTCGACCTGTTCGGGTTCACCCTCACGGAGGAGGAGATGGAGTCGCTGACCCCGCTGGACCGCGGCGAGCGCACCGGCCCGGACCCGGACACCTTCAACGCCGCCTGACCCGCGCCCGCCCGTCCCGGCTCGGAACGCAGTGAATGACTCATTCCTGGCGTCGGAGGTCAGGAATGAGTCATTCATGACGCCGCAGCACTGCCGCCGGGTGCGTGTCACTGCTTGCGGGCGACTCCGCCCACCGTGAGGAAGTTCAGCTCGCCCAGCGGGTGCAGGCGCGGGCCGTCCGGCCACCATTCGTGCAGGTAGACCAGCCCCGGCCGGAGCAGCTCGGTGCCGTCGAAGAACCCGGTGATCTGCTCGCGCGTGCGGTGCACGCTGCCCAGGCCGGTGCCCTGGAAACTGGTCTCCAGCAGCCGCGCCAGCTCCTGGCGCGGGGAGTCCTCTTCCGGGTCGAGGTTGTGCGTGAGCAGCAGGAACGACCCGGGCGCGAGCGCGTCGACGTACTCCGCGACGATCGCCTTGGCGCGGTCGTAGTCGTCGATGTGGTGCACGATCGAGGTGAGGATCAGCGCGACCGGCCGCGTGAAGTCGAGGTATTCCTTGACCACCTCGTCGGCGAGGGTTTCGGCAGGCCGCGTCAGGTCGGCGCCGGTCACGTGGGTCAGGTAGTTCTCCTCGAGCAGCGCCCGGCCGTGCACCTGCACGACCGGGTCGTTGTCGACGTACACCACCTGCGCGTCCGGGTTGTACCGCTGCGCCACCTCGTGGGTGTTTTCCGCCGTCGGCATGCCGGAGCCCAGGTCGAGGAACTGGTCGATGCCGCGTTTGCCGGCCAGGAACCGGACCGCGCGCACCAGCCAGTCGCGGTGCTCCTTCGCCATCGCCTGGGCGCCCGGCGCGATGGCCACCAGCCGCCGCATCGCTTCGCGATCCACCTCGTAGTGGTCGTGGCCGCCGAGGAGCGCGTCGGACAACCGGGCCAGGCTCGCCTTGCTGAAATCGAGGGCGGCCGCACCGCCCTCGGTTCCGGACCGCAGGTCGCCAGGCGTCATCGGCTGTTCTCCCACTCTGCGCGTGGTGACGACACCCCTGCCCGGGTTTCGCTCACCGTGTCCGGCAACGGACAGTGCTCAGATTACGACATGGGGTGCACCAAGTGAACCGGGCACAAGGGCCTTCCCTGCCAGGGACAACTACCCGAAACGGAGTTCGCCCCAGGTCTTTCCCCCGTCCGTGGTCCGGTACACGGCGGAGCCGCCGGAGGCGTCCGGCTGGCCGTCGACGACCACGCCGGTGCCGCGGCCGGGGAAGTCGAGATCGGTCAGCGCGAAGCCGCGTTCGGGCAGCTCGGTCGTCACCCACGTGCGGCCGCCGTCGGCCGTGCTGTGCAGGAACCCGACACCGCCGCCCACGGCCGCGACCGTCGCGGACACCGGCGAGGCCGCGGCGAAGCCCTGGTTGATGCCGGCGAAGGGCACCGCGTCGTCCCCGCTGAACGGCGCGCCGAGCTGCGGCGAGTGCCGCAGCTGCCGCTCGGTCGAGCCCGGCTGCGGTGAGCCGGGGCTGCTGCTGCACAACGCCGCGACCTGCCCATCGCGGACGCCGGCGAGCGAGGCGACCTCGCCGGCCGGGCACGGCGGCTCCGCCGGGGTGAACCGGGCGCCGTCCCCGGAGATCCAGTACTGCTCGGTGCCGTAGTCCGCGCCGAGCGCGACCTGCAGGCCGCCGCCGACGGCCAGGTCCCCGTAGGTGAGGCCGCCGGTGACCGTGAACCCGGGCACCGGGGCCAGCACCGGCGAGCCGGCGGCCGCCGAGTACAGCCGGGTGGAGCCGTGCCCCTCGCCGTAGGTGGTCAGCAGGGCGAAGACGCGACCTCCGGTTTCGGCGATCTTCGAGAGGTAGTACGGCTCCCGCGCCCCGGCCAGGGTGACGGGCTGCCAGGTGGCGCCGCCGTCGCGGGTGGCGCGCACATGGACGCCGTCGCTGACGTACGCGACGCGATCGCCGAAGGCCCGGAGCGCGACGTGGTTGTGGTTGTCCGGCAGCGCGACCGGCGGCGCACCCAGCCGCCGCCAGTGCCGTCCGGCATCGGTGGTGCCCAGCAGCGCCGGACACCACGATTTCGCGCACGGCGAATACCCCAGGACGTATCCGGTGTCGGGGCCGGTCCAGCTCGTCGACGCGGGCTGGAACCCGGGCGGGACCACGGTTGCGGCGGTCGCGGCCGGGATGAACGCGGCCAGGAGGGCGAGGACGGACACCAGCAGCGCACAGCGCCGGGGAGCTCTCATGATCACCTGACGTCCTGCGCACGGTGGGGGTTGCCACTCGAGGAGCAGTTGCGCCGCCCGGCTCAGCGCTGTGCGGCCGGGCGGGCGCCGGGCCTGATGCCCCTGCCGTGGCTCGGTTCCGCCCGCCGGCTTGGCCCGCGGGACGGCGGATTCCCACCCGGCACGGCGGTGGAGGCCGCCCGGCTCAGCGCTGTGCGGGCCACCGGGCCTCGAACCACCGGTCGCTTCCCCGGTGCGATCCGGCGCCGGCCGGGTTGACCAGCGCCGACGCGGCGAGGCCGGCCGAGCGTCTAGTCCAGTGCCCACCAGCCGCCCAGTGAGGTGCCACGGACTCCCGCGCGCGGGAGTCCGAGCTCGGCGAGGATGTCGTCGGGCCACTCGGCGAAGGTGTCACCCAGCCGGGTGGCGCCGCTCGGCCGGCACGAGCCAGCGGTCGAGGAGCGTGCCGTAGCGTTCGCGGACCGCGTCCGCCCCGGCCGCCGACCGGTCGATCGTGGTCACGGCAGGTTCTCGGTGATCGAGGCGATCCAGCGCAGCAGGTCGGCCCCCGCGGCCAGGTCGCCGAGCACGATGATCTTCATGGTGGCGCGCTCACCGTCGTGGATGGTTTCGACGCGCAGGGTCCGCTCGCCGCTGTCGCGCGGCCCGTTCACCCAGGCCACGACCATGGTCGCGATCCGGTCGGCCGCCGCCCGGTCGACACCGGCGATCTCGGCGACGCCCGACAGCTCGGCCGTCGGCGCCGCGGCCCGTTCGGCCACCGGCAGCCCGGTGAAGGCCGCCAGGTCCCCGGCCGTGATCCGGTACTGCTTGCCGATCCGGACCGCCTTCAGCCGCCCGTCCCGCACGTAGTTCCGGACTGTCCGGACGTGCAGGCCGAGCTTCGCGGCGACCTGTTCGACGGAGAAGACGTCCTGCGCCATACCCCTCCTCGGTTTCCCCAAATTACCCTACAGGGCCCTAGATAGGGAAGTTTAGGGAGTAAGCGGTTCACTCAGGCGGGTGACGGGTATCTCCGAGTGTTGTTCCTGTTCGCCCAGATACGTCCACATCGGACAGTCGAAAGGACGGCGCCGACGATGCCGTATCCCCCGCCCCCGGAGCCGTACGGAACGCCGTACGAGCCTGCGCCCGCCGAAGAGATCGTGGAGCGCACCCACCCGCGCATCCGGGCCGTGCGCACGGCCAACGCCCTCATCCACCTCGTCTGCGCGGTGTTCGCGCTGGTCCTGGCCGTGCACATCGTGCTGGTGCTGGGCGGGGCGAACTCGGCGAACGGCTTCGCCCACTTGATCTCGGAGTCGTCGGCAGGCGTGTCGCTCGGCCTGCGCAACCTCTTCACGCCGGACTCGGAGGGCCTGCGGACGTTCCTCAACGACGGCCTCGCCGCCGTCCTCTGGCTCATCTTCGGCGCCATCCTGACCGACGTCATCGCGCGCATCGGCATCCCGGGCCCGCGGCGGGTCTGGTACCGGCGCAGCTACCGCTGACCCGGCTCACGAAGAAGGCCTCCCCGACGGACATCCGGGGAGGCCTTCTTCGTGCTTCAGATCAGCGTTGCGGCTGTTCGGCAGCCGGTTGAACAGGCTCCGGCTCGGGTTCGGGCAGGGCCTGGCCGGCCGGCTCGCCGCCGCGCGGTGCGGGAACGCCCTCGGCGGCGATCGCGTCGAAGTGTTCACGGCACCAGCGGCCGTAGCGCCTTGCGTGCACAGTCATCGCGTCCACCTCCTCTCCACGGGCGATCCTCGTCACCCCATCAGCGTCCTCCGCCGTGGCACCGAACGCCAACAGATTTAAGCGGGACTTAACACACACGAATGGGTGAAAGTCCACAAAGGACAGCGCCATCCGGGGCTTCGCCCCGAGCCGGGGGCTCCGTCACCCGGACCCCCGCAACAAATCGGGTCAGCTCGCGAACTCCCGCACAACCGTCCGGCAGAAGGCCGGCAGGTCGTCCGGGTTCCGGCTGGAAACCAGTCCGTTGTCCACTACGACTTCTTCGTCGACGACCGTGCCGCCGGCGTTACGGATGTCCGTCCGGACGCTCGGGTACGACGTCAGCGTGCGGCCACGCACGACGTCCGCTTCGACGAGCGTCCACGGACCGTGGCAGATCACCCCGACCGGCTTGCCGGCGCGCACGAAGTCGCCGACGAACTTGACCGCGGCGGGGTCCGTGCGCAGGTGGTCGGGGTTCATCGTGCCGCCGGGCAGCAGCAGCGCGTCGAAGTCGCCGATCTCGACGTCGGCGACCTTCCGGTCCACCGCGAACCGGTCACCCTTGTCGATGTCACCGTTCATCGCCTGGATCTCGCCGGTGTCCAGGGACACCAGCTCGACCGTCGCGCCCTCGTCGAGGACGGCCTGGCGCGGCTTTTCCAGCTCGACCTGTTCGACGCCGTCCGCGGCCAGGATCGCGACCCGGCGTCCTTGCAGTGCGTTCGCCATGAGGCTCCCTCGGGTCGGAAAACTGCGTGCACCGGGGTGTTTACCCCCTCGCCGACCGGTCAAACCAAGTCCACAAAGGACAGTGTAGTCCGGGCTTCGCCCCGGGCCGGGGGCTTCGCCACCCGGACCCCCGCAAGATGGGGTGATCAGTCCGCACATTCGATGGCGAGCACAGCGATATCGTCGTGTGCCGAGCTGCCGAGCCAGTCCCGCACGGCCTGCCGCAGCTGCCGCACGACCTCGCGAGCCGGCTCCCCCGCCGCCGCCGTGAGCACCGCACGGAGCCGGTCGTCGCCGAAGAGGTCCGTCTGGTCGTGGCGGTTGCGGGCTTCGGTGATGCCGTCGGTGTAGAGCAGGCAGACGTCGCCGCGCTCCAGCCGGACCTCGGCCTCGGCGAACCGGGCCTGCGGCGAGATGCCGACCAGCGTGCCCGGGACCGTGACCTCCTCGACGACGCCCGACCGGCGGACGATCAGCGGCGCCGGGTGGCCGCCGGAGGCCAGCGTCAGGCCGACCCCGCCGCCGGACGGCCGGGCCGTGCCGAGCACGAGGGTGGCGAACCGGCTGCTGCCGCCGGCGATGAGCAGCTCGTTGAGCAGCCGCAACAGCGTGCGGCCGTCGCGTTCGACCATGGCCAGCGCGGTCAGGGCGTGCCGGACCCGGCCGGTCAGGGCCGCGGCTTCGGGGCCCTTGCCACAGACGTCGCCGAGCACCAGGAACGCGCTGCCGTCTTCGTGGGGCAGCACGTCGAAGAAGTCGCCGCCGACCGTGAGGACGCCGCCCGCCGGCTCGTACCAGGTCTCGAACCGGGCGCCGTCGAGGGCGGGCGGGTCGACCGGGCGCAGGGTCGTCTCCAGGCCGCGGGTCGCCTCCTCCTGCCGGGCGTAGCGCTGGGCGTTGGCCAGCGCCGTCCCGGCCGCCACGGCGAATTCGGCCACCGCGCGGGACTGTTCGGCGCCGAACTCGGCGTCGCCGCGGCGGCCCAGCAGCATCGCGCCGGTGACCCCGGCGCTCGCGCTCGGGCCCAGCGAGACGACCGAGACGTCCACGTGCCCGGCGAACCGGTCGGCGACGACCGACGGCAGCGTGGCGACCTCGGGCGCCGGCACCGGGGCCTGCTGGGGCTTCCCGGTGGTTCCGAACGTCGCCGCCAGCACCGGCGCGACCTGGGCCGGCACCCGCCGGATGCGGCCGTGGCCCTGCGCGGACGGCCGCTCGCAGCTCCACCACTCCCACCGGCCACGGGTGGTCGGCAGCAGCACGAAGACGGTTTCGGCCAGCGCGGACGCGGCCAGCTCGGCGATCACCCGGGCGGTGCCGTGCCGCCCGTGCGCGGCGGCCAGCCGGGGCGCGGCCTCGGCCAGGAAGTCGCCGACGCGCCGCTGCGGGATCTCCTCGGCGGACACGGTCCAGGCGTGCCACCCGCCGGGCACGGCTCGGATCCGGGCCGGGTGGCGGTGGCCGGCCAGCTCGAGGTGGCCGGAGGTTTCGGAGGCGGCGTTCAGGTGCGGCTCGGCGTCGCCGGCCAGGGCCCGCGCGGCCGGGTTCGCCCAGCGCACCGCACCCGTGGCGTCCTGCAGGAACACCGCGTCGCGGACGTCTTCGAGGACGGCCCGCGCGAAGGCGTCGAACCCCGGCGGCCCGCCGTCACCGGTCATCGGCGGCCCGCCGTCACCGGTCATCGGCGGCAGGGCCGTCGAGGCCGGGGCCGGACGTGACACCATGCACGGACCTCCTGCCTCCGGACTGCTGTCGCACGGCTACCGCGTGAGCGGGCGGGCTGGCTCGAAGTGTAGGGCGAAGCATGGCACGCTGGGTCGACGACCATGCCTGGTGCATGCGTGGTGGAGAGGGTCGGCACACATGACAACGGAATCCCAGAGCGAAGCGGCCGCACTGGAACGGGTGCTGGTCGCGGTGCGGGATCTCGGGGACGGCAACTTCCGCCGGCGGCTCGTCCCGCACGGCGACGGCATCTCGGCGCAGCTCGCCGTCGCGTTCAACGACATCGCCGAGCGCAACCAGCGGCTGGTCAGCGAGCTGCTGCGGGTCCGCGCGGCCGTCGGGCAGGAAGGCAGGCTCAGCGAACGGCTCGAGGGCCAGGTCGGTCCCGGCGGCTGGACCACCGCCGTCGACGCCGTCAACGGCCTGGTCGAGGACCTCACCCGGCCGGCGATCGAGCTGGAGCGCGTGCTCGGCGGGGTCGCCGACGGCGACCTGTCCCAGCCGATGACGCTGACCCTCGACGGACGCCCGCTGCAGGGCGCGTACGCCACGCTGGCCAAGACGGTCAACGGCCTCATCGCGCAGCTCTCGCGGTTCGCCGCCGAAGTGACGAGGCTCTCCCGCGAGATCGCGGGTGAGGGACGTCTCGGTGGCCAGGCGGTCGTCCCGGGCGTGTCGGGCACCTGGCGCGACCTGACCGACTCGGTCAACTTCATGGCCGACAACCTCACCGAGCAGGTCCGCAACATCGCCCAGGTCACCACCGCCGTCGCCCGCGGCGACCTGACCCAGAAGATCAACGTCGACGCCCGCGGCGAGATCCTCGAGCTCAAGAACACCATCAACACCATGGTCGACCAGCTCTCGGCGTTCGCCGACGAGGTCACCCGCGTCTCCCGCGAGGTCGGTTCGGACGGCAAGCTCGGCGGCCAGGCGCAGGTGCCGGGCGTCGCCGGGACGTGGCGCGACCTCACCGACTCGGTAAACCTGATGGCCGACAACCTCACCGACCAGGTCCGCGGGATCTCGCAGGTCGCGACCGCGGTGGCCAGCGGCGACCTGACGAAGAAGATCGACGTCGACGCGCGCGGCGAGATCCTGCAGCTGAAGAACACGCTGAACACGATGGTCGACCAGCTCTCGGCGTTCGCCGGCGAAGTGACCCGGGTGGCGCGCGAGGTCGGCAGCGAGGGCAAGCTGGGCGGGCAGGCCGAGGTGCCGGGCGCGGCCGGGACGTGGCGCAGCCTCACCGACTCGGTCAACCAGATGGCCGACAACCTCACCGACCAGGTCCGCAACATCTCGCACGTGACCACCGCCGTGGCGAAGGGCGACCTGACCCAGAAGATCACCGTCGACGCCCGCGGCGAGTTCTTCGAGCTCAAGACGACGATGAACACGATGGTGGACCAGCTGTCCGCCTTCGCCGACGAAGTCACCCGAGTGGCGCGCGAAGTCGGCACCGAGGGTCAGCTGGGCGGGCAGGCGCAGGTCCCCGGCGTCGCCGGCACCTGGCGCGACCTCACCGGCTCGGTGAACTTCATGGCGAACAACCTGACCACCCAGGTCCGCAACATCGCCCAGGTCGCGACGGCCGTGGCCCGTGGCGACCTGACCCAGAAGATCGCGGTGGACGCCCGCGGCGAGATCCTGGAACTCAAGACCACGCTGAACACGATGGTGGACCAGCTGTCCGCGTTCGCGGACGAAGTCACCCGAGTGGCGCGCGAAGTCGGCACCGAAGGCAAGCTCGGCGGCCAGGCGACCGTGCCGGGTGTGGCCGGGACGTGGAAGGACCTCACCGACAACGTCAACTCGATGGCGAACAACCTGACCGACCAGGTCCGGAACATCGCCACGGTGACGGCGGCGGTCGCGAAGGGCGACCTGACCCAGAAGATCACCGTCGACGCCCGCGGCGAGATCCTCGAGCTCAAGACGACGCTGAACACGATGGTGGATCAGCTGTCCGCGTTCGCGGACGAAGTCACCCGAGTGGCGCGCGAAGTCGGCACCGAAGGCATCCTCGGCGGCCAGGCCCGCGTCCGCGGCGTGGCGGGCACGTGGAAGGACCTCACCGACAACGTCAACGTCATGGCCGACAACCTGACCGACCAGGTGCGCAACATCGCGACCGTGGCGAGCGCGGTGGCCAACGGCGACCTGTCGAAGAAGATCCGGATCGAGGCCCAGGGCGAGGTCGCGGCGCTGGCCGAGACGCTGAACGGCATGGTCGAGACGCTGCGCGCGTTCGCCGACGAGGTCACCCGCGTCGCCCGCGAGGTCGGCACCGAAGGCATCCTCGGCGGCCAGGCCCGCGTGCCCGGTGTCGCCGGGACCTGGAAGGACCTGACCGAGAACGTCAACTTCATGGCGCACAACCTGACCAGCCAGGTGCGCAACATCTCGCAGGTCACCACCGCGGTCGCGAAGGGCGACCTGACGAAGAAGATCGACGTCGACGCCCGCGGCGAAATCCTCGAGCTCAAGACGACCATGAACACGATGGTCGACCAGCTCTCGGCGTTCGCCTCCGAAGTCACCCGCGTCGCGCGCGAGGTCGGCACCGAAGGCAAGCTGGGCGGCCAGGCCGAGGTCGACGGCGTGTCCGGCACCTGGCAGCGGCTCACCGAAAGCGTGAACCAGCTCGCCGGGAACCTGACCACCCAGGTCCGCGCGATCGCGCAGGTGGCGACGGCGGTGACGGCCGGCGACCTGACCCGGCACATCACGGTCGACGCGTCCGGCGAGGTCGCCGACCTCAAGGACAACATCAACCAGATGATCGCGAACCTCAAGGAAACGACGAGGACCAACCGCGAGCAGGACTGGCTGAAGACGAACCTCGCGCAGCTGTCGGGCCGGATGCAGGGTCATCGGGACCTGGCGTCGGTCGCGGCGCTGATCCTGTCCGAGCTGGCCCCGCTGGTCCGGGCGCAGCAGGGCGCGTTCTTCCTGGCCCGCGACGACGACCGCGACGGCACGGTGCTCGAGTGCATCGCCGCGTACGGGCTGGCGCAGTCGCGCGCCGGGCTGCGGTTCGCGATGGGCGAGTCGCTGATCGGCCAGGCCGCCGTCGACCAGCGCACGGTGCTGGTGCACAACGCGCCGCCGGAGTACGCGCTGATTTCGTCCGGGCTCGGCTCGGCCGCGCCGGTGAACCTGATCGTGCTGCCGGTGCTGTTCCAGGGCGAGGTGCTCGGGGTGCTGGAGCTGGCCTCGGTGAACGAGTTCAGCACGGTCCACCAGGACCTGCTGGAGCAGCTGCGGCACACGATCGGCGTCAACGTGAACACGATCCTGTCGAACTCGCGGACCGAGGCGCTGCTGACGGAGTCGCAGCGGCTGGCGCAGGAGCTGCGGGCGCGCTCGGAGCAGCTGCAGGCCCAGCAGGGCGAGCTGCGGCGGTCCAACACCGAGCTGGCCGAGAAGGCCGCGCTGCTGGCCCAGCAGAACCGCGACATCGAGGTCAAGAACAGCGAGATCGAGCAGGCGCGTCAGGAGCTCGAGGAGCGCGCCGGGCAGCTGACGGTGGCGTCGCAGTACAAGACCGAGTTCATGGCGAACATGTCGCACGAGCTGCGGACGCCGTTGAACAGCGCGCTGATCCTGGCGAAGCTGCTGTCGGAGAACCCGGAAGGCAACCTGACGGAGAAGCAGATCCAGTTCGCGAAGACGATCTACGCGGCCGGGTCGGACCTGCAGCAGCTGATCAACGACATCCTGGACCTGGCCAAGGTCGAGGCGGGCCGGCTGGACATGCAGATGTCCGACATCACGCTGCCGGAGCTGGTGGACTACGTCGAGTCGCTGTGCCGGCCGCTGACCGCGGACAAGGGCCTGGAGTTCGCCGTCCACATCGACCCGCCGGTGCCCGGGAGCGTCCACACGGACGAGCACCGGCTCCAGCAGATCCTGCGCAACCTGCTGTCGAACGCGGCGAAGTTCACCGACGAGGGCGGCGTCCGCCTCCACATCCGGTCGGCGGACCCGGCGGAGGTGGAGCAGGAGGCGCTGCGGAACGCGCCGGGCATCATCGCGTTCGCCGTCGAGGACACCGGGATCGGCATCCCGGAGGAGAAGCTGGCGGTCATCTTCGAGGCGTTCCGCCAGGCGGACGGCACGACGAGCCGCAAGTACGGCGGCACGGGCCTCGGGCTGAACATCAGCCAGCAGCTGACGGAGCTGCTGGGCGGCGAGCTGCGCGTGGTGAGCGAGCCGGGCGTGGGATCGACGTTCACGCTGTACCTCCCGGTGGCGGCGGCCAACCTGGTGGATCCGGCCCTGACGGCGCTGTCTTCGCCCCGGCTGCCGGCCGTACCCAGCACGGTGCTGGTGGCCGCCCCGGACGTGACGCCCAAGCGCTTCCACGGCGAAAAGGTCCTGGTCGTCGACGACGACCTGCGGAACGTGTTCGCCCTGGCGGCGGTCCTGGAGCAGGCGGGCCTGGAAGTGATCTACGCCGAGACGGGCGTCGACGGCATCCGCGCCTTGGAGCGCAACGAGGACACGGCCCTGGTCCTGATGGACGTGATGATGCCGGAGCTGGACGGAAACGCAACGATCGCGGCCATCAGGGCGGAGGCGGCCAACGCGGACCTGCCGGTGATCGCGGTGACGGCCAAGGCCACGGCGGAGGACCGGGCTCGCACCCTGGCCAGCGGCGCGGACGACTACATCACCAAGCCGGTGGACACGGACAAGCTGCTGGACGTGATCGCGGCATCGTTGGAGGCGGACGCCGCCTCGACCCGCGACGCCGCCTCTTCGACAGGCTGACTTGCTGGAGCGGGTGACGGGAATCGAACCCGCGTAGCTAGTTTGGAAGACTAGGGCTCTACCATTGAGCTACACCCGCGTGCCCCCGGAGGTACCCGGGTGCATCGCCAGCTTAGCGTGACCCGCTAGGCTGATCGCACACCCCCCTGGGGGTGGACCCGGGATGTGGCGCAGCTTGGTAGCGCATCCGCTTTGGGAGCGGAGGGTCGCAGGTTCAAATCCTGTCATCCCGACCAGATAGTCCTCTTTCACACCACGCCCGACGAGGGAGACCTCGCCGGGCGTGTTTGTTTGTGCACATTCCGTGACGGCGACGCGCTCGCCGAACGTCGCCAGGAGAACGTCAGACGGGCGCGCGCGATCGGTGGTGGCGTCGGCCGATCCGGATGCGTTGGTCGCGCCAGGGGTGATCTGGGACGCCGGATCAGCGGGTGCGGATGGCACGGCGCGCCGGAGGGTCTCCCCCATCTCCAGCAACGCGGCGAACGGCTCGGTGAGGTCGGCCCGCTCAACGGTGCCATCCTGCCCGATGTAGAGCTTCTCGAAGAAGCCTTGGTTGATCTGGCGGCGGACGTGGTTCGGCGCGCTGAGGTAGGCGATCTCGCAGTGGCTAGCCGCAGCCAATGCCCGGTCCAAGGTGGCTTCAACGTCGGCCGTGACGACCTTGGCGGCTTTGATCTCACCTTCAGCCTCGGCGAGCGCGCGAGTTAGCCGCTTCATCTCGGAGGCCAGCAGGTCTTGTGGGATGGCTCCCGCGTAGTGAGCACTGAGCAGCTTCTGACGTTCGTCCTCGACCCGCTGCTTGTTGCGCCGGGGCTCCCCAAGGCTCCATCTTGTTGTATAGCCATCCTCGGAAGTCGGCCAGCCGGTACCGGCCGCCGGACTCATGCCAAGTTTCAGGCCGGAGATCTTTTGGTGCCCTGATCGCGCTGCGGCCAGTTCGGCGGCGGCTCGTCCGGCAGCTGGCGCAATCCCTCAAGCACGCGCTGCATAACGGTGCGGTCAGGCATCGCGAACCGGGAGCGGGGATGTGGAACCATTGGCTGCGGGGTGGGGGGGGCCGGCGGGGCGGGGGGGGGGGGGGGGTTGCACGGGTGGGGGGCGGGCCCCCCCCCCCCCCCCCCCCCCCCGATGTGCTGGATGTACGGCCGGGGTCGCTTCGGCAGAACCGGCCGCACGGGCACTGTGGGCGCGTCCCCCGGGGCCGGCTGGAGAGCGGGCAGGACTTCGGTCGGGGCATTGGCAGCGTCGGCTTCGGCCCGCTCGAGTTCAAGACGGCGGCGAATCCCGGCCACCGTGCGATTGGGCTGAGCGCGTATCTGGCGGTTGTGCCGGGCGTCGCTCGCGAGCAGCACGGCTACCCACACGACCGCCACCGCCAGGACGACGAGTACCACCAGCGCCGCGCCAGTCACGGGCCTGGGGGCTCGGGCGGGTCCGCCGAGGCCGGCGGGGACGGGAGCTTGTCGGCGTACAGGTCGAGCACCTCGGCCAGTGCCACGAGCAGCCGGGCCACCTCGTGGAGCTGGTCCCCGGTAGCCGTGTCGGTGCGGAGCCGGGCACTGACCGCCACCAGCTTTCGGCCAGTGACACCTACTCGGTCCGCCAGGGTGACAGGTGCAGCCGGTTCCTCCTGGTCGCTCGCGTGCGCCACCATCACGTCGGCCAGTTCCATGAGGAGGGCGGCAAAGGCCCGCTCCCGTTCAGGCGGCATGGTGCCGGTGAGGAGTTCGCGGCTGACCTGGGGCACATGGTTGTTGACCCCAGCGAGGGCGCGGACGAGTTCGGCGGTTTGTCGATTCATGGCGGGCCATTTCCCGTTCCAGTGCCGCAGACCCGAACGCGTCGGCGAGACGGCTGAGACGAACGTCCATCGACGGGGCGCTTGCCCTGTCGGAGAAAGTAGCGTCGGCTCCGGTGATCAGCGGAAATGCGTGTACGTCCGGGACAAATGAGGCTCTTGCAGGCCCGATGCGGGTCCACAGGAGCCTCATTGCTGTCTATTCCTGCTACAGCGGCAAGGACCACCGCTTGTCGGTTTTCGGATGGGCTACGACCTGTTCGGCGTCCGGCGTGACCGAGATGGTGAAGTCCTCCCGACGCGGCTGCCCGAGCTGGAGCCACAGCTCATGCGCGGCTTCCAGTTCGTCCCACAGACGCCGGTCGCCGCCCTGGGTGACCTGGCGGTCAGCGGCCGGATTACCGGGGGTGGCCTCGACGCGCGCCCATGCCCCGGTGTGGGGGTCGGTGAGGCAGAAATAGACCGGGCCGTCCGTGACCTTGACGTGCCCGGACTCGGTTCCCGGCATCGCGAGTTGGGCGAAGAACGCGAACACGCGCCCGCGCTCACGCAGCACGGTGGGGGCTAGCCGGGTCATGCGGGTCTCGCCGGCCCCGCGGACGGCGCGCCTGGACAGCTCGGGCTGCAGGAGGAAGGGCTGATCAGGGCTGCGCAGCGGCATGAAGTTCGCCCTTGTGGGCAGGAACTGGCCGTGCGCGGACTGGTCGACATCAACGGTCAGGCGGGCGAGGTTGCCAGCGTAGGCGCCGCGGATGTCGGTGAGGATTGTCCCGCCGGGCCGTACCTGCGTGAGCCAGGCCGGAGGCACCTGCCGCAGCGACGCGGTGGCGATGATCCGGTCATACGGGGCACGCTCTGGATAGCCGAGGTACCCGTCCGCTATGGCCAATGTCGGGGCTAGGTCGAGAGCATCGAGCCGATCGCGTGCTCGGTCCACGTACGCCGGGTTGACGTCGACCGAAGTCACCGATTCGGACCCGAGCCGGTGCGACAGCAAGGCAGCGGTCCAGCCGGTGCCAGTGCCGATCTCCAGCACGGAGTCCCCGTCGGTGGCCCCGCTTTGCTCCAGCATGGTGGCGACCACCGCCGGGGCAGAACACGAGCTGACGAGTATTCCCTGCTCGTCGAAGTCGGTCAGCAGCGCCTCATCCTGGTAGACGGCGCGCAGCCATTCCTCTCGCTGGGCGCTGTCGGCGGCGTCGTGGGACTGGCCGCCCAGGTTGTCCGGCAACGTGAACTTGGGCGCGAACAGGTGCCGGGGAAGGGCCTCGAACGCCGCTCGCCACGCGGGCGTGCTCAGCACCCCTTGGTCCACCAGCTGCTGGACCAAGGCGTGGTTGAGGTCGGCGGCCAAGCGCTGCAACTGGCTCTCGAGGTCGATCACAGGTCTTCTCCTGTCAGGTGCGCGGCGAGGGCGGCGGCGATGGGAAGCCCGGTCGCTTCCTGAATCCAACCCCATTGCCCGCTCGGGTTCAGGTCGACGAAGCGGTGCTCGCCGTCTGCGGTCACGACGAAGTCGGCCGCCGCGAAGGCGAGGCCGAGCCGGTCGAGCAGGGCGAGCAAGGACGCTTCGACCTCGCTCGGGAGGCTCACCGGCTCGTAGCGAAGCGCCGAATAGTTCGTGCGCCAGTCGATCGCGCCCGCATCAGGTGACACGATGCTGGCCGCGAACACCCGGCCGCCGACCACAGTTGCCCGCACGTCGCGGACTTTCGGCACTCGCGCTTGGAACTGGTGCGCGGTCAGCGCCACCCGCAGGTCGGCCATGTCCGAGGTCGCCACCTCGGTTGTCGGGATGAAGGCCACCCGATCGCCATCGGCGACGGTCGCCGACGCCAGAGTCTTGTACACGGCCGATGCGTCCAGGTAGGCGCTGTGCTCAGCGGCGTGTTCCGGGGCGTTGGTGATCACGGTGCGCGGCACGGACAGCCCGCACGCGGCGGCGGCCTGGAGCTGGAACGGCTTGTATTCGGCGTCGGCCGCTCGGGAGGGGTGGTTGACCCAGGAGCAAGGCAGGCTCAGGAGAAGCCCGCCGATGCCCCGGCGGGCTTCTCGACCAGCGAACCGCTGCTCAGCATCGGTCATCGACTCCGGGAACCTGAACATGGTCGGCCGCCGGACGTAGACACTGCGGATGTCGCTCAGGTCGACGGCGCGGTCCGCGCTACGGATCTCGCCGTGCCACGTGCCGTCGAAGCGGGCGCTCACTTGAAGGGACAGCGGGAAATCGGCAGTGTCCACGCGCATCACCGACGCGCCTCGACTATCCAACTCCCTGACCACCAGATCGACCGTCGTGTCGGTCGCCTCGGTCAGGACCAGCACCGTGCTGGCAGCAGCTTGCGGGTTCATCGCTTTTAGCCTGTCTCCTCGCCTGACCGTCAGTCGTCGTTCACGTCAAAGGACACGTCTGCGTCCTCCTCGTTTCCGTCGCTGGTGATCTCGGTGACCGATTGCGTCCCACCCTTCTTGGCACCACGGAGACTGTTAGGAGCGGTCCGCAGGGTGAGGCCGAAAGGCGTCACGTCGGTGTCCGAAACGGGCTCAGACGTTGGCGTCCACCCCAGCGGAGGCCCGAGCACGAAACGCTTGTCGGCATCGATGAGTGGCAGCTCGGCCGTGGTCATCTGCTGTCTCCATTCCTGTCGTGATCACCTGGACGGCACCCCGACGGCCAGGGCCAGCACCGGGGAACGGGGTCGTGCGTGCGGGAGTTCGCCGGGGCCTCGGAGGCGAGAGGCGGTCAACCGGTCGCCGGGGTGCCGAGACCGAACGTATGGCCGCTACTGGCCAGTAACCCGAACTGACAGCTCGGGTGGGTTAGCGCTAGAAATGATCTAGACGGGCAGACCGATGTGGGCGGCCAGGCGCACGGCTCCGACCGATTCGGTCCGCCGCCCGCGCTCGATGACGGTGCGCAGGAGGGTGTGGGCCGCCGGGCGGAACCGGACGTCTTCCGGCGCGTCCTGTTCGGCGGTGCCCAGCAGCTCCAGCGTCGTGGCGAAGTTCCGCCGCTGGGCGTAGCCCTTGGCCTGGTCGAGCAAGAAGGCCACGCGGCGCTCGATGGACGGCGACCGCTCGTGGTCGACCTGAGCCGCCAGCCGCAGACCCTCTACCGCTTCGCCCGACTCCACTTCGACGGTGACCGCGTACATCGCCACGTTGGTCGGGCCGAAGGCAGTCCAGCAGGTGTTGCAGTCGCCCGTGCGCTCAGCCAGCGGGGCGGCCTGCCGCAGCCGATCCCGGCCCGTCCAGGCATCGCCGTTGCGCACGGCGGCCACGGCGGCGATGAGCAGCAGAGCGCCGGATAGTGCCACCGCCTTACGGTGGTCGGCATGGAGCAGCGGCCGCAGGTGAGCCAGCGCGTCTAAGGCCACAGCTTCGGCTTCCTCGGCGCGGCCGTCCGCGAGGAGCACCTGGGTCAGGTTCCAGCGGGCTCCGGCCAGACGCACCGGGTCATCGGCCTGCTCAGCCGCCCGCTGCGCCCGGTCGGCGGCCAGCAGCGAGAGGTCAACCCGCCCGACGCGTTTGGTGACGGTCCGCAGGAGGCCGTACAAGTCGGCCGCTACTGCCTGGATCTGGCGCTGCTGGCGGCCCGCCGCCCCGCGGATCATGGCTTCGGTGGCCGCAATCAGTTCCGGCAAGTCGGTGGTCAGTTCGCTGTAGCGGTGCGGCGAGGTCTGCCAGGCGTGCCAGGCTGCCTGCACCTGAGTTTCCAGGTCGGATACCGCGGCCAGGCTCGCAGCCTGCGGCTGCGGGGTGGTCATCGCCCGGTAGATGGCGTCAGCCGTGACGCCGCGGGCCCGAGGCGGCCGGACCGCCGGCTGGCCATCGAGCAGATCACCGGGCTTCACGCGCAGGACATCCGCCAGCTGGGCCAGCACGGCAATCGTCGGCAGCTTTTGCCCGCGCTCGATCTGGTACAGGTAGTCGGGGGTGATGCCGGTCAGGCCCGCCACGACGGTCTTCGTCTGGCGAGCGGCGGTGCGGTAGAACCGCACCCGGTCTCCCACCCTGCGCGCCAGATCATCGTTCATCGCCGTTGCCGCACCCTCCCGCCGGGCCGTGACCAGCGCAAATGGTATCGCGTCGGAACCGGTCCGTCACGAATGGCACACTCGCGTCCATGACCGCGCCGAACACGCCGCCGCGCACCTTGGTGCTGTGGGATGTCGACCACACCCTGATCGAGACCCGCGGTGTCGGCCGGGCCATCTACGACCGTGCGTTTCCAGCCGCCACCGGCCGGCCGCTGGCCAAACTGGCACAGATTTCCGGGCGCACCGAACTCGACATCATGGCCGAGTCGCTGCGCGTCAACGGGCTGGAACCGACCGACGAGGCCGTGAAGCAGCTGGCCGCCGCGCTCGTGCAGGGCTATGAGGACGCCCGCCAAGAGTTGGCCATCACCGGCCGGGCACTGCCGGGCGCCCGCGAAGCGCTCGAGCACTTGGCCGCCGATCCGGCCAACCACCAAGGCATCCTGACCGGGAACCTGCGCGAGGTGGCGCGCATCAAGCTGGAGGTGTTCGGGCTCGACCAGTACCTCGACTTCGAGGCCAGTGCCTTCGGTGACGACCATGCCGACCGGCCCGAGCTGGTGCGGTTCGCACGGGAGCGAGCCGAAGCTCAGACCGGCGCGCGGTTCGAGTTGCGCGACGTTGTGCTCATCGGCGACACGCCCAACGACGTGAAGGCGGCGCTGACCGCAGGCGTGCGGGTGGTTGGAGTGGCGACGGGGAAGAGCACCGAGGCGGACCTGGCGGAGGCGGGTGCCTCGGCTAGTGTCAGGGACCTAACCGACCTCGCCACGCTTCGGCGACTCCTTGCCTCTGACGAATAGGAACCTGCGGTTCTTCGCCATCCGTCAATACATACCCGCCTCGCACGACTTCACCAGCCTGACCACTGCCTCAATAGCGTCGTGCCGGGAACTTTCCATTGAACAGCTTATCCAAGTAGTAAAATGCGCCATCTGGCTTGTTTGCGAGATCTGCATCGAGCGCTGCACGGGCTCTTATGGCCGCCCTCTTCAACTTCGTTTGCGCGTCCTTGAGATTGGCTTCGCTCGAACAGGCATAGATTCTTCCCGCCGCATGCTTCGGGTCGTTCATGCTCGCCAGTCCGATGCTGTCAAGACTTTCGAGGAGTTGGCAACCATCCCACACGTGGATATAGTGCTTTTGTTTCTTGACATGTTCCGCTGCGCGCATCTCCAGGTAGAACGAGGAAATCGGAACAGATCGGTAGTATTTCCAGGCCTTGACGAGTCGCGCCAAGTCCTTCGCGTCGCCCTGATGTGGTTTATGGTTAGCGTCATTGACATAGGTCAGGTGCTCGTCTGGGGCGGAGTCAATCCAAGCTGACCCCGCACTTGGGCCAGGGATGTCATAGACTAGCTGCTTTTCGGCGCCGCGATTTGTTATGAACCCTGGAATTACCTCCCAAGTCTCATAGCCAGCACCAAACTTTACAACCACGGCCGGTCGGCTGATGTTGATTGGCGTGTAAGGGAACGTTTTCGTGAGTGCGTCCTTCACCCATGTTAGGGCCGTGTATGACGACTGAGGCCTTGGCATGTTGAGACTCACCAAAGCATCGATGTCACTATAGCCACGGACGCCGGTACCATGGGAAAACGAGCCCGTCTCAAAGAAGCGCGTTACTTTAAGTGACGCGTTGAGCGACGCTGTAACTGTGCTTCGATGTCGCGCGCCGGCCTGCCTTTGCGGTTTAGTAGGAGTAAGCCTGCTAAGAAGTTCCTCAAATGCTGTATTAACTGTTCGAATCACTCGACTCCCCCGATCGGGTAACGCGCGCCGAGAGCAGGCTTGCTACACTCTTCATCGCCGCTTCATTCTTTTTTCGCTTGAGTTTGTAAATGAAATCGGGGACCTGAGGTACGTCGCGTCGAAGGGTGTACAGGCGACTCTGCCACACAAGCAGGTCTTGCGGTTCGAGGTCTTGGGCGTTGTTCGCCAACTTATCCTCGATCACGGTCGTAAGATCGCTGCGATCGGCCGCAGCACGACGAATACCGAACCAGTACTCAATGGCGTTTAGGAAGGCTGGCAGTAGTGGTACAAATATCCCCAAGAGGAACGTGGCCAGACTTAGCCTTTGCCAAATACCGAATCCGATCAAGACAGCAGCCCAGAATACGACAGTGCCGAGCCAAAAGTTTGCATAGGTGCGCAGAAGTCGGTCCGAATATGACGCGTTTGCTCGCTGACATATTGCGATTGTGGCCGAGCCGTCCTGACTCGTATCGATTGGATACCAGTCGAGAAGATTCGCCTCTTTTGCACTAGATAAGACTAGGTCATCATCGCCAGCAATCGAAGATATCTCTTCAAGTGTGGGACATGGTGTTCGTTTGCCCTGTGATGGCATGTCGAAGATGAGTACGTCAAATATTTCCTGAACGGCCGCAGCTTTGGCAGAGGTGTTCTTTTCAAGTTGTGTCAATATCGTACGGCCAGCGAACAGCCATAGGGTGGCGATGCCAGCCCAGATCACTGCGGTTTTGGGCCAAAGCAAGGATGCTATCGGTGTCGTGATTGCGATCAGCAGCACGCCCGTTGTCTTTAGGGCCAGCCAGCGCTTCGACCGCGAGTACAGACGACGCTGAGCAAGCAGAAGGCGGGCGGCTTCGATAGTGTTCTGCTTGCTCGCTATGATCTTGCTTGTCGGAGGCGAGTATTCGCCTTCGTCGGACGAGTTATCCGCGTCTGTCATCTTCGATGCCTTTCGTTACCGCAAAAGATAACAGGTTGCATAAGTCCACGCACTTGGCAGCATCACCCTTGGTAACCTTGAGCAGACAAGCGGGGTACTGTAATAGCAGATGGACGCGGTGTATGCTGGATTGATTGAGGACAAAGGAGCGGGGATTGCAGCATGGCGAAGACGGCGGCGCAGGCGTTCGACGGATTTAAAGCGAAGCTCGTTCTTACCGAACAGCAGCAAGAGCTAGTTAAGACTCGACGGGAGTCGACTGCCACCTATCTAGCTACCGCTTTCGATTCCACGTCTGACATGCCGCTCGCAAGAACCAAGCTGATCGGCTCGGCGGCCAGAAGTGTCATCATTCGACCGATCGACGATATTGACGTGATGGCCGTGTTCGAAAACAAAGACAACGTCTTTGAGAAGTACCGGTTCGATTCTCAGACATTCCTTTACCGGATACGTGACGCACTCTCCAAGTACAAGGTCAAAGTTGTTGGGGCGCGCGGCCAGGCCGTAAGGCTGTTCTATCAGTCGCCTCCACATGTGGATATTGCACCAGTGTTCAAGTGGAGCGGAGAAGGTACTGGTTATGGCCTCCCAAACGGCACCGGCGGGTGGCTAACTACGAACCCAGACTTCCACGAAGAGTACATGAACGAAAAGAACGCCGCCCTGGGCTACCACCTGAAGCCATTAGTGCGGATGGTCAAACGCTGGAACAACGTCCACAGTAAGCGACTAAAATCGTGGCACCTCGAAGTCGTGGCCGCGAATACATTTTCGTCACTAGGTGCGAACTCGCGCACCGCCAGCATGAATTTCTTCGACTGGGCGCAGACAAGGCTCTATGTCAACGATCCCGCTGGTCACAGCGGTGACCTGTCCTCATATCTTACGACACAAGGGCGCGCAGATGTTATCGCGAGCCTCGCCGCAGCTCATGGCCGTGCCGTCAAAGCCGTGGATGCAGAAACGGCGGGCAACCACGAGGAGGCAATACGATTGTGGCGGATCATCTATGGCGATGAATTTCCCGCGTATGGCTGACCATCTGCCCCCTCACGGCGCTTGCGGCGCCATGATACCTACCTGATTAGGTGCTATGGAGATCACTCACCGCTGAAAGTTACGTCCGTTCCTGCCATACCGCTCTACTTTCGGCACCCCTGCTTCGTGCAGCCGCTCTCTGACTGTCGTCTCTCCCGCTCCAAATTCCTCTCCGATCTGCGCGTAAGTCCAGCCCTCCCGATAGAGCCGAAGGGCGGCCGGCACGTCGTCCAAGCTCAGCCCCTTGGGGCTTGGGTCGATGCCTCGGGCGCGAAGATGCTTGCTAACCGTCCCGCGGTGGATGCCGAACTGACGTGCCAGCCCGGCCACGCTGGTGCCACCGTGGAACCCTGCCACCAGCTCCCACCTCCGAGGCCTGGAGCTGACGGGCCGTTCGCGGCGCGCGGGCAGGTGGACTGTTCACGGGCCGGGCATGGTCAGACCAGGCGGCAGCCAAATTCAGCAGACGTTGAACTCTGGCGGATAGGCTTGAAAGGGCCTCAATCATCCCGACGGCAAAGGGCTGGGCCTGCGGGTCCGGCCCTTTTTCGTGCCGGCCGATCCGGCCCGGGAGCCGGCACAGCGCTCGGTGACACTTCGCTTGGCGAGTGAGCACATGAGGACGCGACCCGCTCCAGCCCGGACGACCGTGAGCTGGCCGGTTGCCCCGGGGCCCCTCAGCTCGCGGGGAAGTAGTGACCGTTGTCCAGGTCGTCGAGCAGGCCGGGCTGGGCGGGTTCCCAGCCGAGGGTCTCGCGGGTGATCAGGTTGGACGCCGGGTAGCTCTGGGTCACGATGTTCGCGAGGAACCCGAAGTGGCCCGGCACCATCAGGGCGTCGACGGGGATGCTCACGACGGGCAGGGCGAGCCGGCGGCCGAGGGCCTCGGCGATGTCGCGGAACGGGATGGCGCCGTCCGCGACCGCGTGCCAGTAGCTGCCCGCCGGGCCCTTTTCCCACGCCAAGCGGAACACGGCGGCGGCATCGCGGGCGTGCACGGCGTTCCACCGGTTGGCGCCGTCCCCGGGGTAGCCGACGACACCTTTCTCCTTCGCCAGCGCGATCAGCCGCTGGAGGAAGCCGGCTTGATCGGTTGTGCTGTGGGCGATGTTGGCGAGGCGGACGATCGACGATCGCACTCCGCGCTCGGCCAGCCCGATGACGGTGGTCTCCACGATGTTGCGGGCCCGCAGGGTGCCCGCGTGCTCCTCGCCGGCCGGCAGGGCCGGGTCGTGTTCGGTGGCCGGCCGGCCCAGGTTCCCCGGCGAGCCGATGCTGCCCGCCGCGACCAGCGGCTTGCCGGTTCCCTCGAGCGCTTCGCCGTAGGCGAGCATGATCGGGACTTCGGCGGCGGCCACGGCGGCGACTCCGCCGGTGGGGAGCAGGTCTTGCCGGTGCGCGACGTGGATGACGCCGTCGGAGTGCGCGGCGGCCTCCTTGAGCCCGTCGAGGTCCTCGAGGTCGCCGCGGTGCACCTTCGCGCCGAGCGCGGACAGCGCGGTCGCAGCCGTGTCCGAGCGGGCCAGGCCGGTGACCTCGTGCCCGGCGGCGATGAGCTCGGGGATGATGTGGGAACCGGCGTGGCCGGTCCCGCCGGTGACAAAAACTCGCACGATGTGTCCTCAGTCCTTGATGGTGACGCCGAGGCTGATGTTGAACCCGGCGCCGTGGTTGGCCAGGCCCATCAGCAGCGGGCCGACCGCCTCCAGCCAGCGCGCCGCCGCGAGGTCGCCGGCATCCAGCGGGCGCAGACCGAGGCTCTCGATGAAGGCCGACACGCGGGCCTTGGCGTCCGCGTCGTCGCCGGCGATGAGCACGTCCAGCCGGCCGCCCTGGGCCAGCACGTGGCCGAAGACAGTGTTGAACGCCTTCACCACGTGCGTGCTCGCCGGAACGGTCTTGGCGATCTCCTGCGCACCGGAGGTACCGGCCGGTGTGACGACCCCGGTGGCGTCGGCGTTGAAGGTGTTGGAGATGTCGATGACGATCTTGCCCGCCAGCGCGTCGCCGAACTGGGCCAAGACCTGCGCGGCGCCGGCATAGGGCACCGCGGAGACCACGATGTCGCCGGCCGGGGTGGCGCCGAACGCTCCGGCCGTCGCGCCGCCGCCGAGTTCGGCGGCCAGGTCCTTGGCCTTGGCCGCGTCGCGGCCGATGACCTCGACGGTGTGGCCGCCCTCGACCGCACGGGTCGCAATGGCGCGGGCCATGCCCCCGAGGCCGATGATGCTGATGGTGCTCATGGTGTGCTGCTTTCTGGAGTCGGAAGTGTCTGCGGGGCGCCCGACATCCATGGTTGCCGCCGGTCCGAGTTGATGTCCAAGACCTCTTTCGGCCGCGGCGATACCCTGGTGGCATTGCCAGACCTCGGGAGGCCCTTGATGGATCTGGATCTGCGCAAGGTGCGCTATTTCGTCGCGGTCGCCGACACGCTGCACTTCGGCCGCGCCGCCGAACAGCTGCACATCGCGCAGCCGGTGCTGAGCCGGCAGATCCGCGCGCTCGAAAAGGAACTCGGCGCCGCGCTGTTCACCAGGGACAGCCACGGGGTGGTGCTGACCGACGCCGGCACGCAGCTGCTGACCGACGCCGCCCCGCTGCTCGCCTCCGCCGACGCGGCCCGCCGCCGGGTGACCGCGGCCTCACTGGGTGGCCGGCGGCTGATGGTCGGCTTCCGGGCCGGTGTCGCGGTCACCCCGGCGATCCACCGGTTCGCCGTCCGGCACCCGGATGTGCGGGTCGACGTGCAACGCATCGAAGCCGACGAGCAAGCCGCGCTGCTGCTCGACGGCCGCATCGACCTCGGCTACGTGCGGCTGCCCATCGACGAGACCGGCCTGCGCGTCGTTCCGCTCTACACCGAGCCGCGGGTGGCGGTCCTGCCCGCCGGTCATCGGCTGGCCGGCAAGGAAGAAGTCACCGAGGCCGACCTGGCCGGCGAACCGCTGCTTTGGCACGCCGACGCGAGCACGCAGCCCACCCGGCGCCCACACGTCAACGCCGGATACCTGGTTCGCGGCGTGGACGAAACGCTCGAGCACGTCGCCGCCGGCCGGGGCATCTCGTTCCTGGCGCGATCGGCGACGGTCTTCTACACGCATCCGGAAGTCACCTTCGTGCCCGTCCCGGATCTGGCGCCGGACCAGGTCTGCCTCGCCGTGGCGACGGCACATCTCTCACCGGTGGTCGACGACTTCCTCGCCGCGGCTCAGGCGGCGGCCGAGACCACGGCGGAATGCGGCAACTACGAAATGTGGCAGCTCGGGGGCGAGGCCGCCGCCGAGGATCGCTGACCCCTCATCGCTGACCTGGCGCGGGAATGGCGTTGTCGATGAGGACGGCGGCGATGGCGGCGGCGGTCGGGAAGGTTTCGGTGTTGAGGGCCCGGTTGCGGGCCGAAGCGCCGTCGAGCAGCAGCGCCAGTTGTTCGCCCAGCTGTTCGGGGTCGGTGGCGCCGGCTTCGCGCGCTGCTTCGGCGAGCCGGGCGGCGACGGCTTTCTTGTAGTCGTGGGCGCTCTGGCGCACGGGGTGGGCCGGGTCGGGGATTTCGACGGATGCCGCGATGAAGGGGCACAGGGGCGTGATGTCGTCCTGCGCCGCGGCCATCGGGAGGTCGAAGACCGCGAGGAGCCGTTCGCGCGGCGTGAGGTCGGTGCGGTCGAACACTTCCGGCATGACGTCGGGATCGAACCGGCGCAGGTATTCGGCGACGAGTTCGTCTTTGCCGGCGAAGTGCTGGTAGGCCGTGCGCTTCGACACCTGGGCCACCGCGCAGAGCTGGTCCATGCCGGTCTGGTTGATGCCTTGCTCACGGAACAGCTGTTGTGACGCGCTGAGGATGCGCTCGCGCGCGCCCCGGCCGCGGCGCAGGCCTTGGGGGCCCTTCTCCAACTCCGTCATGCCCTCAGTCTAGCCGACTTGGGTACCGACCGGTGTACATAGCTTGCGCCCCGGCCCGCCCTCCGCTACGTTAAGCACACAGAACGGTGTACATAACTATTCAACGGAGTGATCGTGGGAAAGCTCGATGGCAAGGTCGCGGTGATCACGGGCGGCACAAGTGGGCTGGCGCTGGCCGGCGCCCAGCTGTTCGTCGACGAAGGCGCGCATGTCTTCATCTCGGGCCGGCGGCAGGAAGCGGTGGACGAGGCCGTCAAGCTGATCGGCCGGAACGTGACCGGCGTGCAAGGCGACGCGGCCGACCTGGCGGATCTGGACCGCCTGTTCGACACGGTCAAGCGGGAAAAGGGCGCGATCGACGTGTTGTGGGCCAGCGCCGGGACGGGCGAGCAGCGCGCGCTCGGTGAGATCACCGAAGAGCACTTCGACACCACCTTCGGGCTCAACGCGCGCGGCACGCTGTTCACGGTGCAGAAAGCGCTTCCGCTGTTCAACGACGGCGGCTCGATCTTCATGACCGGGTCCAACGCTTCGCTCAAGGGCTATCCCGAGTGGAGCGTCTACGCGGCGAGCAAGGCCGTGCAGCAGGCCTACGCCCGCGGGTGGCTGTCCGAGTTGAAGGACCGGCGGATCCGGGTGAACGTGCTGACTCCAGGCCAGGTCGCCACGCCGAAGCAGGAGGAGCTGTTCGACGAGGAGACGATGCGGCAGTTCGAATCCCAGATCCCGCGGGGAAAGATGGGCAGTCCCGAGGAGATCGCGACGGTCGCACTGTTCCTCGCCTCGGACGACTCGAGCTACGTGAACGGGATGGAGCTGACCGTCGACGGCGGCGTCGCGGCGATCTGAGCGGCGCAGTCACCCTTTTCCGATCGTCGATCAAGACGGGACAATTCATGAGCAGCATCAGCATCATCGGCACCGGGAACATGGCCCGCACCATCGGCGCGCTCGCGGTGGCGGGCGGCAACACCGTCGAGGTCATGGGCCGCGATCAAGCCAAAGCCGCCGGCCTGGCCGAGACTCTCGGCGGCAGCGCCACGACGGGAGAGTGGGGCGCCGTCCCGGCCGGGGACATCGTCGTCGTGGCCCTGCTGGCCGACGGCGTCGTTCCGGTCGTCGCGCACTACGGAGAAGCCCTTGCGGGCAAGGTCATCGTCGAAATCAGCAACCCGTTCAATTCCGCGGCCGACGGCCTCACCCACGGCGAGGGCACCTCGATCGCGCAGGAAGCCGCCAACGCCGCTCCGGCCGGCGCCAGTGTGGTGAAGGCGTTCAACACGATTTTCCGCCACGTCCTGGAAAAGGGCCGGCCTGCGGTCTTCATGGCCGGCGACGATGCACAGGCCAAGGCGGACGTGGCGGCGTTCGTCGAGAGCCTGGGCCTGCGCCCGCTGGACGTCGGCGACCTGAAAATGGCGTACTGGCTTGAAGGAGCGGGCGTGCTGACGATGGGCCTCGCCCGCCACGGCGTGGGGAACTGGGACTTCGCCCTCGACGTCACCGAACTTGCCGGCTGAAAGGGTTTTCACGATGAAGCTCGGTCTCGCCATTCCCATCGTCGGCCCCGCCATCACCAGCGCCGCCGGCCTGAGCGCGTTCTGCCGCGGGCTCGAAGACCTCGGCTACGACACGCTGTGGGTCGGGGATCGTCTGGTCACGCCCGTTGACATGCACAGCACCTATCCGGGCGCAGAACAGCCGTACCCGCCGCAGATGACCCGTTACCTCGATCCGCTGCTGCTGTGGACCGTCGCCGCGACGGCGACCAGCCGCATGCGGCTCAACGCCAGCACGCTCAGCACGTTCTACTACGAGCCGCCGCACCTCGCCCGGCTGCTGACCACCCTCGACGTGCTCAGCGAGGGCCGCCTCGACGTCGGCGTGGGGCTGGGGTGGATGAAGGACGAGTACGACATCACCCGCGGTGCGGACTGGCACCGGCGCGGCAAGATGCTCGACGACCTGCTGGCGTTCCTGCACGCGTGGTGGACGACCACCCCGGTGTCCTGGGACAGCGAGTTCCTCTCCTTGCCGCCGGTGCACGCCGACCTGCGGCCGGTCCAGGCGGGCGGACCGCCGATCTGGATCGGCGGTGCGAGCGAGGCCGCGATGCGCCGCGTCGGGCGCAGCGGCACCGGCTGGCTCGGGTTCGAAGGACTGCCGGACGAGGTCGCCGGCCACTTGTGGTCCGTCGCCCGCCGCGCGGCCGAAGACGCCGGCCGCGATCCCGACGCGCTGAAGACGGCCATGCGGATCAACCTCGAACCGGGCACGTCCGTCGAATCACTGGCCGGCAAGCTCACGCGCTTCGCCGAGGCGGGTGTCGACGAGGCGTTCGTGGATGCCTTCGCGGCGTTCCCCAGCCTCGAGCAGACGCTGGACTTCGCCGGTGAAGTGATCGCGCGCACCGGCAGGCTGTGAGCTGCCGAGGCCGGGCGACGTCGCGGCGGAACCGCACGAATCGCTGCGCCGATCGGGTGGATGCCGGGCACTGCCTCAACCGGCGATTGCCGCCGTGCGTTTCGGCTTCGCAATGTGACCGGGCAATGGTCGCCGTCGCGAAGAAGGGGAGTCATCGTGAAACTGGGCTTTGCCACCAGGAAATCGTTCACCGGCCTGATCGTGTCGTTGCTCGCGGTGCTGGGGGTGTTCGCGGCGCCGGCGGTGAGCCAGGCGAGCACGTCGGCGGCCTATCCGGTTACGTCGTTCCGCATAGAATACGGCGCGACCGTTCTCGCCGGCTCCATCACCTGGTACAACCGCAACATCGACATCGTCGGCTCGCTCAGAGCCCGTTCCTCGGGAAAGCAGGCTCATTTCCGTGCCGGATCCGCTTCCTGCTCGTCTGCAGCAGCCACCGGAACGGTGCCGGCCGACACGACTGGCTCCTTCGACATCGGCATGAACTGCGACTTCCCCGGCGGGTTCACCTGGGTCACCGTGCAACTGTGGGACGGGAGCGGCACCTACCTGGACGGCGTCACCTGCACCAGAAAGGGTTGCTAGTCCGGCGCGTGCGCACCGCAGGCTCCGGGCTTCCGGGCGGGGCACCGCCCGGAAGCCCGGACCGTCACTTGAACGCCCCCGCGAACCGGGACGCCCACTCCGCGAACGGGCGCGGCGGGCGGCCCAGCACCCGCGAGACGTCCGGGCTCACCTGCTGCTCCGCCGGTTTCGGCGACCCGAGGATGTCCAACGTCGAGTCCGCGATCTCCGCCGGCATGAAGCCCAGCAAGACCGCGCGCGCCTCCTCGCGGGTGCGCGGCACGAACCGCACCGGCTCCCCCACCGCCTCGCCGATCGCCGCCGCCTGGTCGCGCGGGGACACCGGTGCCGGACCGGTCAGGACATACGTCTTGCCCGCGTGCGCTGCGGACAGCAGGGCGGCCGCCGCCACCTCGGCGATGTCCTCCGGGTCGATCACCGGCAAGGCGACGTCGCCGAACGGCGCGGCGATCGAGCGGGTCGCGCGCACGCTTTCCGCCCACTGCAACGCGTTCGACGCGAACCCCGCCGGGCGCAGCACCGTCCACTCCAGACCCGAGGAGCGCACCGCCTCCTCGGACACCGCCGGGTGACGGCCCGTTCCCACGCCCTGCGAGGACAGCAGCACCACCCGCTCGACGCCGGCCTCGCGCGCCTGTTCCAGCACCGGCTCCAGCGAGCCAGGGAAGCCCGGCGGCACCATCAAGAACGCCGACGACACGCCGGAAAACGACAGCGTCGCCAAATCTCCTTGCCGTACCACGACTCCCGGCGGCGCTGCCGCGATCCGGCGCGATACCGCCGTCACCTCTTCGCCCGCCTCGGCCAGCTTCCGCACCAGCGGTTCTCCGACGTTTCCCGTCGCTCCCACAACCATGATCATGGGAACGACGCTACATTCCTCGGTATAGTAGGTACCTAGAGGAAAGTATTGGCTGGAGGCGCGAAAGTGACCGAGACCACACCCGAGCTGGCCTGCCCGATCGCGCCGGTGGTGGACATCGTTTTCAGCCGGTGGACGACGCCGATCCTGTGGGCGCTCCACGAGTACGGCCGGCAGCGGTTCGTCGAACTGCAGCGCCGCATCACCACCATCACCGCGAAGGTGCTCACCCAGCGGCTGCGGCAGCTGGAGCGCGACGGCCTCGTCGTGCGCACCTACCACGCCGAGGTGCCGCCGCGGGTCGAGTACGAGATCAGCGAACTCGGCCGCAGCCTCGGCCCGCTGTTCGCGTCGCTCTCCGAATGGTCGGGCAACCTCGAGAAGGTCGAGGCGGCCCGGCGGACCTACGACGAACGCAGCTCGGCCCGGTAGGCCTCGAACAGCGCAGGTGCAGGTCCGCAGGGCCGCGTACGGGCTACGGCGTGACGTCCAGGTAGTCGAGGTTCGCCGGGCCGTCGGCCGTCGTCGCGGTCAGGCGGACCGTGTGCGAGCCCGCCGGCAAGGACAAGGACCGGACCACCGTGCTCCACGTCGTCCAGGCGCCGGTCGCCGGGAACGGGACGCCCGCGGCCACCACCGTGCCGTCCACCGCGACGTCCACCGGACGCGCCGCCGTCGTGCCGTTCGCGTAGCCGAACGCCAGCGCCGATGCCGGTCCCGTCACCTGCCACTCGACGTAGCTGCCGACCGCGTTGGCTCCGTTCGCGAAGCCGGTCCCGGAGAAGCCCGCGTGGTTGGCGTCGATCGTGCCGCCCGCCGAAATGGACGCGGACTCGGCTTCGTAGCGCGTCGAACCGCCGGCGCGGGATACGCGGTACAGCACCGTCGAGTGCGAGGGCACCGATGCGCTGATCGTGCCGGTGGTCGTCCGGGTCGCCTTGCTCCACAGGTCCTTGAGCGTGTACGACGAGGCGCTCCCGATCCCGGTGGCGGACGCCGTCGTGCCGATCGTCGCCGTCGCGGCCGTTTCGTTGGACAGCGCCACCGCGCGGTCGCCGTTGGACAGCACCTTGCCGTAGACGACGAGGCCGGCGTTGGCGCTCAGCACGGTCGCCTGCTTGCCCAGCGGGTCCTGGTCGAGCGCGATGACGTCGGTGTTCTTCAGGATCGCGAAGTTGTCGTCCGACACCTTGCGCAGATCGCTGCCGATCAGCAGCGGCGCCGCCATCATCGCCCACAGGCTGAAGTGCGTGCGGTACTCCGCCGCGGTCATCCCGCCGTTGCCGACCTCCAGCATGTCGGGGTCGTTCCAGTGGCCGGGGCCGGCGTACTGCGCGAGGCCGCGGTTGGTCTGCGCCTTGCCGATCATGCTCGACCACTTGTCGGAGATGTCGCCGGTGGTGCGCCACAGGTTCCCGACCGGCGCGGCCCACGTCCACGGCTGGTTCTGGCCCCACTCGCAGATGGAGTACGCGATTGCGCGGCCGGACTTCGCGAGCGCGTCCCGCATCGCCTTGTACCGCTGCTGCGCGTCGACGCCCTGGTTGTTGCAGTTGTCGTACTTCAGGTAGTCGACGCCCCAGGAGGCGAACAGGTTCGCGTCCTGCTGCTCGTGGTTCAGCGCGCCGGGGAAGCCCGCCTTGTTGCAGGTCTTCGTGCCGGCACTGGTGTAGATGCCGAACTTCAGGCCCTTGCCGTGCACGTAGTCGGCGAGGGCCTTGATGCCGTCGGGGAACCGCGCCGGATCGGGCACCAGGTTGCCCGCCGAGTTGCGGGACGGCAGCGCCCAGCAGTCGTCGATGTTGACGTAGGTGTAACCGGCGTCCTTCAGCCCCTTGCTGACGAAGATGTCCGCAATGCCTTTGATCATCGTTTCGTTGAAGTCGGCTTTGCACTGCGTGGAGTTCCAGTTGTTGAAGCCCATCGGCGGTGTGCGCAGCAGGCCGTTTTCGAGGGCCGCCGCCGTGGGCGCACCCAGGACGAGACCGCTGGCCGCGATCGCGAGCGCGGTGGCCGCGCTCGCGATTCGACGAGGTGAGGACATGCGAACTCCCGGTGGTGGAGACATCAGAGGTCTACACCAGTTAGTAAAGAGTCCTGCCTAACCGGGAGTCAAGAGATCATGTATCAGATATGAAATTGGGTTTCCGCTGGCCGGGATGCTATTCCGTCACCTGGCGCGCGGTCGCCATCGCGCGCTCGGTTTCCCAGAACGCCCGCACCGACCGGATCAGCCCGTCCTCGCCGACGCGGTAGACGAACACCCCGTCGGTGTCGACGCGGTAGCCGCCCGGCAGGAACGTCGTGATGGTGCCGACGTTGGCCACCTCGTCACCGCCCGCGTGGGAGTCGCGGATGGTGAACTCGAAGCGCTCGACGTTGGCGATCGTCTTGTCCCAGAACGCGCCGATCCCCTCACGGCCGTGGTGACCTTTGCCCGTCTCGTCGAAGAACGACGGGCCGACCGGGTCCTCGACCACCGCGTCCGGGGCGAACAGGGCCAGCCAGCCCTCCTTGTCCCCCGCCGTCACCGCGGTCATCGACGCGAACGCCGCGCGCCGCGCGGGCGGCTGCTCCGCCGACGTGTCCCAGCTGACCTGCACGCCCACCACACTCACTCCTCGAACTTCGCGATGATCTCGGTCCCGAACTTGCGGATCGCTTCGAGCTTCGGCTCGACCGGCGCGTCGAACCCGACGCCGTCGAAGACCCACGGCATGGTGATGACGTCGGTGACGCCCGCTTCGGCCTGTGCGCGGTAGCCGTCCAGGCCGAAGGCGTCGATGCAGACCGCCTGGTACTCGAACGGGACATCGGCGCGGCCCTGTTCGGCGAGCAGCTCCTTGAGCCGGGCGATGGTGTCGCGCAGTTCGTCGAGCTTCATCATCGCCGACGACCAGCCGTCGGCGACCCGCGCGGCGCGCTTCAGCGCGATCTCGGTGTGGCCGCCGATGTAGAACGGCACCCGGCTCGGCGGCGCGGGGCTCATCTGGATCTTGTCGAAGTCGTAGAACTCGCCGTGGTACTCGACCATGCCGCCGTCGAGGATCAGCCGCAGCACGTCGATGGCCTCGTCGACGCGCTTGCCGCGCCGCTCGAACGGCACGCCGCAGTACTCGAACTCCTGGGGCAGCCAGCCGACGCCGAGCCCGAGCCCGAACCGGCCGCCGGTGAGCACCGCCGCCGAGCCGACCTGGCGGGCCAGCAGCACCGGGTTGCGCGAGCCGAGCTTGAGCACCGACGTGTAGAAGTGGATCCGGCTGGTCACCGCGCCCATCGACGCGGTCGCGACGAGCGGGTCCACCCACGGGGTCTCCGCGGTCCAGAACCGGCTGCCGTCGGGGGTGTACGGGTAGTCCGTGTCCACCGTTTCGGCGTAGAAGAGCGAGTCGGGCAGGGCAATGGAGGCGAAGCCGGCCTCTTCGGCGGCCCGGGCGAGCTCGCCCAGCTGATCGAGGGGGTTCATCGCGATCGACAGGGTGAACTTCATGGCCGAACTATAACGTGTTCTAGTTTCTTCGGCCAGGTCTGCCGTGGGCCCGGTCACGCTCCGGGAACCCACCGCGTAGCGTCCGCGTTGTCCGAATCAAAGGTGACCACCGGTCACCGAGCCCCGAACTTCTGGGAGTGGTGGTCCATGGGCACCGCGATCTTCTTGATCGTAGTCGTCGTCTTGATCGTCGGTGGCGGCCTCTATTTCTCGCGGCAGCGCGCCGCGGCCCGGCAGCGGGAGCTCGACGACGCCAAGGCCGACGCCCGGCGCCTGCTCGAACGGCTCGGCGGCCAGGTCCTCAACATCAACGGCACCGACACCGCGTCGCAGCAGGCGATGGCCGACGCGGCCGAGCGCTACAACGCGGCCGGCTCGCAGATGGAGCAGGCCCGCACGATCGAACAGGCCCGGCTGGTCAAGGAGACCGCCATCGAGGGGCTCTACTACGTCCGCGCCGCGCGCGTCGCGATGGGCATGGACCCCGGCCCGCAGCTGCCGGAGGAGGCCGAGCGCGAGCGCGCCGGCAAGGTCACCGAACGCCGCGAGGTCGACGTCGAGGGCCAGCACTACGCCGCCTCCCCCGAGGCAGGCCAGGACACGCCGTACTACTACCCCGGCGGCCGCGTCGCGGGCCGTCCGGTGCCGCAGGGCTGGTACAGCGAGCCGTGGTGGAAGCCCGCGCTCGTCGCCGGCGCCTGGGGCCTCGGGTCGATGTTCCTGTTCAGCGCGATGTTCTCCGGCATGGGCGGCATCGCGAGCGCCTCGGCGTGGGAGTCCGGCTACGACGCGGGCCAGCAGGACGCGCTCGATTCCGGCGACATGGGCGGCGACGGCGACGGCGGCGGTGACTTCGGTGGCGACGGCGGCGGCGGCGACTTCGGCGGTGGTGACGGCGGCGGCGACTGGGGCGGCGGCTTCGACGGAGGCGGGTTCGACGGCGGAGGTTTCGACGGCGGCGGCTTCGACTTCTGAGCCACGGCGGGGGCAGTTTCCGGGAAACTGCCCCCGTTTCGCGTCAGCGGTGCGGATCCGCCGCCCGCAGCGCCGGTTTGACGTGGGCCAGCGCCTCGCGCAGGTGATCGACCAGTGAGCCCCGCGGCACGACGAGCAGTCCTTCGCCGGCGGGCTCGATCCACCGCTTGACCCCGACCCGCGCGGCCGCCGAGACCATCGCCGCGAGCACGGCATTCGTCAGGTCGTCCCGACCGGTGCGGTCCGCGATGGCCGCGGCCAACGGGTCCTCGATCCCCTCGACCGTATCGACGAACTCGGCCCGCAGGTTCGGCGTGGCCCGCAGCAGCGTCAGCGCGTCCCCCGACGGCTCGGCCCCGTATTGCCCGGCCACCGCTTCGACGACGGCGTCGGCCAGCGGCTCGTCGTCCGGCCGCGCCCGAAGCGCCACGCCGATCCGGAGAGCGCGTTCCGCCGCGATCGCGGCCACGATCGCCTGCTCCCGGCTGGAGAAGTAGTTGTTGTAGGTCCGCGGCGACACGCCGGCGGCCTCGGCTATCTCGTCCACCCGCAGGTTCTCCGGACCGCGTTCCAGCGCCAGCCGCAACGCCGCCGCGCTGAGCGCCTCGCGCGTCGCCGCCTTCTTGCGCTCGCGCAACCCACCGTCCTCGCTCATGTCCGCCACCCTACCGCATTCTTGCGTGTACGCAATTTTGCGTGCACGCACTTTTCTGTATGCTGCGTCCGGAGAGATCCGGAAGGGGACAACCATGGCGAAGATGATCGCCTTCGACGAACAGGCACGACGGGGGCTCGAACGGGGCATGAACACCCTGGCCGACGCCGTGAAGGTGACGTTGGGCCCGCGGGGCCGCAAAGTCGTGCTGGACAAGAAGTGGGGCGCGCCGACGATCACCAACGACGGCGTCTCGATCGCCAAGGAGATCGAGCTCGAGGACCCGTGGGAGAAGATCGGCGCGGAACTGGTGAAGGAGGTCGCCAAGAAGACCGACGACGTCGCCGGGGACGGCACCACCACCGCCACCGTGCTCGCCCAGGCCCTCGTCCGCGAAGGCCTGCGCAACGTCGCGGCCGGCGCGAACCCTCTGGCGCTCAAGCGCGGCATCGAAAAGGCGGTGGACGCCGTCGCGCAGCACCTGCTGAAGAGCGCCCAAGAGGTCGAAACCCGGGAGCAGATCGCGGCCACGGCGTCGATCTCGGCGGCCGACCCGACCATCGGCGAACTCATCGCCGAGGCGATGGACAAGGTCGGCAAGGAAGGCGTGATCACGGTCGAGGAGTCGAACACCTTCGGCCTCGCGCTGGAGCTGACCGAGGGCCTGCGGTTCGACCGGGGTTACCTGGCCCCGCACTTCGCCACCGACACCGAACGGATGGAGACCGTGCTCGACGAGCCGTACCTGCTGTTCGTGGCGGGGAAGATCGGCTCGGTCAAGGAACTGCTGCCGATCCTGGACGAGGTCATGCACCAGAGCAGGCCGTTGGTGATCGTCGCCGAGGACGTCGAGGGCGAGGCGCTGGCGACGCTGATCCTCAACAAGCTCAAGGGCACGTTCTCCTCGGTCGCGGTCAAGGCACCCGGGTTCGGCGACCGCCGCGAGGCGATGCTGGCCGACATGGCCGTGCTCACCGGCGGCGAGGTCGTCTCCGAAAAGGTCGGCCTGAAGCTGGAAGCCGCGGGGCTGCCGGTGCTCGGCCGGGCGCGCCGGGTGGTCGTGACCAAGGACGACACCACGATCGTCGACGGCGGCGGCGAGCGGGCGCGGATCGCCGGGCGGGCCGCGCAGATCCGGGCCGAGATCGACCGCAGCGAGTCGGACTACGACCGGGAGAAGCTGCAGGAACGGCTGGCCAGGCTGTCCGGCGGGGTCGCGGTGATCAAGGCGGGCGCGGCCACCGAGGTCGAGCTCAAGGAGCGCAAGCACCGCATCGAGGACGCCGTCCGGAACGCGAAGGCGGCCGTCGAGGAGGGCATCGTCGCCGGCGGCGGTGTCGCGCTCGCCCAGGCCGGCAGCGTGTTCGCCGGGCTGGGCCTCACCGGCGACGAAGCCACCGGCGCGAACATCGTCAAGGTGGCGCTGGAGGCCCCGCTCAAGCAGATCGCCGTCAACGCCGGGCTGGAGGGCGGCGTCGTCGCGGAGAAGGTCCGCGGCCTGCCTGCCGGGCACGGGCTCGACGCGGCGAGCGGCGGCTACGTCGACCTGATCGCCGCGGGGATCCTCGACCCGGCGAAGGTCACGCGTTCGGCACTGCAGAACGCGGCGTCCATCGCGGCGCTGTTCCTCACCACCGAGGCGGTCGTCACCGACAAGCCCGACAGCGGCCCGGCGCCGTCGCCGGAGGACTTCTGAGGCGCGCGGGTCACGGCTGGCACTTCGGACACCAGTAGAGGTTGCGGCCCACCAGTTCCGAGTGCGCCACCGGTGTGCCGCACACCAAGCACGGATCGCCGGCACGGCGGTAGACGTAGACCTCGCCGCCGTGGCGGTCCACCCGGGCCGCGCGGCCCATCGCCTCCGGCAGGTGCTCCGGGCGGACCGTGTCGATGCGGCCGACGCGGACGCCGTCGCGCATCAGGATCACCAGGTCGGCCCACAAGTCGTCCCACAACGGGCGGTCCAGCGCGCGTCCCGGGGTCAGCGGCGCGACGCCGTGGCGGAACAGCACCTCGGCGCGGTAGACGTTGCCGACGCCGGCGAGGACCGCCTGATCCATCAGCAGCGCCGCGATCGAGGTCTTGGACCGCGAAACGCGGGCCCAGGCCAGCTCCGGTTTCGCGTCGCGGCGCAGCGGGTCGGGACCGAGCCGGGCCTTAATGGCGTCGGCCTGGCCCGGATCCAGCAGCTCGCACCGGGTCGGCCCGCGCAGGTCCGTCCAATGTGTCCGGCCGGCCAGCCGCAGCCGGACCTGGCCCACCGGCTCGGGCGCGGGCAGCGGCGATTCGCCGAAGGTGCCGTAGAGCCCCAGGTGGATGTGCACGATGCCGTGCGAGCCGTAGTCGTGGAACAGGTGCTTGCCGTACGCCTCGGCGCCGGCGAACACCTGACCGTCCAAACGGGACGCTTCGGCGGCGAACCGGCCCTGCGGGCTGCTCACCGCGACCGGTGCGCCGGCGAACCGGCGCTTGTGCAGCCGGGCGAGCCGGTGGAGCGTGTGCCCCTCGGGCATCAGGCCTCCGGCAACGCCGGCGGGGTCCCGGTGCGCTCGTAGTCGAGCAGCTGCTGCACGCGGCGGGCGTGCCGCTCCTCCGGCGAGACCTCCGTCGCCAGGAACGCCTCGACGATCTCGACGGCCTCTTCGGCGGTGTGCATCCGGGCGCCGACGCCGATCAGCTGGGCGTGGTTGTGCTCCCGGCACAGCTTCGCGGTCTCGACGCTCCAGGCCAGGCCGGCGCGGGCGCCGGGGACCTTGTTGGCCGCGATCTGCTCGCCGTTGCCCGAGCCGCCGACGACGATGCCGCGGCTGCCCTCGTCGGCCACCACGCGCAGCGCCGTCTCGACGCAGTACGCCGGGTAGTCGTCGTCCGCGTCGTAGACGCGCGGACCGATGTCCGTGACTTCGTGGCCCTGTTTCTCCAGGTGAGCCACCAGGTGGTTCTTCAGCTCGAAACCGGCATGGTCGGATCCCAAGTAGACACGCACGGTCAGGAGTCTGCCACCCGGGCCGATCTCGGGCATGCTCCGGGGGTGGGCATCTGGGAGCAGACCGGCAGCGACGTGCGGCTCGACTGGGGCACCGAGGGCGTCGCGGCGCTGGGCCGGGAATGCGCGGTGCTGGTCGTCGTCGAGCGTCCTGCGGCGCCTTCTGTGACGGAAATCCCTCCGAGAACGCTGCTCGCGCTGACCTCACCGCACGGCGCGACCGTGTGCGACGCCGCCGCGCGCGTGCTCGCCGGTACCAGCGCAACGCCTCCGCGGCGCCGCGAGACGCGCTAGCTGGGCAGCCCTATCGGCCTGATCGCGGCCGGGGCGGGGAACAATTTCGTCTCCAGCGAAACGTCCGGGCCGCTGCGGCACTGCGTCGAGGACCAGATGCCCCTGGCAAGCTGCATGTCGGGCGCAAGCTGATCGAATCCGACGTGAGCGACGCCGCTCCCGTCCTGACCGGAGGAGTACTGGCATGACCGGCCGCTGGATCGAGGTCGCCGACGGCGTCCACGCCCGCCGCTACGAGGAGCTGGACCTGACCGTCGGGCTGGTCGTCGGCGCCGAGCGCTGCCTGGTCGTCGACACCCGCGGCGACCTCGAGCAAGGCGCCGAGCTGGCCGCCGCGGTCCGGGAGCGCACGCCGCTGCCGTGGGCCGTGGTCTACACGCACGCGCACTTCGACCACGCCTGGGGCACCGAAGCATTCCTGCCGTGCGAGGTCTGGGCGCACGAGCGCTGCGCCGCCGAGCTGAGCGCGGACCTCGAGGCCACTCGCGCGAAATGGGTGGCCCACTACCGCGAAGAGGGCAAGCCGGACATCGCCGACGCGATCTCCCGCACCACCGTCACGGCGCCGGACCACACGTTCACCGGCCGCGTCGAGCTGGACCTCGGCGGCCGGACGGCGGTCCTGCTGCACCCCGGCCGGGCGCACACCGACCACGACGTCGTCGTGCACGTCCCGGACGCGGCGGTCGTCTTCGCCGGCGACGTCGTCGAGCACGCCGAAGCGGGGTTCAGCGAGTACTCGTTCAGCTCCGAAACCGACCTGACCGCCTGGCCGGCCGCGTTCGACGCGATCCTCGCGCTGGAACCCCGCGTCGTCGTCCCCGGCCACGGCGATCCGGTCGACGCGGAGTTCCTCCGCTACCACCGCGACGGCCTGCACGAGCTGATCACGCTGAAGGCGGGTGTGGGCCGCGGCGAGACGACCGAGGTGGCCGCCGTGGCCGCGTCCCGCTACCCCGGCGACGTCACCCTGGCCGCCCTCGCGACCCCCTGAAGCCGGCTCAGTCGAAGTTGAGCTCGCCCGACCGGGTGCGCTTGAGCTCGTAGAAGTCCGGGTAGCTCGACAGCGCCACCGCGCCGTCGAACACCTTCAGCGCGTCTTCGCCGCGCGGGATCGAGGTCAGCACCGGGCCGAAGAACGCCACGCCGTCGATGTGAATCGTCGGGGTGCCGACGTCCATGCCGACCGGGTCCATACCCTCGTGGTGGCTCTTCTTCAGTGCCTCGTCGTACTCGGTCGAGTGCGCCGCGTCGGCCAGCTCGGCGGGCGCGCCGATGGCGGCCAGTGCCTCCTTGATGACCGCTTCCTGGTCCTTGTTGCCCTGGTTGTGGAAGCGGGTGCCGAATTCGGTGTAGTACTCGCGCAGCACCTCTTCGCCCTTGAGCTGCGACAGCGCCACGGCCACGCGCACCGGGCCCCAGCCCCTCGACAGCAGCTCCTTGTACTGCTCGGGCAGCTCGTCCCGGCCCTCGTTGAGCACCGACAGGCTCATGATCCGGAAGTGCAGGTCGAGGTTGCGGTGCTTCTCCACCTCCAGGATCCAGCGGGAGGTGATCCACGCGAACGGGCAGATCGGGTCGAAGTAGAAATCGACCTTCGTGGGCTGCTCGGCAGCGGTCATCGGGGTACTCCTGTGTCACGTCTTGATGTGGGCGGACCCCCACACGACGGGCCAACACCGGGAAACGCGGGGTTGTTCCCTTATCGCCCGCCACCCCGTCCCCATGATTGGATGCGGGGAGTTGAAAACCGATACCAACGACCAGAGGTGCCTGTGCCCGCCCCCAACCTGACCCGCGACCAAGCCAAGCTGCGCGCGGATCTGCTCGACGTCACCGGTTACGACATCGAGCTCGATCTGACCGACGGCCACGGCGGACCCGGGGAGAAGACCTTCGCGTCGAAGACGACCGTCCGGTTCTCCAGTGCCCGGGCCGGCGAATCGACGTGGGTCGACATCGTCGCCGACCGCGTGCACTCGGCCACCCTGAACGGCGCGGACGTCGACGTCAGCGCGTACGTCGAAGACAAGGGCATCGCGCTGGCCGGGCTGGCCGGGTCCAACGAGCTCACGGTGACCGCCGACTGCCGGTACATGAACACCGGCGAAGGCGTGCACCGGTTCGTCGACCCGGTCGACGACGGCGTCTACCTGTACACGCAGTTCGAGACGGCGGACGCCAAGCGCATGTTCGCCTGCTTCGACCAGCCCGACCTGAAGTCGGTCTACCGGCTCACGGTGATCGCGCCGAAGGACTGGAAGGTCGTCTCGAACGCGATCGTGGACTCCGCCGAGGAGACGCCGGAAGGCGCCGTCCGCACGGTGTTCAAGGAGTCCGAGCGGATCTCCACCTACCTCGTCGCGCTGGTGGCCGGCCCGTACGCCGAATGGCACGACGAGTACACCGACGACCACAAGACCATCCCGCTCGGCGTCTACTGCCGCGCGTCGCTGGCCGAGCACATGGACGCCGACCGGCTGTTCACCGAGACCAAGCAGGGGTTCGGCTTCTACCACGAGAAGTTCGGCACGCCCTACCCGTTCTCCAAGTACGACCAGCTCTTCGTACCGGAGTTCAACGCGGGCGCGATGGAGAACGCCGGCGCGGTGACGTTCCTGGAGGACTACGTCTTCCGCAGCCGCGTCACCCGCTACGCCTACGAGCGGCGCGCCGAGACGCTGCTGCACGAGATGGCGCACATGTGGTTCGGCGACCTGGTCACCATGCGCTGGTGGGACGACCTGTGGCTGAACGAGTCGTTCGCGACCTTCGCGAGCGTGCTGGCGCAGGCCGAGGCGACCGAGTACAAGAACGCGTGGACCAGCTTCGCGAACATCGAGAAGTCGTGGGCCTACCGGCAGGACCAGCTGCCCTCGACGCACCCGATCGCGGCCGACATCGTCGACCTGCACGCGGTCGAGGTCAACTTCGACGGCATCACCTACGCCAAGGGCGCGAGCGTGCTCAAGCAGCTCGTCGCCTACGTCGGCCTGGACCACTTCCTCGACGGCCTGAAGGTCTACTTCGGCAAGCACGCCTGGGGCAACGCCACGCTGGCCGACCTGCTGGGTGCGCTGGAGGAGGCGTCCGGGCGCGACCTGTCTTGGTGGAGCGCCCAGTGGCTGGAGACCACCGGGCTGAACTCGCTGAGCCCGCGCTACGAGGTCGGCGCGGACGGCAAGTTCACCTCGTTCGCCGTCGTGCAGTCGGGCGCGAAGCCGGGCGCCGGTGAGCTGCGCACGCACCGCGTCGCGGTCGGCGTCTACGACGAGGACTCGTCCGGGAAGATCGTCCGGACCCAGCGGGTGGAGCTGGACGTCGACGGCGAGCGCACCGAGGTGCCGGACCTGGTCGGCCTGCCCGCGGGCAAGCTGGTCCTGGTCAACGACGACGACCTGACGTACTGCACGATGCGCCTCGACCCGGCGTCGCTGACCACGCTGATCGACCGCGTCGCCGACATCACCGAGCCGCTCCCCCGCACGCTGTGCTGGTCGGCGGCGTGGGAGATGACCCGCGAAGCCGAGCTGAAGGCCCGCGACTTCGTCACGCTGGTGCAGCGCGGCATCCACACGGAGACCGAGGTCGGCGTGGTCCAGCGGCTGCTGCTGCAGGCCCAGACGGCGCTGAACTCCTACGCGGAGCAGGAGTGGGCGGCCTCGACGGGCTGGCCGGCCTTCACCGCGCGGCTGCTGGAGCTGGTCCGCGGCGCCGAGCCGGGTTCGGACCACCAGCTGGCGTTCGTCAACTCGCTGGCCGGCTCGGTGCTGGACGCCGCCACGCTGGATGTGCTGGGGGGCTGGCTGGACGAGTCGGCCCCGCTGCCGGGCCTCACGGTGGACACGGACCTGCGCTGGCGCCTGTTGCACGCACTGGTGGCCCACGGAAGGGCGGCCGCGCCGGAGATCGACGCGGAGCTGGCCCGCGACAACACGGCAACGGGCCGCCGCCAGGCGGAGCGCGCCCGGGCATTGCGCCCGACAACGGAGGCCAAGGCCGACGCGTGGCAGCGAGCGGTGTACGACGACGAACTGCCGAACGCGGTCAGCGACTCGTTGATCTCGGGCTTCTCCCACCCGGGCCAGAAGGCGCTGCTGGGGTCGTACGTGCCGCGCTACTTCGAGGTGATCGACGAGGTGTGGCAGCGGCGCTCGAGCGAGCGGGCCCAGCCGATCGCCATCGGGCTGTACCCATCCTGGGCGGTGGCCACGGAGACGGTGACGGCCTCGGACGAGTGGCTGACGGGCGACCACCCGCAGGCGCTGCGCAGGCTGGTGTCGGAGGGCCGGGCGGGCATCGTGCGCGCATTGGCGGCCCGGGACTTCGACGCCCAGGCCTGATCCCAAGCACCCCAATGTGGCCTTCGGTGCGTCGAACGCACCGAAGGCCACATTGGGTGCGTTCAACGCACCCAAGGCCACCTTGGGGCGGTTGGATCGTCAGGGACGGCAGGTAACCGGCGGTCTCGGGCGAGCACACGCTGCGGTATAGGCGTCGCGGAGTTCGGTGATCACCTTGGCCTGCTCCGTCCGGAGACGGCTGGGCAAGGTTTGCAGACAGCTGATCCCGGCAGCCGAGTAGCGCGCATTGCGCGCCAAGGTCGCCGCGTAGAAGTCGCCGCTTTCGTGATACGTGCGAGAGTCGATCTCCCAGGCGAAGGCGACGTCTTCGCACCAGGCGTCGGGTTTCGCGATGAACTCGCCGCCGCGGCCGAAAACCGGGACATTCCATTCCGCGGCGGGCAGACCGGACAGCTTCCAGACCTCCCACGCGTCTGCCTCGGCGACCGATTCGGGGCCGTTCAGGAGCGCTTGCAGGGCTCGACGGGGGATCGCGGAACCGCGCTGACTCCCCAGCCGCAGTTCACGATCCAATTGCTCGGCGGAACACCGCCTGCGTTGAACGGCCTCCGCGAGCATCCCCTGGACGACGTCGAAATCGCGAATGCGCCGAGCTCCGTCCAGCACGGCCCGATCCACGGGCGCGACCGGCAAACCCTCCTTCGTCAAGGCACCCGGCATCCGGGTGGTGCGCTCGACGAGAACAAAGCCCGCGCTCGTGACCTCGCGTTGGTGAGGTATCAGGAGATGGACGTCGCCGGGCTCCGGCAACTGACGCAATCCGTGGCGCCGCAGAGCCCAAAGGCCGGTGATGATCGCGCCGGGGCCGCCCCGCAAGAGCCCGGCTCTCAGCCGTTGCTCGGCGGTGGCTTCTCCGGGATGCATCAAGATCACTCCGGGCAGCAGCCGGCGCCATGGACCACCGGGCAGGCATCTTCGATAGACACTGCTTCTGGGCATGCCGATCTCTTCGAGTTCGGACACGCGGACGACGTCCGGGTTGTCCCGGTGACCGGCGACGAGTGGGTGCTTACTCCAGCTTCCGCGCAACATGCGCCGATAATGCCCACCCGGTCTGACAAACCCGAGGCGCACGAAGGCACCAACGGCCCGTTCGCTCCCATTCCGGCCGGAATCCTCCGTTCGCGCCGCGCCGCGCCGCACCAGCGCACCAGCGCCCCAATGTGGCCTTCGGTGCGTTGAACGCACCCAATGTGGCCTTCGGTGCGTTGAACGCAACCAAGGCCACATTGGGGCGCTTGAGACTGGACCTGGACGCGAAAGAGCCCCGCACCTCAAGCCGAGGCACGGGGCTCTGTCACAAAATCAGCGAGGTGCAGGACCAGCTTGGTCCGAAAGCATCCGCAGCGCGTTCGCCAGGCCGTTGATCAGTCCGCGAACCAGGTCGCCCTCCTTGAAGGACGCCACCATGCTCGCCACCGCCAGCTTGGCGCCGCGGTCCGGGAGGCGCACGTGCGCCACCTTGCCCGTGACGATCTCGATCTTGCGCTCGCCCGGGGAGACCGCGATCAGCACCGCGTTCGACGGGTCCGCCGTCGTCGCGTGCAGCTTCTCCGCCGCCGAGCGGCTGTCCTCGCCCAGCTCACCCAGGTACAGGCTGAAGTCCAGGCCGGTCTCGCGGCTCGCGAACGTCAGTGCCTCGTCCAGGCGGGCCAGCTGACGGGTGTTGAACGGCCCGGACGGCGCCGCCGGCTCGTACATCTTGGCCGCGGACACCCGCCCGGTGGCCGTCAGAGCCTCGCCGTAACCCAGCTCGGACTCGTCGACGCGCTTCGTCAGCTCACCAGTTGCCACGAGCGCCTCCGGCCGCGGTCGGGGCGCCCTCGGGCGCGCTGTTCTCAAGGGCGGCGTGCCGGTGTCCCGCCCCGTCGGGGTTGGCGCTCCACCACATGGCCGGGTACTCCCAGGCCTGGCCGGTCCGGTGCCGCGGGGCACCGCCGGACCTGCGCCGGAGCGTCAGCACCCCGGCGAGGCCGTAGATGGCCAGCGGGATCACGGCGAAGACCACGATCGTCTCGACAACGTTCACGGCGCTGAGCGTATCGGATGACCTCCGCGCCCACCGCACGCGGCGCATTCGACCGTTCGTCGTAAGTCGAGTGCCGTCCGCCGCTTGGCGCGCGGCCACTGGAACGTTGGGGCGAAGACCGTCGGGCCGAAAGGTTGCAACTCAACGTACAGGCGGCCGCACCCGCCGCTGTCGTCTTGTCCGGACCTTGAAATCCTCGTAGCTTTTTCACCTGTACGGGCCTTGCGCCCCGCTCTCCAGCCCCAGCAGGTAACGCACCGGTCCCAGGAGGCCCTGCCATGAACAGCGTCCAGACGCCCGCACAGGCGATCACCGAGATCACCCCGTCACTGAGCGACATCGAATTCGCGTCCGGAACACGTGTGACGGCGGGCACAAGGGTTACCCGGGGTACACGCGTCACTCGCGGTACACGGGTGACGGCCGGAACCCGCGTCACCATGGGCACCCGGGTGACGGCGGGCACGCGAGTCACCCGAGGGACCCGGGTCACGCGCGGCACTCGCGTCACGATGGGCACGCGTGTGACGGCCGGCACGCGAGTCACCTGCGGCACCCGCGTCACGCGAGGCACTCGGGTCACCCGCGGCACGCGCGTCACCATGGGCACCCGCGTCACCTGCCAGAGCGACTTCGCCCTCGCTGCCTGACCCGTCCTCCAGGGCCGCGCGCACCACTGAGCACCTCGCGCAAGCACCCGGCTCGCCCCGGCCGCCGCAAGGCAGCCGGGGCGCCGGCTTGTCCGGGCCCGTGTTGCCCGGGCCGTGTCATCCGGCCCGGCTGGTCCGGGCTCCGCTCGCCTGGAGGTCTAAGCGGCGGAGCCGAGATACGGCCGCCAGAGCGGGTCGGCCTCCTTGGAGTGCGCGAGCAGCCGCCAGTGCGGGCCGTGGGGCGCCCGCGGGACGATGCGCAGCCGCCAGCCGATCTCCGAGAGCAGCCGGTCCGCCTTGCGGTGGTTGCACTTGGCGCAGCAGGCGACGCAGTTTGTCCAGCTGTGGGGGCCGCCCCGGCTGCGCGGGATGACGTGGTCGATCGTCTCGGCCCGCCCTCCGCAGTAGGCGCAGCGGTACCGGTCGCGGTGCATGAGCCCGGCTCGGGTCAGCGGTACCTGCGCGCGATACGGCACGCGCACGTACGTGCTGAGGCGGATCACCGAGGGCACCGGCAGCGAAACCTTCGCCGAATGCAGCTCGATCCCGCCGGGATCACCGTGGACCACTTCGGCCTTGCCGCACATCACGAGCACGACCGCGCGCCGCAGCGGCAACGCGGTCAGCGGCTCGAACGTGGCGTTGAGCAGGAGCACCCGGCGCCGGCCCCAGGCCGGAGCAGCCGGATCCCGGCCTCTACTACGCTGTCCGGGCGGGCGGGTAACTCCCCCTGGGCGGGTCCCCGGCCCGGCCGGAACGGTTCCGCCGGATGCGGAACCCCCCGGATAGGCACGCAGAACCACCTCTGGCGTCTCGTCGGCCGTGGCTTGGCCGGAGACGCCGCGGGGGCTGGGTTGTCGGTCTGGCACTCGACCACCTCCAGGGGCGTAGGCATAGTCGACCACAGAACAGGCCCCCAGCGCACGTGTGTTACAAGACGTGTCACATCCGCGCGACCCAACATCCACTCGGCGTTGGGGCGGCCGACCCGATCGGAAGGATGAACGAACCGCCGTGCTCTCCCTGCTTCCCTCCGCCGATCCGCCTTGTGTGAAGGACCCCAGCACGTTCTGTTACACGGTGTATGACGTCACGAACAACCTGTGGCTGGCGGGCTCGGCGAACTGGCTGATCACCAAGCCGGTCAAGATCCTGATGATCATCGTGATCGCGTTCCTGGTGCGCCTGATCCTGAGAAGGCTGATCAACCGCGTCACGACCCTGCCGAAGACGGGCGGCAAGCTCCCGTCGATGCTGCGTCCCCTGCGCGAGCGCGCCCCGGAGGTGCTCGGCTCGGCCGTCATCGAACGGCGTCGCCAGCGCGCGATGACCATCGGCTCGGTGCTGAAGTCGATGGCGACGTTCCTGGTCTACGGCCTGGCGTTCATCCTCGTGCTGGGCGAGCTCGGCATCGACCTCGGCCCGATCATCGCGTCGGCGGGCATCATCGGCGTCGCGATCGGGTTCGGCGCGCAGAACCTGGTCAAGGACTTCCTGTCCGGGATCTTCATGATGGTCGAGGACCAGTACGGCGTCGGCGACGTCGTGGACGTCGGCGAGGCGTCCGGCACGGTCGAGTCCGTCGGCCTCCGGATCACGACGCTGCGTGACGTCAAGGGCACGGTCTGGTACGTCCGCAACGGCGAAGTGCTGCGCGTCGGCAACTCGAGCCAGGGCTTCGCGGTGGCGCTCGTCGACGTCCCCCTCGGCTACACCGCCGACGTCGAGCGCGCGGCGACCGTGCTCGCGGCCGCGGCCTCCACGGCCACCGAGAGCGACGCGCTGAAGGACAACATCCTCGAGCCGCCGGAGATGCTGGGTGTGGAAAGCGTCACACCGGAAGGCCTCCAGTTGCGCCTGACGGTGAAGGTCCGGCCGGGCAAGCAGTGGGCGGTGCAGCGGGCGTTGCGCGCCCAGCTGCTGGCGGCCCTGGAGGAGGCCGGTTTCGACCCGCCCCTCGGCCGGTTGTTCCCGCCGGCGGCCCCGACAGCCGGGAAGTAGCGGCCCCGAGCGCCGTTACGCTGGGGAGCGGGTTCGCGACGAACCGGTATTGAGCGGACCGGGCGTCGGGAACCCGCACCCCAAGGGCAAAATGGAAGGCGTGTCTGCAGTGAGCGAACCGGCGAACCTCTACGAAGCGGTCGGCGGCGAACCGACGTTCCGCCGGATCGTCGGGCGGTTCTACGAGGAGGTCGCGCGCGACGAGATCCTCCGCCCCCTCTACCCCGAAGAGGACCTCGGACCCGCCGAAGAGCGGTTCCGGCTGTTCCTCATCCAGTACTGGGGCGGCCCGCACACCTATTCCGACCAGCGCGGGCACCCGCGGCTGCGGATGCGGCACGCGCCGTTCAAGATCGGGCCGCTGGAGCGGGACGCCTGGCTGCGGTGCATCCGGATCGCCGTCGACGAGGAGAACCTGGCAGAGCCGTACCGCGGCCAGCTCTGGGCCTACCTGGAGATGGCCGCGCACAGCATGATGAACAGCTTCGTATGACCCAGGAAGCCTGGTGGCGCGATGCCGTCTTCTACCAGGTCTACGTTCGCTCGTTCGCCGACTCGGACGGCGACGGCGTCGGGGACCTGGAAGGCATCCACTCCCGGCTCGGTTACCTGGAGCTGCTGGGCGTCGACGCGCTGTGGCTGACGCCGTTCTACCGCTCCCCCATGGCCGACCACGGCTACGACATCGCCGACCCGCGGGACGTCGACCCGATGTTCGGCACCCTCGGCGACTTCGACGTGCTGCTCACCGAGGCGCACAAGCGGAACATCAAGGTCACCGTCGACGTGGTCCCCAACCACACCAGCAACCAGCACGCCTGGTTCAAGTCGGCGATGGCCGCCGCGCCGGGCAGCCCGGAGCGTGACCGCTACATCTTCCGCGACGGCGTCGGGCCGAAGGGCGAGGACCCGCCGAACAACTGGGTCAGCGCGTTCGGCGGCCCGGCCTGGACCCGGGTGCCGGACGGGCAGTGGTACCTGCACCTGTTCGCGCCGCAGCAGCCGGACCTGAACTGGGCCAACCCGGAGGTCGCCGCCGACCTCGAGCGCACCCTGCGGTTCTGGCTCGAACGCGGCGTCGACGGCTTCCGCATCGACGTCGCGCACGGCATGGCCAAGCCGCCCGGCCTGCCGGACATGGACCCGCGCGCCGGCGGGCAGGGGCCGAGCCACTACTACGACCCGCGCTGGGACCACGACGGCGTCCACGAGATCCACCAGATGATCCGCAAGGTGCTCGACGAATTCCCGGACGCGATGGCGGTCGGCGAGATCTGGGTGACCGACGAGGAACGCCTGTCGCGCTACCTGCGGCCCGACGAGCTGCACCTGGCGTTCAACTTCCGGCTGGTGCTGACCCACTTCGACGCCGACGCCATGCGCACGGCCATCGAGCGCTCCCTGACGGTCCCGGCCCGCACGGGCGCCCCGGCGACCTGGACGCTGGGCAACCACGACGTCTGGCGGCAGGTCAGCCGCTACGGCGGCGGTGCGGCGGGCGTCCGGCGAGCGCGGGCGATGGCGCTGGTGGAGCTGGCGCTGCCGGGCGCGGTGTACCTGTACAACGGCGAAGAGCTGGGGCTGGCGAACGTCGAGCTGTCCCTTTCGGACATGGCCGACCCGCGCGCGAAGACCAGCGGGGCCGAGTTCGGGCGGGACGTTTCGCGGGTGCCGCTGCCGTGGGAGGGCGACCTGCCGCCGTTCGGGTTCTCGCGCAACCCGCGCACGTGGCTGCCGATGCCGGCCGAGTGGGCCGGGCTGACGGTGGAGAAGCAGATCGAGGACGCGGACTCGACGCTTTCGCTGTACCGCCAGGCGATCGAGCTCCGCAAGACGCATCCGGCGTTCGGCGGTGACGAGCTGGAGTGGTACGGCGCGCCGGCCGGGTGTTTCGCCTTCCGGCGGCGCGGGGGTGGGCTGGTGTGCGCGCTGAACACCTCGGCCTCGCCGATCGCGTTGCCACCGGGTGAGGTGCTGCTGTCGAGCAGCCCGCTGGTGGCCGGCAAGCTGCCCGCGGATTCGGCCGTCTGGCTGGTTTGAGGCCGCTTCCACAACCCACGCCGGATGTGGACAACTTCGGCTGAACGCCTCTTCGGGCCGCTCTTTCGTCGGTAGCCGCCGATACGCTGGAAGCGGGGGCAGCCCCCAGGGAGGGCGGGCCGTGCCCGGCTCGGGATTTCAGCCGGACTGGTTGCCCGAACCGTCGTCGAAGGCGCCACTGGCCAGCCACGCCACCAGGGCCGCGGCCTGGAGGTAGGGCGCCGCCTGGGCAGCCGCCCGGCCCGCCGCACGCGTGCGGCCCCACCTCTCAGGTCTTTCGGCGCGCTCCGGCGCCCGCTCGCCCGCCGGACGGTCGCGCCGCCACGGCGTTTCCTCGTCGGCGCGCACCGCGTCGAGGAAGTCCGCCGTCGGATCTTCGTCCTTCATCGTTTCGGGGGTCCGGGTGGCGGAGCCCCCGGCCCGGGCGAAGCCCCGGATGTCACAGCCATGCCTCCAGCGTGCCACCGCCCCGGGAGGAACGGTGGCCGTTGTAAGAACTCCGTCAGAACAGCAGCGGCAGCAGGGCGTGCCGGCGCCGCACGATCGCGCCATAACGCGCGTCCAGGCGCAGCCACGAGTCCGTCGCCGACACGCGGACGACGTCCCCGTCCACGTCCGAATCCACGAAACCCATGCCGGACATCGCGAACAGGCAGCGCATCTGCACCTTGACCTCGACCGAACCGCCGCTCACGGTCAGGACCGCCTGGTCCATCAGGGACGCCGGCGGCGTGCCGTGCGGGCCGGCGTTGTCCCTGGCCAGGGTCACGCCGCGGTCCGCCAGCTCGGACACCACCCGCGCCGGGAGCTCGTCGATCAGCGGCCAGCGGCCCGACGGTGGCAGCTCGCCGTGCCACAGCAGGTCACGGGCCGGGCCCGGGTCCATCCGGGGGCCGCCCGCCACGGTCAGCGCCGCGAGCAGCTCGTTGCCGGACACCGTGACGTCGCCGGGGGTGACGTCACCGGCCACCGCGCGGGTGGCCAGGCACTCGAACGGCGTCGCCGTCCAGGCCTCGACCACGCCGTCGCCGCGCTGCCGCAGCCGGACCGCCGTCTGGCCGTCCAGCCGGACCGCGCGGGCGACGAACGCCCCGAGGGTCTCCCGGTCGGCCGCGTCCGGCACGAACAACTCAGGCATCCGCGAACCCCTGCTTCAGAAACTCCGACTCGGCCGGGGTGAGCCTACGCGGCCGCAGCGCGACCGTGTCGTACGGCGCCAGCACGGTCTCGGCCGTGACCGCCACCGGGTCGTCCGCGGACGGCCCGCCGCGGACGCGGTAGGCCAGCGCGAAGCTCGCCGCGCGCAGCTCGGTCAGGTCGATGTCGATCCGCAGCTGCTGCCCGGACACCACGATCGGCGCCTTGTAGGCCACTTCCAGCCGCACCACGACGATGCCCTTCGGCAGCTGCTCGAGCCCGGCCTCGACGGCCTTTTCGAACAGCAGCGGGATCCGCGCCTCTTCGAGCAGCGTCACCATCTTCGCGTGGTTGATGTGGCCGTAGACGTCCATGTCCGTCCAGCGCGGGCGGACGTGCGCAACGTAGGTCACCGTACTGTGCTCCGGATCTGGCGGGCCGCCACCGAAAGCGTCGCCAGGTCGAGCCGGCCGGACTTGGTGATCTCGTCGAGCGCGACGCGCGCCCGCTGCAGCCGGGACGCGTTCGTCTTCTCCCACTGCGCGATCTTGGCGTCCCCGGACGAGCCGGGATCGCTGTGCCGCAACGCATCCAGCGTGATCGCGCGCAGCGAGCTGTAGACGTCGTCGCGCAGCGAAAGCCGGGCGAGCGCGTGCCAGCGGTTGCCGCGTTCGAGCTTGCTGATCTCGGTGAGCATCTGGTCGATGTCCAGGTGCGCCGAGAGCGCGTAGTACAGCTCCGCCGTCTCGGCCGGGCTGTGCGTGGCGTCCACGCCGATCTGCTGCTCGGCGAGCTCGGCCACCTCGGTGACGTCGAGCAGGCCGTAGGTGTGCAGCAGCAGCGAAACCCGGCGGGCCAGCCCCTCCGGCACGTTCGCGGCGATCAGCTCGTTCACGTGCTTTTCCACCGACTCGGCCTCGCGGCCGCGCAGCAGGTCGCCGATCTTCGGCACCAGCTTGCCCAGCACGCGGCCGAAGCGCTTGATCTCCGAGAGCGGGGCCAGCGGCTGCGGCCGGTTGGTGAGGAACCAGCGCGCGGCCCGGTCGAGCAGCCGCCGCGTCTCCAGCACCATCTCGTCGGCGACGTCGGTGTGCACGACGTTGTCGAGCGCGTCGATCTCCTGCCACAGCGCGGGCAGGTCGAACACCTGCGTCACCACGGCGTACGCGCGCACCGCGTCCGTCGCCGTCGCGTTCATCTCCTCCATCAGCCGGTAGACGAACGAGATGCCACCGCCGTCGACCACTTCGTTGGCGATCAGCGTGGTGATGATCTGGCGGCGCAGCGGGTGTTCGCCGATCGCGGAGCCGAACCGCTCGCGCAACGGCTTCGGGAAGTACTCGGGCAGCCGGGCCGCGAACACCTTCGAGTCGGGCAGGTCGCTGGCCAGCAGCTCGTCCTTCAGCTCCAGCTTGACGTGCGCGAGCAGGGTCGCCAGCTCCGGCGAGGTGAGGCCCTTGCCCGCCTTCTCCAGCTCGCGGAACTCCGAGTTGCTCGGCAGTGCCTCGAGCTTGCGGTCGAACGCGCCCGCCGACACCAGCGCCTGCACCTGGCGCGCGTGCACCGACAGCATCGGCGCGGCGTGCGCCCGGCTGACGCCGAGCACGGCGTTCTGCCGGTAGTTGTCCTTGAGGACCAGCGCGCCGACCTCGTCGGTCATCTCCTCCAGCAGCTCGTTGCGCTGTTCGCGCTCCAGCTTGCCGGTCTGGACGAGGTGGTCGAGCAGGATCTTGATGTTGACCTCGTGGTCGGAGCAGTCGACCCCGGCCGAGTTGTCGAGTGCGTCGGTGTTGATCTTGCCGCCGGCGCCGCCCGGGCCGCCGCGGCGGGCGAACTCGATCCGGCCGAGCTGCGTGAGGCCGAGGTTGCCGCCTTCGCCGAACACCTTGACGCGCAGCTGGTGGCCGTCGACGCGGATGGCGTCGTTGGCCTTGTCACCGGCTGCCTGGTGGCTTTCGGTCTCCGCCTTGACGTAGGTGCCGATGCCGCCGTTCCACAGCAGCTCGACCGGGGCCAGCAGGATCGCCTGGATCAGGTCCATCGGCGCCAGCGCGGTGACGCCCTCCTCGAGCCCGAGGGCCACGCGGACCTGCGGGCTGATCGGGATCGACTTCGCCGTGCGCGGGTAGATCCCGCCGCCTTCGCTGATCAGCGAACGGTCGTAGTCGTCCCACGAGCTGCGCGGCAGGTCGAACAGCCGGCGGCGCTCGGCGTACGACGCTGCCGCGTCCGGATCCGGGTCGAGGAAGACGTGCATGTGGTTGAACGCCGCGACCAGGCGGATGTGCTCGGACAGCAGCATGCCGTTGCCGAAGACGTCCCCCATCATGTCGCCGATGCCGACCACGGTGAAGTCCTCGGTCTGGGTGTTTTTGCCCAGCTCGCGGAAGTGCCGCTTGACGCTCTCCCAAGCGCCCTTCGCCGTGATGCCCATGGCCTTGTGGTCGTAGCCGACCGAGCCGCCGGAGGCGAAGGCGTCGCCGAGCCAGAAGCCGTACTGCGCGGAGACCTCGTTGGCGATGTCGGAGAACTTCGCGGTGCCCTTGTCGGCGGCGACGACCAGGTAGGAGTCGTCGGCGTCGTGCCGGACGACCCCCGGGGCGGGCACGGTCTTGCCCTCGATCCGGTTGTCGGTCAGGTCGAGCAGGCCGGAGATGAACATGCGGTAGCAGGCGATGCCCTCGGTGAGCTGGGCGTCGCGGTCGATGCTCGCGTCGCCGCTCGGGGCCGGCGGCCGCTTGACGACGAAGCCGCCCTTCGCGCCCACGGGCACGATCACCGCGTTCTTCACCGCCTGCGCCTTGACCAGGCCGAGGATCTCGGTGCGGAAGTCCTCGCGCCGGTCCGACCAGCGCAGGCCACCGCGCGCGACCTCGCCGAAACGCAGGTGCACGCCCTCGACGCGCGGCGAGTACACGAAGATCTCGAACTTCGGCCGCGGCTCGGGCAGGTCGGGCACGCCGGCCGGGTCGAGCTTGATGGCCAGGTACGGCCGCGTCTTCCCGTCGGCGCCGGTGACGTGGTAATTCGTCCGCAGGGTGGCCCGGATGACGGCCATCAGGCGCCGCAGGATCCGGTCCTCGTCGAGGCTGGTGACCTCGTCGATCATCGCGTTGAGCTCGCTCGTCAGCGCGTCGGTCGCGGCCTCGCGGTCGGCGTCGGACAGCTGCGGGTCGAACCGGGCCTCGAACAGCCGCAGGAGCTTGGTCGCGACCTGGGTGTGGTTCAGCAGCGTGTTCTGGATGTAGTCCTGGGAGAACGCGCTGCCGACCTGGCGCAGGTACCGCGAGTACGCGCGCAGCACGGCGGCCTGGCGCCAGGTGAGCCCGGCGCGCAGGACGAGGCCGTTGAGGCCGTCGACCTCGGCGTCACCCCGCCAGGCGGCCTCGAAGGCGTCCTGGAAGCGGCCGCGCAGCTCGGCGACGGCTTCGCCGTCGGACTCGTCGAGCATCTTCTGGTCGACGTGCAGGCCGAAGTCGTAGATCCAGCACGCGCCGCCGTCCTCGCGATGCAGCTCGTACGGCCGCTCGTCAACCACCTCGACGCCCATGGCCTGCAGCACCGGGAGCACCTTCGAGAGCGTCACGCCCTCACCGCGCAGGTAGAGCTTGAAGCGCCGTTCGCCCGGCCCGGCGTCGGCGGGCTGGTAGAACGACAGCGCCAGGTCGCCTTCGTCGGTGAGCGAGTCGAGTGAGCGGAGGTCGGCCAGCGCCTCTTCGGCGGTGAAGTCCTCCTTGTAGCCCTCGGGGAAGACCATCGCGAAGCGCTGGCCCTGCTCGGTGGCCGATTCCTCGCCGACGATCCCGACCGCGACCCCGCCATCGGCGCGCTCACGGCGTTCGTCCAGCACCGCCTCGACCATCCGGTCGTCCCAGGTGCGCACGGCGTCGTTCAGCCGGTCCTGGATCTTGAGCGTGTCCGGCTCGAGCCGGCGCGCCGGGTCGGTGTGCACGACGAAGTGCACCTGCGCCAGGACGGTCTCGCCGATCCGCGCGCTGTACTCGAGCTGGGTGCCTTCGAGCTCTTCGAGCAGGACTTCCTGCATCGCCAGCCGCGAGCGCGTCGTGTAGCGGTCGCGCGGGAGGTAGACGAGGCAGGAGTAGAAGCGGCCGTACGGGTCGCGGCGCAGGAACAGCCGCAGCCGGCGGCGATCGGAGAGGGTGATCGCGCCGGTCGTCGTCGAGTACAGCGAGTCGCTGTCGGCGGAGAACAGGTCGGCGCGCGGCCAGTTCTGCAGGATCTCGAGCATCCGCTGGCCGGAGAACGACTCGATCGGGAAGCCGGCGCGGTGGATGACCTCGCGGACCCGCTTGCCGACGACGGGGATGTCGAGGACGTTCTCGTGCAGCGCGGTGGTGGTGAACATGCCGAGGAAGCGGTGCTCGCCGGTGACGGTGCCCTCGGCGTCGAAGGTCTTCACGCCGACGTAGTACGGGTAGACCGGCCGGTGCACGGTCGAGGGCGCGCTCGCCTGGGTCAGCACCAGCAACGTGGGCGCTAGGGCGGTGGCGGCGGTGTCCGGGCCGGCGGTCAGGCCGCGGGCGGCCAGGCTGTCCTGGCGCAGCACGCCCAGGCCCGAGGCCAGGACCGCGCGCAGGGCCGGCGCGGCGTGCTCATCGGAAGCCGGGTTCTCGATCAGCTCGTAGCGGCGGTAGCCGAGGAAGGTGAAGTGGCCGTCGGCCAGCCAGCGCAGCAGGCGGGCGCCCTCGGCGACCTCGTCCGCGGGCAGCTGCGGTGGGGCCGTCTCCAGCTCGCTCGCCAGCTGGCAGGCCGTCTGGCCCATCTTCTCGGCGTCCTCGACGACCTCGCGGACGTCGCCCAGCACGCTGGAGAGCCGGTTGTCGAGCTCGCGGGCCCGGTTGCGATCGGTGACGAAGTCGATCTCGATGTACATCCACGACTCGGCGGCCGAGTTCGCGGGCGGCTCGGCCGGGTCCGCTTCGGGGTGGACCTCCTGCAGCTCACCGGTGAGGTCCCGGGTGACCACCACGATCGGGTGAACGATCCGCTGCACCTGGACGCCGTCCCGGGCGAACTCCGCGGCGATCGAGTCGACCAGGTAGGGCATGTCATCGGTGACGACCTGCACCACGGTGGCTTCCCGCGCCCACCCGTCTTCGGCGACGGTCGGGTTCAGCAGCCGCACGGCCGGGCGGCCGGGCATCCGGTGCTTGGCCAGCTGCAGGTGCGACCGCACGGCGCCGACCAGGTTGACCGGCTCGTCGCCGACGATCTCTTCGGGCGGGAGGTGCCGGTAGTAGAGCCGGACGAGCTCACCGATCTCCGGCGCCAGCCCGGCGGCGGCGTCGATCAGGTCGTCCCTGATCTGCTCCGGGCTGGCCGGGGAGCGCCGGCCGAATTCGGGTTCGGCGTCGGCTCCGGTTCCGGGTAGGGACGAGACTCCGGTCGAGCTCATTTGAGGCAACTCTCCAGTTTGCGTGAGGTGGCACCGTGCCGGTTCGGCGTTGAGCCGGCCACCCCACACTAATGCGCCGCGATCCCGGATCACATGAAGACCCGGGGGTTCCCGGAGCCGCAAAAACCCTTCCGGGGCTTGGGATTCCCGTGATCGGTCAAGCTACTGACGGGTTGTCTTCGGCGCTCCTGCGCAGCGCTGACCAGCCGCGCTCGCCGGACGTTACCCGACGTGGGGCCAACGTGATCGGTTCAGTTGATCGGCGCCGCTGCCGTTCGGCGAACGCTGTCGGCCGGTCGGCGACGCCGGGGTGCGACGGATCCCACTGCGTCCGCGCCCGGGCAGGTCGGCGACGAATGGGGGTGTCTCACCGACGGGACCCCGGCCGGGGTGAACTCGGCGCTGCGGTGGGTCCCTCCGTCGCGGACCGCGGCAAAACTGTCGGTGGTCTCCGGTAGCGTGGAAAACGGGGGGCGCCCCCGCGCGGGTCAGGCTTCGGCCTCATAGGCTGCGGCAAAGTGTCGGTGCCTGCCGGTAGCGTGAAATCGGGGGCTGCGTCAAACGGCTCAGGCCGCGGGCTCACGGCCGTTCCGCCGAGCTTCGTGAGCTGGCCGCTCGAGCCGGGGTCCAGTCGAGCACGACAGTGTCGTCCAGCAGCGCGGCCGAGCCCACCCAGCTCCGCGAGCCAGCCGCCCGAGGCCCCGGTCCAGTCGAGCACGGCGATGTAGTCCAGCGGCGCGGCCGAGGGCGTCGAGCCTCGCGAGCCGGCCGCCCGAGGCTCGGCGGTGTCGTCCAGCGGCGCGGCCGGATGTGTCGGTTCAGTCGCGTGAGGTGTGGCCGCGGGAGTCCGGCACCTCGGCGCCGTGGCCGTTGCGACCGTGGCCGTTGCGGCGGCCGGCGTTCTGGGAGTCGAGCTGCTTGACCAGCGCCGCCGCGCTGGCCGTGCCCGCCTGGTGCTCGGCCAGGGCGCGGGCGAGCAGGTCGGCGAGGCCGGCGTCCGGTGGGGGCTCGTCCTCCGCGATCGCGCGGGCGTAGCTCTCCGGGAACGGGGCCGTCGCCGGGGTCCAATGACCGAAGTCCTCCATCGGTTCCAGCGACGGTGGCATCCGCAGCCGCGGCAACCACGGCTCGACTTCGTCGCGGTAGTCCGGCACCGACGGCGGTTCGTCTTCCGGCCGCGGCGGCGGGGCGAGCTCCGGCTCCGGACGCGCCGGTTCCTCGGCGCGTGGCCGGTCGGCGTCCTCCGCCCGGCGACGGCCCCCAGCGCCCCCGGAGGCCGAGATGCCCAGGCGGTCCAGCACCGAACGTGCGGCCTCCGAGCCGTGCTCGGAATCGTGGCGCGTCGACGGCTGCGGCTCCGGCCGCCGCCCCTCCGACGCCCACGGCTCCCGCTCGGCGGCGGGCTCGGGCGCGAGCGGCAACGCCGGCGTGATCCGCGTGGGCGCCGATTCCCGTTCGGCCGCGGTCTCCCGCAGCCGTGCTTCGGCCAGCGCGGCCCAGGAGAACTTGGTCTTGCCGGGTTCGGCGGGCGCCGCCTCGGGTGACGTCTCGACGGCCTCCGTTGCGGACCGCACCTCGACCGGCTCCGACCGGAAGTCCGGCTCCCGGTCCCGCTCAGCCGGCCGCGGCTCAACAGGCTCCGACCGCACCTCCGGCCCACGCTCCACCGGCTCAGCCCCCCGCACCACGCCAGGCTCCGCCGGCCGCGCGCCTAGCTCAGCCCGGTACTCCGCACCAGGCTCCAGCCGAACCTCCGGCCGCTGCCCGCGAGGTTCCGACCCGAAGTCCGGTTCCCGCCCACGCTCCGCCAACGGCGGCTCAACAGGCTCGGGCCGCCGCCTACGCCCAGCCGACTCGACCGGCTCCGGCCGGTGCTCCGACCCCAGCCCGGCTTCACGCTCCGCCGACCCACCAAGCTCCGGCGCAGCTCCACGCCCCGCGGACTCACCGAACTCCCGCCGGTGCTCCGACTCCGGCCCAACGCCACGCTCAGCTGACCGCGGCTCGGCAAGCTCCGGCCGATACTCCGGCCTCTGTCCAGCGCCACGCCCGGCCGACTCACCAGACTCCGGCCCCCGCGCAGCTCCACGCCCCGCAGACTCACCTACCTCCGGCCGGTACCCCGGCCCCCGCCCAGCCGACTCACCAGACTCCGGCCGATACTCCGGCCCCAGCCCAGCCCCACGCCCCGCAGACCGCGGCTCGGCAAGCTCAGGTCCCCGCGCCGACCGCGTCTCGACGGCCCCCGGCCGAAACACCGGCCGCGCCTCGCCGGACTCAGGCTGCTCCGCTCCTCGCCCAGGCCGGGAGGCGAGCGGCGCACCAAGCCCAGACCGGCCTTCCGGCGCCCGCACCTCGATCGGCTCCGGGCGCATCCGAGACCCCGGCTGCGGCGCAGGCTCGTCCCGCACCGCCGGCATCAACGTCGTCTCGGCCACATCAGCGGTCGCCCGCGGCCGCCCGAACGACCACGCCGGCGTCCGCGGCTCAGGCTCAGGCTCGGGAACCGGCTCGGCCGCGACGACCGGGACCGGCCGCGACGGCACCGCCTTCAGCACCTCGTCCAGATCCACCGAGGCCGGCTGCCCCGTGCCGAACTCGCCGGCCAGCACGCCGCACGCCTGCCGCCGGGCCCGGGCGTGTAGCTGCTCCGCCGCCCGCGAGCGGTACAGGCACGCGATGGCCTCCTCCGCCTGCCCGAACCGCTCCTGCAGCTGCGCCAGCTCCAGCCACAACCGCGCGGTGATCGCCGACAGCCCGTGCCGGTCCGTGCTCGCCACGGCTTCGCGGACCAGCTCGATCGCCGCTTCACCGGCGCCCGCGGGCAAATGGACGCGCGTCGCGACGGCCAGCCGCAGCCAGCCCATCGGTGCGACGCCCGCCGCCCGCACCGGCTCGGCCAGCACCGGCTCCGCGATTTCGTACGCCATTTCGGCGTCGCCGCGGTCGAGCAGGGTGCTGACCAGAAGCAGTACCAGCCGGATGCGGACCAGGCCGCCGTCGTCGGCCGGGTTGTCGAGCTTCTCCAGAAAGCCGAGCCCGGTCCGGGCGGCGTCGGCCGCGGCCGTCAAGTCGCCGTGGCGCCGCCGGTGGGCGGCCGTGCCGACGCGCAGCAGCGCCCGCACCAGCAGCTGGGTGTCCGCACTCAGCGAGTCGTCGCCGACGACGAGCTTGTCCGCCTCGACGAGCACCCGGTCGAGTTCCGCCTTGCGCCCGAGCTGGCCCAGGCAGCCGACCAGGTGGCACAACGCGGCCGCGCGGTGCACCGGCGAGACCACCGGATCCGTGAGCACGGGCCGCAACGCGGCGAGGCCGGTCAGCGGCACGCCCAGGCTGCGGGCGCAGACGGCGAGGTCGATGCGCAGCCGCGCGGCGATGTCGCCGTAGCCCGCGTGCTCGGCCGCGCGCAGGGCCGCGACCGCGCGCCCGACAGTGCCCGGCCGATCGCCGACCCGGACGCGCGCGGACACGACCAGGCTCTCGGCCCGGATCCACTGCTCGTCGGCACTCGCGGCCTCGGCCAGCGCGGCCGCGCGCTCGCCGAGGACCAGCGCGAGCTCGGGCGCCCGCAAGTGCAGGGCGTCCGCCCGCTCGATCAGCCGTCCGACTGCGGAGAGGGTTCCCCCGGCATTGACGGAGCGCCCGCTCTCCGAGCGCGAGAACGGGGCCGTCCGGTGCTGTTTGCTGGCTTCCACGGGGAAACCCGCCCCCTCAGTCGCGGGTCAGCTTGCGATGGGTGACACGGTGCGGGCGGGCAGCCTCGGCGCCCATCCGCTCCACCTTGTTCTTCTCGTACCCTTCGAAGTTGCCCTCGAACCAGAACCACTGCGCGGGGTTCTCGTCGGTGCCTTCCCAGGCCAGGATGTGCGTCGCGACCCGGTCGAGGAACCACCGGTCGTGGGAGATCACGACGGCGCAGCCGGGGAACTGCTCCAGCGCGTTCTCCAGCGAGCCCAGCGTCTCGACGTCCAGGTCGTTCGTCGGCTCGTCGAGCAGGATCAGGTTCCCGCCCTGCTTGAGCGTCAGCGCGAGGTTGAGCCGGTTGCGCTCACCACCGGAGAGCACGCCCGCCGGCTTCTGCTGGTCCGGGCCCTTGAAGCCGAACGCGCTGACGTACGCGCGCGACGGCATTTCGGTCTGCCCGACGTGGATGTAGTCCAGCTCGTCGGAGACGACCTGCCAGACGGTCTTCTTCGGGTCGATCCCGCCGCGGTTCTGGTCCACATAGGACAGTTTGACCGTCTCGCCGATCTTGACCTCGCCGCCGTCCGGCTCCTCGAGCCCGACGATGGTCTTGAACAGCGTGGTCTTGCCGACGCCGTTCGGGCCGATCACGCCGACGATGCCGTTGCGCGGCAGGTCGAACGACAGGCCGTCGATGAGGACGCGCTCGTCGAAGCCCTTGCGCAGCTTCTCGACCTCGACCACGACGTTGCCCAGCCGCGGGCCCGGCGGGATCTGGATCTCTTCGAAGTCGAGCTTGCGGTGTTTGTCCGCCTCGGCCGCCATCTCCTCGTAGCGGTCGAGGCGCGAGCGGGACTTCGTCTGCCGCGCCTTCGCGTTGGACCGCACCCACTCGAGTTCGGTCTTCAGGCGCTTCGCGAGCTTCTGGTCCTTCTTGCCCTGGACCTCGAGGCGCTCGCGCTTCTTCTCCAGGTACGTCGAGTAGTTGCCCTCGTAGCCGACGACGCGGCCGCGGTCGATCTCCATGATCCACTGGGCCACGTTGTCCAGGAAGTACCGGTCGTGGGTGACGGCGAGGACGGCGCCGGCGTAGCGGGAGAGGAACTGCTCCAGCCACAGGACACTTTCGGCGTCCAGGTGGTTGGTGGGCTCGTCGAGCAGCAGCAGGTCGGGCGCCGACAGCAGCAGTTTGCACAGCGCGACCCGGCGGCGCTCACCACCGGAGAGGTGGGAGACGCCTTCGTCCGGCGGCGGGCAGCGCAGCGCGTCCATCGCCTGCTCGACGGTCGAGTCGAGCTCCCAGGCGTCGGCGTGGTCCAGCTCCTCCTGGAGCTGGCCCATCTCCTCCATCAGCTCTTCGGTGTACTCGGTCTCCATGAGCTTGAGGACCTCGTTGTACCGGTCGAGCTTGACCTTGACTTCGCCGAGACCTTCCTCGACGTTCTGCCGGACCGTCTTCTCCTCGTTGAGCTCCGGCTCCTGCATGAGGATGCCGACGGAGGCGCCGGGCTGGAGGAACGCTTCGCCGTTGCTGGCCTGCTCGATCCCCGCCATGATCTTGAGAACGGTGGACTTACCGGCACCGTTCGGCCCCACCACGCCGATCTTGGCGCCGGGGTAGAACGCGGTGCTGACGTCGTCGAGGATGACCTTGTCCCCGACGGTCTTGCGCACCTTCTTCATGGTGTAGATGAACTCGGCCATACCTACGATCGTAGAGCGCGCTTGATCGCGGCTCGACGCCGGTCACCGTCGGACTACCGAAAGTCAGCCCGAGATCACGCCGAGAGTACCGAAACCGCCGTTTTCCCGGGATCCGGACACGGCTCAAGCTCAACCAGAAGTCGAGACTCAGTCGGCCCGCTTGCCCTCGGCGAGGTTCTTCAGCATCGCGTTGTAGGCGTTCAGCTCTTCGTCGCCCGTCGCCGCTTCGCGCCGGTCACGCCGCTTCGCCTCGCGCTCGTCCTGACGCGACCACTGCACCAGCAACGCGATCAGCACGAGCAGCACCGGGACCTCGCCGGCGGCCCAGGCGATGCCGCCGCCGAGCCGCTGGTCGGCGAGCAGGTCGGTGACCCACGGCAGGTGCAGCTGGCTGTAGAAGGCCTGGCCGATCACGGTCTGCTTGCTCATCAGGATCACGCCGAAGAACGCGTGGAACGGCATCGCGGCGAACATCATGCCGAGCCGCCCGAGGTACGGGATCCGCCGCGGCGCCGGGTCGACGCCGATCACCGGCCAGTAGAAGACGTACCCGGCGAGCAGGAAGTGCCCGTTCATCGCCAGGTGCGCCCAGTGGTAGTTCAGGGCGGTGTCGAACAGGCCGGAGAAGTACAGCGCGTAGAACGAGCCGACGAACAGCAGCAGCGCGACCACCGGGTGGGTCAGGAACCGCGACACCGGCGAATGCACGAAGGCGACGAGCCACTCGCGCGGCCCGGGCGGGGCGTCCCTGCCCGCGGCCGGCAGGGCGCGCAGCGCGAGCGTCACCGGGCCGCCGAGCACGAACAGCACCGGCGCCACCATCGACAGCAGCATGTGGTTGCCCATGTGCACGCTGAACATGGCGGGCGCGTACCGGCCGACACCCGACGACGTCGCGATCAGCAGCACCACGCAGCCGGCGATCCAGGCGACCGTGCGGCCCACCGGCCAGGTGTCGCCGCGGCGCAGCAGCCGGCGGACCCCGGCGAGGTACAGGCCGCCGAGGACGAGCGCGAAGGTGCCGTACACGAGGTCGAAGCGGGTGTCGAAGAGCAGCCGCCACACCGTCGGCGCGCCGTCGAGGTCGTAGCCGATCAGCAGCTCGGTGGTGGACGGCTGGGTGATCGCGTCCGCCGGCGGCGGCGTCCTGGCCAGCCCGGAAGCGATGCCGATGGTGACGAACATGATCAGGATCTCGACCGAGGCCAGGCGCAGCAGCTGGGCGCCGCCCTTGCCGTCGACGAGGTTCGCGACGCCCTTTTCGCGCTGCTGGTGGCCGAACACCCCGAGCAGCAGCAGTGCCACCGTCTTGGCCACGACGAGCAGGCCGTAGTCGGTGGTGAACAGGTCGTTCAGGCCGATCCGGACCAGCGCGTTGACCGCCCCGGAGAGCGCCATCACGATCCAGCAGACCAGGGCCAGCTTGGAGAACCGCTGCGCGGCCAGGCTCAGGTGGCGCCCGCGCCGGTACCCCAGCGCCAGCAGGGCGACCAGGCCGCCGACCCACAGCGCCGCCGCGACCAGGTGGAACAGCAGGCTGTTGGTGGCGACGTCGTGCGAGCCGCCGCTGGCGGAGTGCCCGGTGACGGCGACCGGGATCAGCCCGCCGACGGCGGCGAAGAACAGCACCGCCGTCCAGCCCCAGGACAGCGCGAGCCGGCAGCCGAGCGCGATGAGGACGGCGATCAGCGCCGTCCACAGCCACGCCTTCGGCTGTTCGATGGCGCCGACGAGGTCGAGCAGCGTCTGCGGGTCCAGGACGTCGCCGAAGGGCTTGCCGGCGGTGTCGGCGGCGGTGAAGGCGACCGAGAGCAGGGCCGCGGCGAACCACACCCAGGCGGCGATCCCGGCCACGCGCAGGGCGCCGTAGCCCTCGGGCCCGAGCGTCCCGGACTTCTGCGGCGGCACCAGGAAGGCGGCCAGCAGCAGCGACCCGACGCAGATCACCGACGCGGATTCGGACACCACGCGCATGACGGTGATGCCGTACTTGGTGACCAGCCCCGGGTCCGGCAGGCCGGCGATGGCGTAGCCGGCCCCGCCGGTGAGCGCGATCAAACCGATCGCGACCACGGCGGCCAGCAGGACCCCGACCACGAGCAGGGGCAGCACGCTGGCCCGGCGCTGGGTGGGGACGTCGGATTTCGTCGCGGACACGCCCCTGAGGGTATGCCCAGCCCCGGTCAGGCCCGTGTGACGGGCAGGATGAGGAGCGTGAAGATGATCCTGCTGCGGCACGCCGAGTCGCTCGGCAACGTCGACGAGCTCGCCTACACGCGGATCCCCGACCACGCGCTGCCGCTGACCGCCAAGGGCGAGCGGGAAGCCCGCGCGGTGGCGCCGGAGATCGCGCGGCTGCTCGACGGCTCGCGGCCCGCGGTGTACGTCAGCCCGTACCTGCGCACCCGGGAGACGTTGCGGCTGCTGGACATCCAAACCTCGTGCGAACGGCTGGTCCAGGAGCCGCGGCTGCGCGAGCAGGACTGGGGCAACCTGCAGGACCCGGCCGAGCAGGAGATCCAGAAGGCGCGGCGCCACGAGTTCGGGCACTTCTTCTACCGGCTGCCCTTCGGCGAGTCGGGCGCGGACGTCGACGACCGCGTCGCGGCGTTCCTCTCGGACCTGCGGATGCGCGAGGAAAGTCACCCGGAGACGGTCCTGATCGTCTCCCACGGGCTCACGCTGCGGCTGCTGTGCCGTCGCCTCTTCGGCTGGAGCATCGAGCTGTTCGAGTCCCTGTCCAACCCCGCGACCTGCGAATACCGCGTCCTCGAAGAGCAGGACGGCAAGTGGGCGCTGGACCGCCCGTTCGCCCAGTGGCGGGACTCACCCGACGGGGAAACCCAGCTTTAGCGGCGCGGTCAGCACGACGCGGGTGCCGTGACCGGGCGCCGAATCGATGCGCGCAGCACCGTCGATCTCGGCCATCCGCGCGTGGATCGAGTTCTCGATGCCGAACCCGGCGCGGCGCGCGCCGAGGTCGAAGCCGGTGCCGTGATCGCGCACGGACACCGTGACGACGTCTTCGCGCTCTTCGAGGCACACCACGGCCTTCGCCGTTCTCGCGTGCTTCAAGGTGTTTCGGAGCGCCTCGCGGGTTGCGTCGTGAAGAGCGTTGACGACGGCTTCGGGGACGTCAGTGGGCTTCGCGAGCAGCACGAGGTCGACGCGGAGACCGTCGGCCGTCATCTCGACCGCCAGCGCGCCGAGGCGGTGTTCGAGCCCGCCGGGCTCGGCGGGCGCGTCGCCGTCGAGGCTCAGCCGCAGCCGCAGGGCGTGCGCGCGGGCGGTGCGGCGGACCTGGTCGAGGCTGCCTTGCGGGTCGAGCCGGTCCCCGGGCGCGGGCAGCGCGAGGGACTCCATCACCTGCAGGACGGTGTCGTGGACGTCGCGGCGGTGCCGTTCCCGTTCGGCGGCCCGGCCGCGCTGCTCGCCCAGCCCGAGCGCGAACCGCATCGACCCGGCGACGAGCAGCACGATGGCCAGCGCCGTCACGGCCGCCGCGACCAGGGCGAGCAGGATCCACGTCGCGGGCGCCGACGTGCCCGAGACCGCGGCCATGCCGTAGCGCAGGAGCAGCGCGCCGGCGATCGCGACCGCCCCGGCGGGCGCGCCGCGCAGCAGGGTCCAGACCATGACCGTGCCCATGATGTTCGGCCAGGTCAGGGCGAGCAGGCCGGGCGCGAACGCCGCCGTGGCCAGGCTCGTGACGAGCGTGTACGCGGTGTCGCCGGCCAGGACCGGCCGGATGCCGGTGGCGCGACGGAAGACCCAGGCCACCTCGAGGAGGTTGGGCACGACGAAGAAGGCCACGGTGAGCCAGAGCGCCGGAGCGGTGGGCGTCCCGGCGGACCAGATCGCCTGCAGGAACAGCGCCAGCCGGAATGCGACCGGTACCAGCACCAGCCGCGGCACGGCGTCCCGCACGAGCGAAAGGCCGCCCCACCGCCCGCTCCCGCCGGCGAGCGCCCCCGCTCCGCCGAGTAGCACAACCCTCACGACGTCCTCCCCGGACCAAGGCCCCTACCCTGATCAGCCGACCTGAAATGGAAACGTCGCCGTATTCATTTCAGTTTACGACGTGGCCAGCTTGCCCCGACCGGTTCGGCACTGTCAACGGTGCGCGGCGGGCGGCAATCGAAGAGACGTCCGGGTTTCTTCATGAGTCCGTGATGCGCCTCCCCGCCGGGATGCTTGCCCCGCCGTCGCTCAGCCGGCCGCCTGGCGCGCCTCTTCGCGCAGGCGTGCGCGCCGGGCGGCGACCGCCGCGGGCGGGATCAGCGCGGCCACCAGCGTGACGAACAGGAACGCCACGCCGTAGCCCGCCGCTTGCGCGATGCCGCCGATGACCGGCGGCCCACCGAGGTACCCGGCGTAGGCGATGGCCGTGACGAAGCCGATTTCGCGCTCGCCGCCGGTGCCGTCGGCACGCTTCCCGGCGTCCCCGGCGAGGCTGAGCGTGAGCGGGAACGACGCGGCGAGCCCCGCGCCGGCGAGCGCGAAGCCGGCGTAGCCGACCGCGGCGACCGGCGTCACGGCGGTCGCGAGCAACCCGGCCGCGGCCAGCGCCGCGCCCGCGACGAGGCAGCGCGTCGGCCCGAACCGCCGTTGCACCCACGGACCGGCCAGCCGGGTCAGCGTCATGGCCAGCTGGAACCCCGCGAAGGCCAGCGCCGCGGCGCCCGGGCCGACGCCGCGTTCGGCCGTCATGAGCAGCGCGGACCAGTCCCCCGCCGCGCCTTCGGCGATGGCCGAGCACAGCGCGACCGCAGCGAGCAGCCACAGCACCGGACGGCGGACCGGGGCCGCGCGCCACGGCGTCACGACGGGTTCGGCGGTGGGCTCGGGCCGGCTGCCCGGGACCGCGCGGATCACCGAGAGCAGCACGACGACCGCCACCACGGCCGCCACGGCGAGGTGGCGCGCGGGAGACCAGCCGTGCCCGGCGGCGAGGCCGGCGGCCAGCGAGCCGGCCAGCGCGCCGAAGCTGAACCCGGCGTGGAACACCGGCAGGACCGGACGGCGGGACCGGCGTTCGACGGCCACCGCGGCGACGTTCATCGCGACATCGAGGATCCCGATGCTCCCGCCGATCACGAACAACGCGGCGGCCAGCACGGCAACGCCCGGGGCGAAGCCGATCAGCACCAGCGCGGCGGCGGCCACCAGCGTGCTGCCCGCCACGGCCGCCCTGGCCCCGGCGCGTTCGACGACCCGGCCGGACACCGACGCGGTCAGGAGCATGCCGACGCTGGCCCCGAACAGCGCGAGCCCGAAAACGCCCGGTGAGGCGTGCACCTGCGCGGTCAGGGCCGGCGTGCGCGTCGCCCACGAGCCGACCGCGAGACCGTTGAGGGCGAACACGGTGAACACCGCGACCCGATCCCGCATCCCGCCCCCTTCCTTGGCATGGCATGTAGCACCGGAACGCCCCCGCCACAAGACCGATTTGCGGACCTGTGGACAACCGCCGCGGCTCCGGCGACCTGTCCACAGAAACAAAATCGCGGGCTGACAACTCCCCACCCACCCGTCAATCTGGAATCACACGTCCACCGCGGCCCGCACGGCCGCGAATCCGAAGGGGAATCCACCATGTCTTCGCGTCGTTTCCGCACCCGCCTGCCGCACCTGCTCATCCTGGCCGCCATCGGCCTGCTGACCAGCACCGGAGTGGCCCAAGCCGCTCCCGCGCAGCCGGATCCGGCCTGCAAGAAGGGCGAATTCTGCCTGTGGCAGAACGACGGCTACGGCGGCACCGCGCAGCGATTCGACCTACGCACCGCGAATCCCGGGGAATGCATTCCCCTCCCGGCGGGATTCGAGGGATCGTCGTTCGCGAATCTGATGAGCCGGGATGTCACGGTCTACCAGAGCGAGGAGTGCTCGACCGAAGGCGACTTCACCACCTACCCGGGTGGCGGCACGTTCGTGCCGGACGCCCCCTTCCTGGTCCGGGGCATCCAGATCTGGGAGTGACCACCGACCCGGGCCCGCGTCCGCCGCCCGCTCCAAGGGGGGAGCCGGCTCGCGGCGGCGGCCGGACCCGACCGGGGCCGCTTCCCCGACAGCGGCCCCACCCCGTGGGCGCGCCTCAGCGGCGGGGCGCGCCCACGGGCCCCGCCGTGGCCGCCCGGCGCCACGGTCACCGGCGCTCTTGCCCGGACCGGTCCGGGCAAGGGACCATACGAGCCGAGTTCGGCACGCGTCACCCGCTGTGGCCAGCCGTGAGTCACCACGGCACCGGCGTCCTCGGGCAGACCGGCCGTGGACAAGGCGCCACACGAGCCGAACCCCAGGCCGGGCTCAGCTCACCCCCGCCGTGGACACCCCGACAGCGGCGACACCATGCCTGGAGCGCTCCACGCATGCGAGCCGCACCTCCGGCTGGCGTCGATGCCCGCTGTGGCCACCCGGAAGCCCAGGGGTCGCCGGTGCCTTGCCTGGGGATCGGTCCGTGCAAGACACGAGCCGAGCCTGGCTCGCCCACCGCCCACCGTGGCACGCTTGCGAGCCACGCCCTTTGCGCAGCCCGGGCCGCGCAAGGGCGCCACACAGGCCGAACCCGGGATGGCCTCGGCTCATCGCCCGCCGTGACGGTGCCGCCACGGAACTCCGGAATTACGTCGAACGAGAACTGAAACGATTCGCCGGTGTCGAACGATCGAGAGATTGGTGACGACTAAGCTGCCGGTGCCGGGCGACCGGCACGATCGGCAGCAGCCGTCGGCGCGGGCCCTCGTAGCTCAGCTGGATAGAGCAAGAGCCTTCTAATCTCTAGGTCGCAGGTTCGAGTCCTGCCGGGGGCGCCACCAGGGAAGACGTCGTGCGCGGTCGCACACGACGTACCCGGGACACGTGACCGGGCCCACATCGCAGCCCGCTTTTCGCGCCGTCACGCTCCCACTGTGGACGGTGACGGCTCATTTCCCCCGCGGCACCCACGGGTCCGGATGACCCATCGCGCGAGCAGCCAGGTGGCCCAACGATTCCGGGCCGAGTTCGTCTCGAGACAACCTTGTTACCCGAAGGCAAATCCACCGTTCGCGCTTCCCCGCAATCGGACGATCACGCCCAGCAATCACCCCGGGATCGAGCGGCAGAACAACACGATCGAGGGACACCTTTCCCCGACAAAGGAGGCGGAGACACCACCATGGACCACAGCGAAGCCAGTGGACGGCATCGGCGCCGGCGCACCAACAGCGTCACGCGCGCAGCCTTGGACGAAGCACGGCGCGCAGGGCTCGTCCAACGACACCTCACGAAGCTCCGGCACCTGACGGCCCTGCCGATCACTGTCCAACCCCCAGCGCCCGGCGACGCCCATCCCGCCACACCGGGAGCACCACAGCCAGAGGCAGCCGACCGCTTGCCGACGGACAGCCGGCAGCAACCCGTCGATCACACGGGATCGTCCACATCGGAGGCCGCCTGAGCCATTGGCCGGCCGAGGAGTGCCTACCCGCGACAGCCGGTTCCGGCGGGTGCGCTGATTCCACTGTGGCGCCTGCGGTCGACGTCCGGAGTGCTGCCGTCGAGTTCTCCTGTGAGGCAAGGACTTCGTCTTGAGCAACACACCGGACCTCGGTCCTTTCCCGCAGCGGAAGCATCCCGGCGCCGGGCATCCTCGCCCGCACCCTGGGAGGGCCCGGCGAGGAGGCCGCGAACGCCCGGCACGTTGTCGGCGAGATTTTCTCCGAATACTTACCCGATACCCTGCCCGCGGTGAGCACCGCGGCGGCACACCCGACCGAGCCTCGAGGCTGCAGCGGAATACCCGGCGGCTCCGGCACAGACAGCAGTGGCTGGTTGCGGCTACTGCCGCGGCTGCAACACGACAAGGTGGCGGCCGCCATGGCTGCGGCGCGGCTGGGCTGCACTGACTCGGCTGCGCGGCGCGGCGTGACCGCGGCGGCGCGACCGCGGCGCGGCGCAACTACAACGCGGCACAGCTGGGCTCCGGCTGCGCACCCGGCCGACAAGTGCGGCCGCAGCGGCATCCCGGCCCGCAATCAAGGCTGCACCGGCTCCCAGGCGCCGCATGTCGACAAGTCGGCACCAGCCATGACCGGGCGCGAACCTGGCGGAAATCGTCGCCGTGGACGCCCGAAGGTCGAACAACGGCCGGGCTACCCCAGGCTCGACATCTCCTCGCGGACTTCGGCGAACGTCGATTCGCGTTGTGCCTCCGGGGTTTCACGCAGGTCGAGCGCCGTGATCTCGAACCGCGGCACCTCGGTGAGGACGCGCCGGCGCGTCCTCACCGACCACGGCGCACAACATTCCTACGCACCAGGTGCTGCCAGGTCCGAGCTGAGCACGCCCGGGTCCAGCCGCCTGCCTTCGAGTTCGAAGGAGGCGTGCTCAGCTCGGCCCTCTCAGTCGGCGAGGCTCCCGTCGGCGCTGAAGCGGGAGACGACGTCGACGACGGCGTCGGTGGCGCGGCGGGCCTCGTCCTCGGTGATCACCAGTGGCGGTGCGAGGACGAGCATGTGCCCGTACGGCCGGGCGATGACGCCGTGGCGCTTGCGGATCTCGAAGCAGACGCGCTCGACCGGTGCCCACTCCTGCGGGATCTTGTGCTCGAGGTCGGTCACCATCTCCAGCCCGGCGAGCGAGCCGACGATGCGGATGTCGCCGACGGCGGGCAGGTCGGCGGCCGGGGCGAGGCCGGTGCGCAGCCAGTCCGCGATCGTGTGGGCCTTCGGGACCAGCTGCTCGCGCTCGATGATGTCGATGGTGGCGAGACCGAGCGCACAGGCCACCGGGTGGCCCTGGAAGGTGTAGCCGTGGAAGAAGCCGCCCGTCTCGAGCAGGCCGTCGGCGATCTCGTCGGTCATCAGCGTGGCGCCAAGGGGGGCGTACCCGCCCGCGATGCCCTTGGCCATGGTGATCATGTCCGGGCGCATACCCCGGACCTCCGACTCGAACCACGAGCCGACCCGGCCGTACGCGGTGACGACCTCGTCCGCGATCAGCAGGATCCCGTTGCGCGAAAGGACTTCGCGCACCCGAGGCCAGTAGTCGGCCGGCGGTTCGAGGACGCCGCCGCCCGCCATGATCGGCTCGCCGATCATGGCGGCGATGTTGCCCGCGCCGATGCGCTCGATCGTCTGCTCCAGCTCGGCGAGCAGGAAGTCGGTCTGGTCCTGGCCGCCGAACATCTCCGGGCGGTACGAGTTGGGCGGGGTCAGCTTCTCCACGTGCGGCAGGTTCGGGCCGACTCCCTCCTGCATCGGGGGGAAGCCGGTCGCCGTACCACTGCCGTAAGCGGCGCCGTGGAACGAGTAGTGCCGCGACAGAATCCACGTGCGGTCCGGCTCGCCACGCCGGTGGTGGAACAGCCGCGCCGCCTTGATCGCGGTCTCCACCGACTCGGACCCGCCGCTGGTGAAGAACACCCGGTTGATCCCCTCCGGGGCCAGCCCGGCGATGCGCGCGGCGAGGTGGATCGCCTTGTCGTTGGAGAACTCCAGCAGGCTGGTGAAGTACTCCAGCTCGGTGATCTGCTTCGCGGCGACCTCGGCCAGCTCCTTGCGGCCGTGGCCGAGCGGCGAGTGCCAGACGCCGCCGCCTGCCGCGTCGAGCAGCTCGTTGCCGCGCGCGTCCCACACGGTGCAGCCTTCGCCGCGCACGATCACCACACGGTCGTGGATGTCCCCGCGCTGCATCGAGCGGAACAGGTGCCGGCGGTCGAGCTTCTCCAGCTCGGCTGCGGCTTCGGCGACAGAAGGAGTCTGAGGTGCGATGGTCACGTGCTTCTCCAGTTCTACGCCGGGGACTTGGGCAGGGCGGGACGGCCGAGCAGCAGGTCGGCCGCCTTCTCGCCGATGGCGATCGCGGTGGCGTTCGGCGCGCCGCGGCCGGGGGTCGGCATCACGGAAACGTCGGCGACGCGCAGGCCTTCGACGCCCTTGACGCGCAGTTCGGGGTCGACGACCTTGCCGATCGAGCAGGTGCCGGTGCCGTGGAAGATCGAGTGCGTGTACGCGCGGACGTACGCGCGGACGTCTTTGTCCGAATCGGACTCCGGCGCGCGGTAGTGCGTCTTCGTGTACGGCGAAAGTGCTCGCTGGCGCGCGATCTCCATGCCGATCCGGACCCCGGCGACGGCCACGTCCAGGTCGCCGTCGGCGCTGAAGTAGCTGTGCTGGATCTTCGGCTTGGTGGTCGGGTCGTTGGAGTCGAGGGTGACCGCACCGCGGCTGCCCTGGGTCAGCAGCACCGGGCCGTAGGTGATCGCGTGCCCGGTCGGCAGGCCGAGGCCGCTGTCGGCGAACATCAGCGGGCCGGTGAAGAACGCGACGTCCGGCGCCGGCAGGCCGGAGTCCGTGCGGACGTACCCGCCGCACTCCGGGCCGTTCGAGGTGAGCGGGCCGGTGCCGTGCTCCTCGAACTCCTTGATGTACTGGGGTTCTTCGGCGATCAGCAAGCTGACCGGCAGGTCGTGGCTGTAGATCAGCGGCACGATCGGGTGGTCCTGCAGGTTCGTGCCGACCTCGGGGTTGTCGACCTGCACGTCGATGCCCAGCAGGTTCAGGTGGTCGGCCGGGCCGATGCCGGAATGCATCAGCAGGTGCGGCGAGTTGTACGCGCCGCCGCTGAGGATGACTTCGCGCCCGGCGCGGATCGTGACCGTGTCGTCGCCGCGGTGCCCGGTGACGCCGGTCGCGCGGCCGTTCTCGATCAGCACGCGGTGCACCTGGAGGTTGGTCTCCAGGGTCAGGTTCGGGCGGCCGAGCGCGGGGTGCAGGTACGCGACGGCGGTGCTGCACCGGCGGCCGTTGCGCTGGGTGACCTGGAAGAAGCCGAAGCCGTCCTGGGTCTTGCCGTTGAAGTCCGCGTTCTCGGCGAACCCCGCCTGCAGCGCGGACTCGATGAAGGCCCGCGACTGGATGTTCTTCGAACGACCGTCCGAAACGGACATCGGGCCGCCCACGCCGTGGAACTCGTCGGCGCCGCGCTCGTTGTCCTCGGACCGCTTGAAGTACGGCAGGATCTCGTCGTAGGTCCAGCCCGGCTGGCCCCAGCCGTCGTAGTCGAGCTTGTTGGCGCGCAGGTACAGCATCGCGTTGATGGAGCTGGTGCCGCCGAGCACCTTGCCACGCGGGTGGAAGATGCGGCGGCGGTTGAGCTCCGGCTCCTCGTGGGTGTCGTAGTCCCAGTCGTAGCGGGTGCGGAACAGTTCGCCGAAAGCGGCGGGGATGTGGATGTTCTCCGCGGTGTCGTACGAGCCTGCCTCGATCACGCACACCGTGACGTCCGGATCCTCGGAAAGGCGTGCCGCCAGCACGCAGCCCGCCGAACCCGCGCCGACGATCACGTAGTCGTACATCCGGTCCTCCATCGTTGAAGTATGCGAAGGGCTAAGCACGGGGAGCATCTCCGGGAATGCGCGTCAGGCGGCCCGTTCGCCGGGCTCCGGCTCGGGTTCGCGGACGAGCTCGAGGTGGTCGGACCGGGTCTCGGCGACGGCGATCCGCGCGTACCGCTCCGGTCGCTTCACCTTGAGCCACAAGGCATAACCGAAGCCGGCGACGGCGACCGCGAGCAACAGCCACGGCAGCGAGTTGACCACGGCGCTGTCGGTCCCGGTCAGCAGCGGGAAGTTCAGCACCAGCAGGACCGCCGACGCACCGAGCCCGACCGCGCCGAGCGCGGGGGCGAGCTTGGTCCGCCACCAGTGGCCGTCCGGGCGCTTGCGGAAGAACCCGATCACGGAGACGGCCGCGAACGCCTGCAGCACGACGATCCCGAGCGTCCCGACACCGAGCAGGCTGGTGGCGAGGTTCGTGTACGGGTCGAGCCCGCCGGCCGCGAACGCGCCCACCACGACGACCGTCAGGACGGTTTGGACGATGCTGGCGCGGTGCGGTGACGCGTGCTTCGCGTGCACCTGGCCGAGCCAGCCGGGGAGCACCCGTTCCCGGCCCAGCACGAAGGTGTAGCGGTTGGTGGCGTTGTGCAGCGCGAGGAGCGCGGCGAGCGTACTGGTGCACAGCAGGACCTGCATCACCGAGCCGAGCACCGGTGAGACGTAGTCGGAGCCCAGCGTGAGGAACAATCCGCCGAGCTGCTCCCCCGCCACCTGCTGCACCTGGTCCGCGCCGATGCCACCGACGGCCACCCAGCTGGTCAGCGCATAAAAGACAGCGATCACGACGACCGACGCGTACGTCGCCCGCGGGACCGTCTTTCGCGGGTCCTTCGCCTCTTCACCGTAGAGCGACGCGGATTCGAAGCCGATGAACGACATGAAGGCGAACATCATCGTCACGCCGATGGCGCCGGTGAACACGGTGGACGGCTGGAACGCCGTCAGCGGCAGGGCCTGCACGCCCTTGTGGCCGATGATGAAGACGTCGAGAATCGCGAGCACGCCGATCTCGGCGACCATCAGCACGGCGAGCACCTTGGCGGAGACGTCGATCTGCCGGTACCCGAGCACGGCGACCACCGCTATCGCGAGCGCCGACCAGGCTTCCCACGGGAGAACGAGCCCATAGGCGTCCGCCGTCAGCTTCGTGAAGTAGCCGAAGGTCCCGGCCAGGCCGATCGACGCCGCGTTGTACGACAGCACCGCGACCAGGCCGCCCGCGACGGCCGGGGGTTTGCCGATGCCCAGCGAGAAGTACGTGTAGAAGCCGCCCGCGTTGACCACCCGGCGGCTCATCGCCGCGTACCCCACCGAGAAGCAGAGCAGCACGATCCCGGCGAAGACGAACACCGCGGGTACGCCCGCGCCGTTGCCCAGGGTGAAGGCGAGCGGCACCGTGCCGACCACCGCGGCCAGCGGCGCGGCGGCCGCCACCACCAGCAGCACGATCTTCGGCGTGGTCAGCACACCGCGCAGACCGGGCGTCTTTTCCTTGCTCATGGTCAACTCCAGTATCAGGCTGCGCGGCGGAGCCGGGGGCCGGGCTCCGGCCGGCTGTCCCCGGCGGGGGTGCGCGGGGTGCGAAGGGTGCGAAGCACCATGCTCGGGCGCATCAGGCTCTGCGGCGGGTCGATCAGCCCGGCCACGCGCAGGAACGCCTCGCCGAGCCCGGCGTCGTGGGTGGCGGCGGTCTGCAGGCGCGCCATGAAGGCATTGGCCATCCGGACTTTCAGCGTGCGCTTGCCTTCGACCTCCGGGAACGCGAGATCGCCGCCGGCGGAGATCTCCCACGGCACGTCCACCACCTTCGCGATGTCCTTGAAGAAGGCGCGCGGGTCGGGGATGCCGGCCTGGAGGTGCTCGCGCAGGGTCAGCGCCTGCAACGCCGCCGACGCCATGCCCTGGCCGTAGACCGGGTTGAACGAGCACACCGCGTCGCCCGCGACCAGGAACCCCCGGGGAAGCCGGGTCAGCTTCTCGAAGCGGCGGCGCTGGCTGGCCGGGTACTTGAAGGTGACCGGGGCACCGATCGGCTCGGCAGCCACGATGGCGTCGTGGACATCGGGCACCGGCAGCGACTTCGCGAAGGCGAGGAAGCCCGCCTCGTCGGTGGGCGGGTGGTCGCCGAGGATGCCGGTCAGCGACAGCATCCCGAGGCCGCCGCCCAGGGTGTGCAGGAACGCGCCGCGCGGGTTCGCGGGGGTGGCGACGGGGTTGATCGACATGTCGCCCCGGAACGGGTCGACGTCGAAGCGATACCGGCGGCTGGTGTAGGCGAGCCCGACCTTGACGCGGTCCTCTTCGACGTTCCCGTAGCCGAGGGAGGCGAGCCAGCCGGGGGCGCGCGAGCCCTTGCCGGTGGCGTCGACGACGAGGTCCGCGTCGAGCACCTCTTCGACGCCGCCGGGGCCGCGGCCCTGCACGCGGACGCCGGTGACGCGGTCCGAGCCGGCCGTCGCGACCGGGCCGATCACGTCGGTGTTGTCCACGAAGGTCACATTGCGGATCGCACGGACGCGCCCGCGCACGTGGTCCTCCAACACCGGACGGGCGACACCGACCAGGCGCAGGCCGGTGTCGGACGGGCGGATGCGGTGCCCGTCGAAGTACCAGCGGACCTGCCCGCCGAGGTCGCCGACCGGGATGTCCGCGGCGATCAGCTCGGCGGTGAAGCCGGGGAAGAAGTCCTCCAGGATCTCCTGGCCGCGCGCCAGCAGGCCGTGCGCGTGCCGGCCCTGCGGCACACCGCGGCGGCCTTCCCGCACGCCGGCGAGTGCGTCGCGGTCGACGACCAGCACCTCGGTGAAGACGTCCGACAGCACCCTGGCGACGAACATTCCCGCCATGCTGCCGCCGAGCACGATCGCGCGGTCTCCGACATGACTGCTCATGGGCGTCCTCTCTCGGGGCTCAAGGAATCCTCACACCGCGCAAGTGCGGGCAGCGTCTTCCGGGTTGCGCCCGTGGCGCAACGCTGGAGACGCCCACGCGCGGAGGCAGGTGCAACGTTGGGGGACGGCCATCGACCGAGGAGGACCCCAGTGACCGACGTGCCGAGCCACGAAGAACTCGTCAGCAGGGCGACCGATCTGGTGCCGCTGCTCAGGAAGCACGCCCAGTGGTCGGAAGAGAACCGGCGGTTGCACGAAGAGGTCATCGAAGGGCTCGGCGCGGCCGGGTTCTTCAAGATGCGCGTCCCGCGCCGCTACGGCGGTTACGAGGCGAGCGCGCGCACGGTCGTCGAGGTCGCCGCCGAGCTCGGCCGCGGCGACGGCGCCGTCGGCTGGACGCAGCAGGTGTGGTGGATCCCCGGCTGGATGGTCGGCCTGTTCCCCGACTCCGTGCAGGACGAGGTGTACCGGACGCCGGACGTGCGCGTCTGCGGCACGCTCAGCCCGACCGCGATGGCGACGCCGGTCGACGGCGGGTACCTGGTCAACGGCAAGTGGGGCTTCATCAGCGGCGCGCTGCACAGCCACTGGCAGGAGATCATCGCGGTCACCCCGTTGCCGGACGGCCAGATGATGCCGGTCATGGGCCTGGTCCCGATCTCCGACGTCGAGATCGTCGACGACTGGCACACCATGGGCGTGCGCGGCTCCGGCAGCGTCACCACCATCGCGAAGGACCTGTTCGTCCCCGCCGAGCGGACCCTCCCGCTGCCCGCGATCCTGCAGGAGCAGTACGCGTCGGCGCTCAACGCGGACCTGCCGATGTACAAGGCGCCGCTGCTCGCGGTCGCCGCGGCCACCACCGTCGGCACCGTGCTCGGCATGGCGCGCGGCGCGATGGAGGCGTTCATGGAGCGCCTGCCGGGCCGGAAGATCACCTACACCAGCTACGACGACCAGCGCGAGGCGCCGATCACGCACCTGCAGCTGGCCGAGGCATCGCTGAAGATCGACCAGGCCGAGTTCCACAGCTACCGGGTCGCCGACCTGCTCGACGCCAAGTCCGCGGCCGGCGAGCCGTGGAAGATCGAGGAGCGCGCCCGCGCCCGCGCCGAGGTCGGCGTCGTGTGCCAGCTCGCCAAGGAGGCCGTCGACCTCCTCTTCGGGGCCAGCGGCGGTTCGTCGATCTACGAGTCGGTGGCCATCCAGCGCATCGCGCGCAACGTCACCACCGCCAACCTGCACGCGCTGATGTACCCGCCCACCGCGTTCGAGCTGTACGGGCGGGTGCTCGCGGGCCTCGAACCGAACACGCTCTACATCTGATCCGCGCCGGGAGAAACCCATGTACGACTACGTCATCGTCGGTGCGGGATCAGCGGGCTGCGTGCTCGCCGCGCGCCTGTCCGAAGATCCGGACGTCAAGGTCTGCCTGCTGGAAGCGGGCCCGGCCGACAACGCCGAGAACATCCACGTGCCGTCGGCGTTCGCCACGCTGTTCCGCACCCGCTACGACTGGGACTACGACAGCCACGACGAGCCCGCGCTGAACGGACGGCGGGTGTTCCTGCCGCGCGGGCGCGTGCTCGGCGGGACGAGTTCGCTCAACGCGATGATCTACGCGCGCGGCAACCGGCTCGACTTCGACGAATGGGAGACGCCGGGCTGGACGTACGACGAAATCCTGCCGTACTTCAAGCGGTCCGAAGACAACGAGCGCGGCGCCGACGAGTTCCACGGGGCCGGCGGGCCACTGACCGTCTCCAATGGACGGTCGAACAACCCGAGCGCCCAGGCCTTCGTGGACGCCGCCGTCGAAGCGGGGCTGCCGGCCAACGACGACTTCAACGGGAAGAACCAGGACGGCTTCGGGTTCTTCCAGGTGACCACGCGCGACGGGCGCCGGTGCAGCACGGCGGTGGCGTTCCTGCACCCCGTGCTGGGGCGGCCGAACCTGACCGTCGAGACGAACTTCCAGGCGCACCGGGTGCTGATCGAGAACGGCCGCGCGGTGGGCGTCGCCGGGCAGCGGCTCGACGAAGAGCTGACGATCCGCGCGGACCGGGAGGTCATCCTCTCGGCGGGCGCGTACAACTCGCCGCAGCTGCTGATGCTGTCCGGCGTCGGGCCGGCCGCGCAGCTGGGGATGCTCGGCATCCCGGTGGTGGCGGACCTGCCGGAGGTCGGGCAGAACCTGCAGGACCACGCGCTGGTGCCGCTGACCTTCACGCACTCGCAGCCGGTCAGCCTGCTGACCGCGATGGAACCGCAGAACATCCGGCGGTTCGTCGAGGAGGGCACCGGCCCGACCGCGTCGAACGGCCCGGAAGCGGGCGGGTTCGCGCGCACCCGGTCCGGCATCCCGGCCCCGGACGTGGAGTTCTTCGCGGCACCGATCATGTTCGTCGACAGCGGCCTGGCGTTCCCGACCGCGCACGCGATCTCCTGCGGACCGGCGCTGCTGACCCCGGAAAGCCGGGGCAGCGTGACGCTCGCTTCGGCGGACCCGACGGCGAAACCGCGGATCGTGCACAACTACCTGCTCGAAGAAGCGGACATGGTGACCGCGGTCGAGGCGCTGCGGATGGGCCTGCACATCGCCCGGCAGCCCGCGATGCGGCCGTACACGGAGGAACTCTTCCGCGCTCCGGAATCGGAGTCGGACCAGGACCTGCGCGCGTACGTCCGCCGCTGGACGCATTCGATCTTCCACGCTTCGGGCAGCTGCGCCATCGGCACCGTCGTCGACGCTTCCCTGCGCGTGCACGGCGTCGACGGCCTGCGGGTCGCCGACGCCTCGGTGATGCCGAAGGTCGGCCGCGGCCAGCCGAACGCGGCGGCCATCGCGATCGGCGAGAAAGCGGCCGACCTGATCAAGCACATTTGAGCAAGCACGAATCGAGAAAAGGACGATTCCGCCGCGCCGACAATTATCGTGGGAAGGCTCTCGGATTAGGAGATCACTATGTCGGTGAGTGCTGAGGACAGGTTGTCCGACTACTACGGCCCGTTCACCAGTGAGCGGGAGAAGGAAGTCCTGGGTGTTCCGCTGCGCCTGGTCGGTGCGTGGGCGGAGAACTCGGCCGATGGTGTGGCCGAGGTGTTCACCGAGGACGGGATCCTGATCCTGCCGGGTGATGTGTACAAGGTCGGCCGGGATGAGATCCGGGCGTTCATGAAGGCCGCTTACGCGGGCCCGTTCAAGGGTTCCGGGGTGACCGGTCAGCCGGTCGACGTGCGGTTCGCGTCGGACTCGGTGGCTTTGCTGCGCACCCACGGCGGGATCCTCGCCGCCGGTGAGACGGAGATCGACCCGGAACTGGCGGTCCGGTCGACCTGGGTGTGCGTGAAGAAGGACGGCGAGTGGTTCCTCGCCGGCTACCAGAACAGCCCCCGTGGCGCCGGCGCCACCCTTCGTTGGTAGTCACCTCACTCTAAGGAGAAACCCATGCCAGGCAAGGCATCCGAACTGGTGGCAGGCGCCAAGAAGTGGGCCGCCAACTACGGCGACTTCCCCAACGGCGAGGAGGGCGCGATCCTCACGATTCCCCTGCGCGTCCGCGGCGCCTGGGACCGCAACGACCCCGAGCTGCTCGCCGAGGTCTTCACGGACAACGGCAGCATGCTCGTCGGCGACGAGCAGCTCAAGTCCCCGGCCGAGGTCCGCGAGTACATGAAGAAGGCCTTCGAAGGCGCCTACGCGGGTTCGCGTCTCGTGGAGACTCCGGTCGTCATCCGGAAGCTCTCCGAGACCGTCGCCTTCGCCGTCACCAAGGGCGGGATCGTCCTCGCGGGCGAAACCGAAGTGGCCCCGGAGCGCGAGGTCCGCGCCACCTGGGTCATCGTCAAGGACGGCGGGGACTGGAAGCTCCTCTCCCACCAGACCAGCCCCGTCGCCGGCTGACCCACCGCCCCACCCGAGGCCCCCTGCTCCCCGAGCAGGGGGCCTCGGCGCGCCCACCCGAGCCCGAGCCGCCGCACGCCGCCGGCCGGGGCCGCTCGGCTCGATCGCCGCCCACGCAAAACGCTCGGCCGGGACAACCCAGCCGAGCGCTTGACGGAACTCCTAGCCGAAGCCAGTTGATCACTTCTGTTGCGACGACCTCGGGAATCAGCCGAGCGCGAGGGGGTCGCTCGGCAGCGAGGAAAGCGGGTCAGCCGGCGAGGGCGGCGACCGCCTTCTTCCACCGGGTTTGGTCGCGGGCCTCGCGGGGGGACACCACTTCGGCGAAGCGGACGGTTCCGGTCCCGTCGATGAGGAAGGTGCCGCGGTTGGCCATCCCGCCCTGGTCGTTGAAGACGCCGTAGGACTGCGCGACGGCTCCGTGCGGCCAGAAGTCCGACAGGAGGGGGAACGTGAGGCCCTGCCGGTCCGCCCACGCCTTGAGGGTGAACGGCGTGTCCACCGAGACACCGACGACCTGGACGTTCTCGTCGGTGTAGCCCGCCAGTTCGTCGCGGACCTGGCAGATCTCACCCTCGCAGATGTGGCTGAACGCGAACGGGTAGAAGACCAGCAGCACCGGCCGGGTGCGCCACAGCTCGCTGAGCGTGACCGGGGTCCGGCCGGTGTCGGGGAGCGTGAAGTCCGGCGCCGCCGAACCGGTTTCGATCGCCATGAGAAGCCTCCCTCATCCCTTGAGCGGGCTGGTCTGGTGCGAGAGCAGCCGGAGCCCGTCGCCGGTCTGCACCACGATCCAGGTGACGCGGACCTGACGCTCGGGAGCCGTCTCGGTCTCGCCGTCCAGCAGGATGCCGCCCTGGCTGATGATCATCGCGGTGGTGTCGTCGAGGAACCGGACGGCCAGCGGCCAGCCGCGGACGCGCGCGCCGCGGAAGGGGCCTTCGAAGCCCGCCTTCATGTACTCGCGGATCTGCTCGCGGCTGGTGAGCTGCTCGTCCTTCATCAGCAGGCTGCCGTTGTCGGTGAAGGTGTCGGCGAAGAAGTCGGCGTCGTTGCGCTCCCAGCCCTCCTGGATGCGCATCGCGACGGTCAGCACGGCCTTCTCGTCGTCGCCGGTGAACTCGCGGTAGTACGAGGTGTCCTCTTCGATGCCCGCGGCGGCCAAGATCGCCGACGCGTCGCCCCACGCTGAAGCCATGGTGATCGTCTCCTTTACCAACGAAGGGTGGCGCCGGCGCCACGGGGGCTGTTCTGGTAGCCGGCGAGGAACCACTCGCCGTCCTTCTTCACGCACACCCAGGTCGACCGGACCGCCAGTTCCGGGTCGATCTCCGTCTCACCGGCGGCGAGGATCCCGCCGTGGGTGCGCAGCAAAGCCACCGAGTCCGACGCGAACCGCACGTCGACCGGCTGACCGGTCACCCCGGAACCCTTGAACGGGCCCGCGTAAGCGGCCTTCATGAACGCCCGGATCTCATCCCGGCCGACCTTGTACACATCACCCGGCAGGATCAGGATCCCGTCCTCGGTGAACACCTCGGCCACACCATCGGCCGAGTTCTCCGCCCACGCCCCGACCAGGCGCAGCGGAACACCCAGGACTTCCTTCTCCCGCTCACTGGTGAACGGGCCGTAGTAGTCGGACAACCTGTCCTCAGCACTCACCGACATAGTGATCTCCTTTTCTGTTACCAGTTATCACTGTCCCGCACCGGGGCGTACGAAGATTCCTTTCCATTGCGAACTAAAGGGGCCGGGACGAAAACGTCCCGGCCCCTCGCGAAGAAACGTCAGTATTCGTCGCGCGGACGCCACCACTGGTACGGCGCGCTCTGCGGCCAGCCCTCCGGCGAGTCCTCCCAGAACTCCTGGCGCCCGTACGGGGTCAGGTCCAGCAGGTTGAGGTCCAGCCGCAGCTTGTCCAGGCCGCGAGCACCGGTGAAGTACGTCCGGTACACCTTCTCGCCGTCGCGCAGGAACACGCTCAGCGTCGAGCCGGCGCCGGCACCGCAGTCGTCGTTGAACTCCTGATCGCACGACAGCCACTTCAGCGGCCAGCCCATGCGCTCCCGGTACTCCTGCAGCTGCGCCTGCGGCGCGGGCGAGACCAGCACCAGCCGGGTGTCGCGCTGCTCCAGGTGCTCCAGGTGCGGCAGGTTGTCCGCCACCGCGGAACAGCCGGGGCACCGGTGGTCCGACCCGGCCTCCATCATGAAGTGGTAGACGATCAGCTGGCGCTGCCCGTCGAACAGGTCGGCCAGCCCGACCTTCTCGCCGGCGGCCGTGACGAACACGTAGTCCTTTTCGAAGGCGACCATCGGCTGACGGCGGCGCTCGGCGGCCAGCGCGTCGAGGATGCGCGTGACCTCCTTTTCGCGCGCCAGCAGCTTTTCGTGAGCGATCTGCCACTCTTGCGGTGACACGATCTTGGGAAGGCTCATTTGTCCTCTCCTCGAGGCAATTCAGGTTGCCTTGTGCAGGTAGATCGATTTGTAGTGGAAGAACGTGTCGAAGCCCTCGGGTCCCAGCTCGCGGCCGAGCCCGCTGGCCTTGACACCGCCGAACGGCGCGCCCAGGTCGAGGTCGTAGTAGTTCACCCCGACGCTGCCCGAGCGCACCCGCCTGGCCACGGCGATCCCTTCGTCCACATCGGACGTCCAGATCGTGCCGCCCAGGCCGTATTCGGAGTCGTTGGCGATCGCGACGGCCTCATCGACATCACGGTACGGGATCACCGCGAGCACCGGCCCGAAGATCTCTTCACGCGCAATGGGGTCGCTGTTGTCCACGTCGGCGAAGACGGTCGGCCGGACGTACCAGCCCCGCTCCTGCTCCGCCGGAACGCCGCCGGCCACCAGCCGCGCGCCGCTGCGCTGCCCGAGCCGGACGTAGGACTCGACGCGCTCGCGGTGCCGCGAGCTGACCATCGGGCCGATTTGCGTCGTGCGGTCGAGCGGGTCGCCGATCTTCAAGGCCTTCGCCAACCCGGCGACCGCGTCGACCACCTCGTCGTAGCGGGACCGCGGCGCCAGGATCCGCGTCGAGAGGTAGCAGGCCTGCCCGCTGTTGAGCAACGCGCACGATGCCAGCCCCTGCGTGGTGGCGACGAGGTCGGCGTCGTCGAGCACGATGGCGGCCGATTTCCCGCCCAGCTCCAGGGTCACCGGCCGCAGCAGCCTGCCGCAGATCTCGCCGACCTTGCGCCCGGCCGCGGTCGAGCCGGTGAACGCGACGCGGTCGACGCCCGGGTGCGACACCAGGTGCTCGCCGATCTCCGCGCCACCGGTGACGACGTTCAGCACACCCGGCGGCAGACCCGCCCGATCGGCCGCGGCGGCCAGTTCCAGCGCGCCGAACACCGTCTCCGGCGCGGGCTTGAGGACCACCGTGCACCCCGCGGCGAGCGCGGGCGCGACGGTGAACATGGTGATGGGCTGGGGGAAGTTCCACGGCACGACCACCGCGACCACCCCGACCGGCTCGCGCCGGACGATGGTCTCGCCCATCCCGTCGAACCGTTCGCGCCGGTCCTCCACGACGGTCCGCCGGGCCAGCCCCGCGTGGTAGCGGAGCAGCCCGATCGGCGCGCCGCCCTCGCTGGGCAGCGCGATCGAGATCGGCGTTCCATTTTGGACGGACGTGGCCGTGGCCCGCTCCGGGACGTTCTTCTCCAGCTGGATCGCGAAGCGCTCCAGCAGTTCCGCTCGCTCCTCGACCGGGAGGCCGGTCCACGACGGGGTGCCGAACGCACGGCGCGCCGCGGCGACCGCGGCGTCCACATCGGACTCCGAGGCGAGCGGCGTGCTGCCGTTGCGCTCCCCGTCGGCGGGCGAGATCGCCGCGACCGTGCCGCGACCGGGTCTGCGCCATTCGCCGTCGACGTACAGGGCGAGGTAGTCGTAACTCATGGGACCTTCTCCATCCCGGGGAAAGGCCCCGGCGGACCACGGGGGTCCGCCGGGGCTCGCGAGCGCCGGCTCAGTTGATCGGCGTCTCGATCACTTCTTCGGCAGGCGGCCGCACGTCGACGACCGGCCCGGCCGGCTTGGGCTTGCCGGGCGCGAACAGCGCCACGGCCGTGCCGACCAGCGCGACGATGCCGCCGAGCACCAGCGCCGCCTGGAAGCCGGACAGCGACGCTTCGGCCGACTCGAAGCTGCCGTTGGCCGCGAAGGCCGCACCCAGCGCCACGACGCCGAACACGCCGCCCAGCTCGCGCAGCGCGCTGTTCACGCCCGACGCCACGCCGGCGTCTTCCGGCGGGACCGACGCGAACACCAGGTTGATCGTGGTCGGCAGGCACATCGCGATCCCCGCGCCGCCGAAGATCAGCGGGACGACCAAGCTGCCGTAACCCACGCCGGCCGAGGTGACCAGGCCGATCCAGAGCAGGCCGATGCCCAGCAGCGCCAGGCCGGCGACCATGAACGGCTTGCTGCCGTGCTTGTCGGCCAGCTTGCCCGCGAACGGCGCCACCACCAGCGGCATCGCCGTCCACGCCAGCAACTGCAGGCCGCTGACCATGGCGTTGCTGCCCAGCCCGAACTGGAACAGCTGCGCCAGCACGAACAGCGCACCGATCAGGGCGAAGTGCTGGAGGAACGCGGAGATGTTCGCCACGGTGAACCCGCGGTGGCGGAAGTACTCCATCGGGAGCATCGGGTACTTCGCCTTGAACTCCCACGCCACGAACAGCGCCAGCAGCACCACCCCGCCGACCACCGAGCCGTAGGCCTCGAACGAGCCCCAGCCGATGGACGGCGCCCGGACCGCGGCCCAGACCAGCCCGAACAGGCCGGTCGAGGCGAGCAGCAGACCGGGCACGTCGATCTTCGGACGCGGGCCCTTGCTCTCGCGCAGCAGCAGCGCGGAACCGACGGTGGCGGCGATCCCGAACGGCACGTTCAGCCAGAAGATCCAGTGCCACGAGATGCCCTGGGTGATGATGCCGCCGATGACGGGGCCCGCCGCGATCGCGATGCCCGCGACGCTGCCCCAGATGCCCATGGCGGCGCCACGCTTCTCCGGCGGTGTGGCGTCGGCCAGCAGCGCGAGGCTGACCGGGATGGACACCCCGGCGGCCACGCCCTGGATGACCCGGGCGATGATCAGGATGTCGATGCTGCCCGCGGACGCGGCCATGATCGACGCGATGGTGAACGCGGCCAGGCCGATCACGTACATCCGCCGCCGCCCGAACCGGTCGCCGAGCGCGGCGCCGGTGAGCATCAGGCAGGCGAACGCCAGGTTGTAGGCGTTGATCGTCCACTCCAGGTCGGCGAGACCCGCGCCCAGATCGACCTTGATCGTGGGTATGGCGGTGACCACGACCATGACGTCCAAAGAGGTCAGGAACGCGCAGACGGACACCAGCGCCAACGCCCAGCCCGGCCGCAGGGGACGTTCGGTCCCGCTAACAGCACTCACGGCGGCACCTCCTCGTGGCCCGGTCCCGAAGACTCACCGTCATCACAATCTCCATTCGTCGCGTTCCCCCCGGCACCCGGTGCGCCGGCGTGGTTCTACCGTTCCTTCACCAGCCGCCCGAACTCCTGCAGTTCGGCGACGTAGAGATCGGGCACCTCCATGGCGGGGAAGTTGCCGCCGCGGTCGTACTCGTTCCAGTGCTGGATCGTGGAGAACTCGCGTTCCGCCCAGCGCCGGACCGGCTTGAACGGGGCGTGGGGGAACACCGCCACCCCGAGCGGCACGGTCAGCTCGAAGTAGCGGCCCGCGCCCGGCGAGATCGGCAGGAAGTCGACGCTCTCGTAGTAGAACTGCCCGGACGAGCCGGCGGTCTGGGTCAACCAGTAGATGGCCGGGATGGCCAGCACCTTGTCGCGCTCGATCGCGTCCTCCGGCAGCCCGCCGCGAGTGTCGGCCCAGTCGCGGTACTTCTCGATCACCCAGGCGAGCTGGCCGACCGGCGAATCGGAGAGCCCGTAGGCGACCGTGTGCGGGCGGGTCGCCTGCAGCTTCATCGAGCCGGACAGGATTTTCGCGAACGTGTCGGACTTGCCCCAGGAGTGCTGGTCGGCCTCGCTGAGGTCCTCCAGGTCGGCCGGGTCGTCGCCGGGCGCGGTGACCAGGGTGTTGAGGTGCACGGCGAGCACGTGCTCGGCGTCCTGCAGCCCGAGCACCAGCGCCACCCCCGAGCCGAAGTCGACGCCCTGGGCGATGTAGCGCTCGTAGTCCAGCTCCGCCATCAGCTGCGCCCAGGCGCCGGCGACGCGCTGGGTGTTCCAGCCGCCGTCCGGTGCCGGGCCGGAGAAGCCGAAGCCGGGCATGGACGGGATGACCAGGTGGAACGCGTCACCGGGGTCGCCCCCGTGGGCGCGCGGGTCGGTCAGCGGGCCGATCACGTCGAGGAACTCGACCACCGAACCGGGCCAGCCGTGCGTGATGATCATCGGCGTGGCGTCGGGCTCCGGCGAGCGCACGTGCAGGAAGTGCACGTTCGCCCCGTCGATCGTGGTGGTGAACTGCGGGAACGCGTTGAGCCGCTCCTCGACCTTCCGCCAGTCGAATTCGGTGCGCCAGTACTCGGCGAGGTCCTTGAGGTAGCCGACGGGCACACCGCGGTCCCACCCCGCTTCGGGCAGCCCGACCGGCCAGCGGGTCTCGGCCAGCCGCCTGGCCAGGTCGTCCAGCTGGGCCTGCGGGATTTGCACGCGGAAAGGTTCCATTTCGTTGGCGCTCCAATCACGGGGTGGCGGCCCCTGCCCGCGGAGCCAGACCACCGGTCTTAGGATCGCGGGCAAGATGTCGGATTTCATCTTCGAAAATGCTCTACGCCCGAAGGCGGGGAAAAAGCACCACTCAGAGGTAGTCAGTGTTCGGTTCGAGACCACACAGCAGCCGGCCGTACAGTTCCAGGCTCGTGTCCGGGTTGGTCAGCGCGTGAATGGCGACCGCGTTCACGTCGCGCTGGATCCGGGTGATCGGCACGTCGTGGAAGATCGAGGACCCGCCACTGATGGTGGCGATGAGGTCGACGGCCTGCTTGCACAGCTGCGCGACGCGGCCGAGCTGCACCCGCGAGGACGCCCGCTCGGTGACCGTCCACACCTCACCCTTGACGAGCTTTTCCTCGATGAGGTCGGCGAACCGGTGCGCCCTGGCCTCGGCTTCCTCGATCAACAGGCCGGCCTCGCCGACGCGGATGTGCGTGATCGGCGCTTCGGCCTGGCTCGGGTAGTGCGTGTAGGAAATGCCGCGGCCGGGCAGCCGGTCGAGGAAGCTCTCCAACGCGTACTTCGCCGCGCCGATGAGCTGGCCTGCCGTCGCGGCGGTCGACGTCACCAGCATCGGGGTGAGGTAATAATTGGGCTTCGTGGAATTGACGACGGATTTGCACTGGTCCGTGAAGAAATCGTAGGTCTTCACGATCCGGGACGAGGGGACGAACACGTCGTGCGCGGTCACCGTGACGCTGCCGGAACCGGGCAGGCCGTGGGTGTACCAATCGTCGACGATCTCCAGGTCGGAAACCGGGATCAGCGTGGTGATCGGGCCCTCGGCGGCTTCGGGGCCGTCCGGTACCGCCGCGGTGACCTTCCACTGCGCGTGCAGGATCCCGCTGTTGAACCGCCAGGTGCCCGAGATCCGGTACCCGCCGTCGACCTTCGTCGCGGTGCCGGTGGTGGCGAGTGTGCCGCAGACGCGCACGTTCTCCGTGGCGAAGACCTCGTCGAGCACCTCGTCGGGCCAGAGCCCGGCCATCCAGTTCAGCAGCGCGTAGACCGAAACGCAGAAGGCCGCGGAACTGTTGCCGCGCGCGAGTTCCGCGTGGACGTCGATGAGGCTGTGCGCGTCGCTTTCGTAGCCACCGTACTGCTTCGGCGCCTGCATCTTGAGGATGCCGGAGAGCTCGATGGCCTCGACGACGTCGTCAGGCAGCCTGCGGTGCTCGTCGATCCAGAGCGCCCGCGACCGCAGCAGCGGCACCAGCTTGGACGCGCTCTGTACGAGTTCGTCCCTCGTCGGTGTCTGTGACATTGTTTTCCTCCGCGCCTCGACCGGGTGCTTGCCCTTATCGTGCGCGCCGAGGAGACCCCGGGCATCTCTTCGAATGCGTGGTTCAGCACTGTCCACAAGAGATCAACGGGGCGCCGCCGTACGGACCTACGGGGCCAGCATCCCCGCCAGGCCTTCATATCCGGCTTCCTTCAGCCGCAGTCCGGACGTCGTCGCGTACGCCGCATCCGCACGGATCCCCAGCCCCTCCACCATGCGGTTCATGAAGTTGAACAGCGCGCACACCAGCACCGCGTCGTGCAGCGCCCGCTCGTCCCAGCCGGCGGCGAACACGGCTTCGGCGTCGGCGTCGGTCATCCGGGACGGCGTCCGGGTCAACTTGCCGACGTAGGCCAGCACGGGCCGGAGCTTGTCGCCGACCGGCGCCGTCGTGAGGTCCTCGAGCGCCGCGGCGAGCAGTCCGGCGGGCACGCCGAACGCCTCGGCGGTCACCGTGTGGATGCCGTGGCAGTAGCCGCAGTCGTTCAGCCCGGACACGTAGGCCGCGATCAGCTCGCGTTCACCCTCGGTGAACGGCGATTCGCCGCGCAGCACCAGTTCGTGGAAGGCCAGCAGGTGCCGCGCCGGGCCCGGGTGCGCCTGGAACACCTGCAGCAGCGTGGTTTCCTCCGGCAGGGACTTCAGGTACGACATCAGGTGCCTTCCGTTCCGTCGGCGTACCGGTCGGCGAGCGGGTCCACGTCCGCCCGGCGCAGCGAGCACGCGGTCAGATGAGCGATCGTGGCCGCGCCGGCGCCCGGCACGGCCGCCGTGGCCAGCGCGTGGGCCACTTCCCACTCCCGGCGCAACGCGCCGGGAGAAGCCGTCGAGCGCCCGTCACCGGCGAAGGCACGCAGCTCCCGCCAGCACCCGGCGCCCGAGGCGACCAGCGCGGCGAACCCGAACCCGCCCGCTTCGTGGCGCGCCTGGTCGACCACCTGGGTCACGAGCGCGGCGTCGTCCGCCAGCCGGGCGAGCCCCAGGCCGGCCAGCAGCCGGTCGGCGTCCAGGCCGAGCAGGATGACGCCGGCTTCGACCGCGGCGGGCGCCTCGACGTCGGGCAGCACGAACCGCAGGTCACCGCGGTCAGACATCGGCCGTCACCCGCAGGTCGAGTGCGGCGCCCCGCAGCCGGGCGGCCACCGCCGCGGCGACCCGCGTGGTCGCCACCCGGTGCCCGTCGATGTTGCGGGCGGCCGGGCCGAGCACCATCCCCGCCGCGGCCCCGACGACCGACACCGCGGGCGCCTGCCGGTAGGACAGCGTCGCCTCGTCCAGGTCCGGCCAGCCGTCCCGGGCCCCGACGAGCCCGGCGGGCAGCAGTCCGGTCCCGATCGAGGGGATCGTGCCGAGCGCCAGCACGGCGTGGTCGGCGTCGACGCGGCGGCCGCTCTCCAGCTGCACCACGGCCGTCCCGGTGATGCCGGTGGAGACTTCCTTGACGGCTTCCCCGCGGTGCACGACCAAGCGGCCTTCGGCCTCGGCCCGTTCGAGCAGCGGCCGGAACTCGAACATGACGGAGGCGCGGCGGAACTCGGCGGTGAGGTCGAGGCGCTCGGACCAGCCGACGCCGTCGAACCGCTTCCGGCCCTCGGGCCGGAAGAAGGTGGAGTTCACGTCGGCGCACTGGTAGTGCTCCCGGGCTTCGCGCAGCACCCAGTGGACCTCGCGGCCGCCGTCGAGCGCCGCGGCGAGGAGGTGGGCCGCGGTGAGCCCGGCGCCGACCACGATCTGCCGCTCGACGGGGCCGGGCGGCGGCTCGTCCCAGTACGACACGGCGGCGGGCGGGGGGCCACCGCCCCACCACCGCTCGGGGGCGGTCCGGCGTTCCTCCCCGAGGCACAGCACGACGTGCCGGGCGCGGACGGTCGAGCGGGTGGTGTGCACGGCCACCCCGTCACCGTCCGGGCGCACCCCGGTCACCGAGGCGCCCCACAGCTTGTCCCGGACGTGGTGGGTGACCGCGAGGTGGTCGGTGTAGGCGTGGAAGACGTCGACCGGCACGACGGACCGGTGCCCGGCCTGCGCCATCCGGATTTCCCGGCGCTCGACCGGGGTGAGCCGGCCCCAGTGCAGCCGGGCGAAGTCGAGCAGCTCGCAGTCGCGGAAGCCCTCGACGCCGGGGTGGTGTTCGTACGGCGACCGCAGCACCCGCTGGTCCAGCCGGTCGATGCGGTCGAAGAACCGGCCGCACGAGCGGCCTTCCCGGTCCAGCACGACCAGGTCGGTGACGCCGTGGTGCCAGAGCGCGGACGCCACCGCCAGCCCGGCGGGACCCGCGCCGACGATGACGACGTCCGCTGTGGTGGGCGGGACCGGGTCCCGTGGCGGCTGCGCCGGGGCCGGCGGCCGGGGCCAGTGCCGGCCGCGCGGCGACTCGAGCAGCCGGGGCTCGGGGATGAACTTGATCACCGGTCCGTTCCGTCCTGGCCGCGCTCAGCCGATCACGGTCACCGGCACGATGAGCTCGATCACCGGCCGCTGCCGCATGCCGTCCGCGACCAGCTCGTCGAGCGTCTGGCGCGACTTCTCGGCGCTGTCGGTGGCGATCGGGCTGTAGCGCGAATAGAAGTAGGTCGGCTTGCGGCCGCCGGTCTCCATCGAGTAGGTCTTCAGCACCGTTTCCCCGGGGCGGACCTCGCCGTCGAAGAACGTGAGGCGCCGCTGGTCGGGGGTCATGAAGCTCTTCGCGAACTGCGGCGACATGAGCATGGCGTCGTCGACGAAGGTCGACTCCTCGTCCATCACGGCCTGCATCGCGACCCAGGTCTGGTCGGTCAGGTTGGTCTCGGCCTTGATCACCTGCCACCGGCCGGCTTCCGGCAAGCTGATGCTCACCGAGACGTCGTGGTCGGTCGTGTCGATGGCGCCGGTGACCATGAGCACCCGCCGGGCCAGATCGGCCGTTCCCACCATCTGGATGTCGCGCGCCCGCACGCGACTCGATACGTCAAGGCCGGGCAATTCAGGTGACGACACGATACAGCCTCCTCGTTATTCAAGCCCCCGGAAATAACGGTCTGACCTGCGACCCCATGGCAGGTTTTCACACCGCCGAAGACGCTGTCAAGATGAGGAATGCACGGTCGCGCGACGCATTTCATGTCCGATCGGACCGATGATTTCTAGCCCGTTCGGCCCAGCCGGGTCGCACAGCGTGACCACGGCCGCTCCGGTCACTCCGGCTCGGCACCTTCGGGCTGCGACGCGCGGACGCCGAGGTCGTCGTCGATCGCACCGACGTAGCGGATCTCGAACGCGGACTGGGCACGCTGAACCATGATCTTCAGCACGAGACCCGGTTTCACCATAACCAGGAAATTACCCGGATCGCGGGGGTCGCCGAAAATGTCGTATACCAGGAAAGCAGATCCGTCACCCACGGCGAACAATGCTTCGTAAACAATGTTCCGCTCCGCCTGCGGCGCCGACTCGGCCCACCGTTCGAGCACCTCGACGCCAGCAGCGAGCTGGAGGCGCACCGCCATCCGCCGGCCTCCCAACCGAGTGTCCGACCGGCTCCGGGCACGCCCGTCCGCCGGCGGCGCCGGTGACACCCCGGCCCGGACCGTTCGAGTATCGCGCGGCCGGAGGCCGGAGGTCATCTTCGATAATGCGACCGGTTCAGTTGTAGCCGAGGACGATGTGTTCCCGCAGGTATTCGCGTTCCCGGGGAAGCACGCTTTCCGCCTCGGGGGCCGTCTCCAGGTGCCGGCCGCCCCGAGCTTCCGGGCCGGCGGCCCGCTCGGCGGGCGTCGTGGTCTCCATGGCTCCTCCATTCCGTCGGTTCCCTCGGTGTGTGACGTAGAGCATCCGCCTCCGTGATCGAGGAACAGCCGTGAATCGGTCATGCACCCCAGGTGCGCAGCGCACAAGTGGCCGCACGACGGCCCCCGGGAGTGCACTGGAAGCATCGACGACCCGGAAGGAGCACTGTGACGACCTCCCCCCACCCCCCGGACCACCACCTCAGCGCGGCCGAGAGGCAGCGAACGTGCGCAGCGTGCGGCCGCCCCTTCGAGCCGGGCGGCCGCACGGGCCTGGAGGCGTTCCTGGACGGCGAAGTCCACTACGCGGCGGTCCACGAGGGCTGCAGCACCCACCCGGCGGCCCGCGAGAGCACGATCGCGGGCAAGCTGCGCCGGATGCGCACCGCCGAGGCGGCCTGACCCGCCTCGCGCCCGCGGTCCGGCCGCTCGGACGACCGGACCACGGGCACACTCCGCCGGATTCGACAATCCACAGTGGATGGTCGAAGCGGGATTTCGCGGGCGGACCGATGCCCGGACAACACAACGTGCTCCGCCATCCGGCGGAGCACGTGCTGGACCCCGTCTGCACAACGGCCGCTTGGTGGCCCGGGGAAGTCACCACCCGATCGGCGTACCGCGGCCGCATCGAGCAGCCCGGTCAGCGCCGCCGAACCGGCGCCCGCCACCGCCCTCGCCGGAGCAACGCCGGCCGCGGGCCCGGGTGAGCGCGACGCGGCCGCAGCTCCCTCAGCGCGGCAGGCCCGACAACCGCCACGCGCCGGGGCCCCGCCGTGGTGGGCCCGCGTGGGATCGGGACGGGTCCGCCCAAGGGCTCAGCGGCGTCACCGGCTGCGAACCCCGACCGCGGGTCACCGCCGCCAGTGCCACCAGCAACGCCGCGAGTTCCGCGTCCTGCGGGTGGCCTCGCACCACGATCCGGGTTGCGTCGTCCTCTGTCACCGGGGCCTCCCGCGGTCCGTCAGATCGGCTGGTTGCCGTGCTTGCGGGCCGGGGGCGGCTTTCGCTTGTCGCGGAGCATCGCCAGGCCCCTGGCCAGTGCCGCGCGGGTCTCCGCCGGGTCGATGATGTCGTCCACCAGGCCGCGTTCCGCCGCGTACTGGGGGTTCAGGTACTCCTGGGTGTACTCGCCGACCAGCTGCGCTCGCAACGCCGCCGGGTCGGCTGCCGTCGCGAGGTCGCGGCGGTGCAGGACGTTCACCGCACCCTCCGCGCCCATCACCGCGATCTGGTTGGTCGGCCACGCCAGTGACAGGTCGGTGCCGATCGACCGGGAGTCCATCACGATGTACGCGCCGCCGTACGCCTTGCGCAGGATCACCTGGATGCGCGGGACCGTCGCCTCGCAGTAGGCGTGCAGCAGCTGCGCGCCCTGGCGGATGATGCCGCCGCGTTCCTGCTCGACACCCGGCAGGAAGCCCGGCACGTCCACCAGGCTGACCAGCGGGATGCCGAAGGCGTCGCAGAACCGCACGAACCGGGCCGCCTTCTGCGACGCCGGGCCGTCCAGCACGCCCGCGAAGACCGACGGCTGGTTGCCGACGAACCCCACGACCCGGCCGTCGATCCGGGTCAGCGCGCAGAGCACGTTGCGGGCCCAGCTCTCGTGCAGCTCGAAGAACTCGCCGTCGTCGGCGAGCTCGGCGAACACCTCGCGCATGTCGTAGGGCCGGTTCGGCTCGGCAGGCACGATCTCCGCGAGCCGCGGCCGGTAGTCGTCGCGGGCGCCGATCTCGGCGGTTTCCGGCGCCGGCTCCAGGTAGTTGGCCGGCAGCAGCGAAACGAGGTACCGGACGTCGGCGAGGCAGCTCTGCTCGTCGTCGTGCACCACCGTCGCGACACCGGAGTACGACCCGTGGACGTCGGCACCGCCGAGTTCCTCGTGCGACACCAGGTGCCCGCTGACCGCCGCGACCACGTCCGGGCCGGTCAGGTACATCCGCGAGGTGTCGCGGACCATGAACGTGAAGTCGGCCAGCGCGGGCGAGTACGCCGCACCGCCGGCGCACGGGCCGAGGACGACGCTGATCTGCGGCACCACGCCGGACGCCTCGACCTGGCGGCGGAAGATCCCGCCGTACCCGTTGAGCGCGAGCACGCCCTCCTGGATCCGCGCACCGCCGCTGTCGTTGAGCGCGATCACCGGGGCGCCGTTGGCGATCGCGAGGTCGAGCACCTTGTGGATCTTCGCCGCGTGCGCTTCGCCGAGCGAACCGCCGAACACGGTGAAGTCCTGGGCGTAGACGAACACGCGCCGGCCGTCGATGGTGCCGGAGCCGGCGATCACGCCGTCGGTGTGCGGGCGGTTCCCGGACAGACCGGGTCCGGCCGCCTGGTGCCGCCGGTAGGGCTCCAGCTCCAGGAAGGAGTCGTCGTCGAGGAGCAGGGCGAGCCGCTCGCGAGCGGTCAGCTTGCCCAGTGAGTGCTGACGGCGGACGGCGTCGAGCCGCCCCTCGGCGATGTGCGCGCGCAGTTCCTCGCGCCGCTGCCGCAGCAGCGGCATGTCCGGCGCCGTGGGCGGTTCCGCGCCCGCGGGCCGGGTCAGCGAGATGACCCGCGCCTCGCCCGGCTCGCCGGTGCGCACCGGCCGGGACCGCCGGCTCCCGTTGGGAACCGGCACCACCTCGGCGTCGTCGTCCGGCTGCCGGGCGGCGTTGTCGTGCGATCCGCTCACGCGGCATCCCGGGCCCGCGCGAGGTCGTCCCGCTCGATCTCGGCGACGATGTCGGACCACACGATGCCGCGCCCGAGCCGGGGCATCGGCCGCACCGGAGCCTCGGCGGGCTCGGGCACCCACCGCACGTGGTCGGTGGCAGCGGTGGCGTCGCTGGCAGTCATATCGAGACCTCCTCCGGTCGAGGCGCCCCCGGCCTTCCCGGGAGCGGCGGGCAAATCAGCGGGAACGCCCGGTGGCAGGCGCTGCGACGGACTCGCGGGAGCTCGCGCGGCCCGCCTGCCGGGCGGTCAGCAAGCCGGCGTCGTGCAGCCAGCGAACGGTGTCGGTCACCGTCGCGGCCGCCGGGCGGGCCGGAACCCCCGCGTCCGGGGCCGTGGCGGCGACCGGCTGGGCGACGGCGCAGACGTGGATCGCGCCGTGCTCCGCCGGGATGTGCCACGGCCACACCCGCTGCAGCAGGCCGCCCAGGCGCCCGACCGGGGTCAGGAGCGCCGGCGGGAGGAACACCGCGGGCAGCCGGCGGCCGGTCGCCGTGCGGACCAGGTCCAGGTAATCGCGGGTGGTCACGAAGTGGCCGGGCCCGAAGTACGCGGGCCCCACCGGCCCCGGGGCCGTCAGCACCGCCGCCAGCTGGGCGGCCGTGTCGCGGACGTCGCCGATCGGCAGCCCGCCGGACGGCCAGAACGGCATCAGCCCGCGCAGCAGGTCGCGCAGGCGGGCGTTCTGGTCGCCCAGCCGCGGGTCCGCCGGCCCGAGCAGCGCCGGCGGGTAGACGATCGTCACCGGGACACCCTCGTCGCGGTGGCGCCGCGCGATCCGCTCCGCGGCGGCCTTCGCCGCCAGGTACGGCTCCCGCGACGTGCCCACCGGCGTCTCCGGCCCGATGCTGCCGTCCGCCGGGTACAGCGCACCCACGGTCGAGACGTGCACGATCCGCCCGGCGCCGGCGGCCCGCGCGGCCGCCAGCACCGTCTCCGTGCCGGCCACGTTCACCCGGGCCAGCTCGGCCCGGCGGCGGCTGTCGAACGAGTAGACGCCGGCCGCGTGCAGGACGGCGTCCGCGCCCGCGACCAGCCGGGCGACCGCCGCCTCGTCGGTGACGTCGCCCGGCACGACCTCGACGCCGTCCGGCACGCTCCCAGCGGCCGGGACCCGGGCGAGCACACGCACCCGGGCTCCGGCCGCCACCAGCAGCGCGACCGTGTGGGCACCGAGGAACCCGGTCCCGCCGGTCACCGCGATCACCATGACTCCGCTCCCCTCACGCCGCGCGGGCGCGCCCGTCGACCTCGTGGTAGCCGCCGCCGTAGAAGACCAGGGCGTGGTCCCCGGTGCCGCGGCTGGTGGCGACCACCCGGCCGAGGAAGATCGAGTGGTCACCACCCTCGAGCGTCTCGGCCAGCTCGCACTCCAGCCAGGCCAGCGTCCCGTTGAGCAGGGGGGCACCGGTGTGCGCCCCCGGCGTCCAGCCCACGGCGTCGAACTGGGCCAGCCCGTCGGGCCGGCGCCAGTCGGCGAAGTACTTCGACAGGTCCTGCTGCCCGGCGGCGAGGATGTTCACGCCGAACGCCCCCGCCGTGATGATGGAGCTGTGCATGCGAGCCGCCTTCGACACGCAGCACAGCACCATCGGGGGTTCCAGCGAGACGGACGAGAACGCGTTCGCGGTCATCCCGTGCGCGTCCTCCCCGCCCGCCGTCAGGACCGTCACGCCGGTGGCGAACTGCGCCATCACCTGGCGCAGCCCCGGCTGGGGCGAGAAACCGCGGCGCGCCGGCGACGGCCGGAGGCGCTTGAGCACGGTCGTCTCGGAGGACTCTCGCTCGTCACCCACCTCAGGCTCCCTTGCCGTTGACCGCGGCCGTCGAGTACGGCACCAGCGCCTCGCGCAGCTGCTCGGGGACCCGCGACGGCACGGTGGCCGTGTTGGGCCCGCGCATGCAGGCGATCCGCTGCCGTCCCCGCGCCACCAGCCGCTCGTCGCCGCCCTCGGTGAGGTGGACGTAGTCGAAGGCGAACTGGATCTGCGTCGAGGTGAGCTCCTCCAGCCGCAGCCGGATGGACAGCTCGTCGAACGCGGTGATCTCGGCGAAGAACTCGCACTCCACCTTGAGGGTGAACAGCTTGAGGTCGTGCCGGACCTCCTCGAGCACCGCCGGGGCCTTCTCCTTGAGGAACATCTCGCGGCAGCGGCCCTGCCAGCGCACGTAGTTCACGTAGTAGACGTTGCCCACCAGGTTGGTCTCCTCGAAGCCGACCGTGTGGCGGATCTCGTAGTAGTCGGACATTCTCAGTTCCCCTCTGCGTGCAGCACGGCGAAGACGATCGGGTCGGTCCGGTCGTTGACCGTCGTCGACCACGTGGCGATCCGGGCGTTGCCGGAGGCGAGCAGCGCCCACCCGTCGGCGTCGACCTGGCGCACGGTCAGCGCCTGGGTCATCGAGCCGGTCTTGCGGACGCACTCCAGAGCGCTCCAGACCCGCGTGTTGGCCACGCTGATCGGTTCCCCGGTGTCCGCGGCCAGCAGGCGGCCGAGGGCGAGCAGTTCCTCGCCCAGCAGCCCGGCCCAGTCCTCGTCGGTGCGTTCGATCGCCGTCTCGATGTCGCAGGCGACCTGGTCGGGGCCGGCGGCCACGAGGGTCAGCTCCGAGGTGTGCGACGCGGTGACGTGCACACCGCCGTCGCACTCCGGCTTGCCGTCCGGGCGGTACCGGACCTCGACCGGCCGGTCGAGCGCCCGGCCCGCGGCCAGCGCGGTCTGCGCCCGCCGCTCGGCGACGCCCTCGGCCGGGTGCCCGGCCGGGTCCGGCTCCAGCACGACCGCCCGCGTCCCGCCGAGCAGCCGCTCGCACGCACGCTCCACATAGGACCCGAGCATCGACGGGACCCACGGCCCGGCGCCGTCGCGCTTGCGGACCGCGCGCAGCTTCAGGCCTTCCCAGCGCTCGACCAGCGTCCCGTCCGGGTTGCGCACGTCGAGGTCGTAGACGTAGCTGTCGCCGTCCTGTGACCGTTCCTTCGCGTCCAGCAGGACGTACTCGTCGTGCTGGCGGCCCGGCTCGGCCAGGTACAGCTTCTCGATGCCCTGGGGCAGCAGCGTCGCGTCGGGGACGCAGCACTGGATCGCGTGCATCATCGCGTCGCGGGTGCCCGGGTCGGCCAGCAGCCGCTCCTGCGGGAGGAACGGGGCGAACCAGGAGTGGTCCGCGCTCGTCGCGATCTCGGCGACCGCGTGCCGGGCGCTCGCCCGCCGGTAACCGAGGACCCGCTGGAACCGCTTGCCCTGGAACAGGACCGAGCCGTACAGCTCGCTGATCGGCTCCACCGGGACCGGCGGCAGCGCGACGTCGCGCGTCACCTGCTCGCCGATCTCCGCCGGCCGGGCGAAGCTCAGCCGCGCCTTGAAGTGGTCGGCGCTGAAGCCGGTCTCCTCGCTGCGGATCACGACGTCGACGGTGTCGGCGTCGCGGGCCAGCGTGGCCAGCCGGACCGTGGTCGAGCCGCCCGGCGAGACGATGATCGGCCGGAGGAACTCGACGTCCGACAGCACCGGGGTGCCGGTGCGGTCCAGCGTCGCGGCCGCGGCTTGGGTCATGGCCTCCATGCCGATGACCGCGGGGAACAGCAGCTGCCCGTCCAGCAGGTGGTCGGTCAGGTACGGGTCCGCCCCGTCGGACAGGTCGGCCTCGGTGATCAGCTCGACCCCCGGGTAGTGCACGATGGCACGGTCGACGAACCGGGTCAGCGGCAGCTCCCGCTTCTGGATCGGCAGCGTGGCCAGTCCCGACGTGCGGCCGCAGACCACCAGCACCGGCGGCGCGGCCGGGTCGGCCAGCACCTGGCGGAGGATGGTGATGCCCTCCTCGGTGGGGATCGGCGTGATGCCGTCGCGCATCAGGGCGCTGACCACGCCGAGTTTCTCGCCCATGCCGGTACCGGACCAGACCGACCACTCCAGCGCGATCGCCCGCGCCTTCGGGTGCTCCTGGCCGAAGCGCAGGGTCAGCTCGGTCATCCAGTCGTTGGCCGTGGCGTAGTGCGCTTCCCCGCGCAGGCCCGCCCGGCCGATGATGCTGCCGAAGGTGACCAGGAGCTTGATCTTGTCCTGGTCCACCGCGGCGAGCACCGCGTTGAGACCGCCGATCTTCGGCGCGAGGGTCTTGCGGAAGCTGTCCTCGGTCAGGCTGAACAGAGCGGCAGGCTCGTTGCGGCCGGCACCGTGCAGCACCGCGGTAACCGGGCCGAGGTCGGCCTGGATCCGGGCGACCGCGTCCGCGATCTGCGGCGCGCTGGTGACGTCGGCGCGCTCGTAGCGGTAGCGGATGCCCGCGGCCTCCATGCGGTCGAGGTTCTCCGCCAGCTCGGTGTCGGTCTCCGGGTCGCTGCGGCCCAGCAGGCCCAGCTTCGCACCGGAGTCCTTGGCCAGCGCCAGCGCGCTTTCCGCCGTGATGCCCTTGCCGCCGCCGGTGACCAGCAGGACGTCGGAGGAGTCCAGCGACTCGCGGATCGGGCCGGCCTTGGGGGCCGGCAGCGCGGACAGCCGCGGCACCGTGCGCCCGCCGTCGGCGCCGTAGCGGGCTTCGGTGAAGTCCGTGGTCCCGGCGACCTCGGCCACCACGGTGTGCACGGCTTCGGTGATGGCGTCCGCACCCGCGGGGGTGGGGTCGGCGAGGTCGATGATCGTCGTCTTCGCCGAGGGGTCCTCCAGGCGCAGGGTCCTGGCCAGGCCGGCGGCGCCGTAGCCGTGGTGCACCACCACGAAGCGCGTGCCGTTCGGGGCGGCCATGACCGCGCGGCCGGCGTCGAGGAACAGCCCGACGTGGCTGGAGTCGCAGTCCGCCGGCAGGCAGAGCAGCACGCCGTCACCCACCCCGGACGCGGCGAGCGCGGCCCGCAGCGGTTCGGCCAGCGGGTGCCTCGCGGTCGCGAAGACCCGCCAGTCGGCCTGCCCGGTGCCCGGCGGGATGTCCGCGGGCGGCCGCGGGGCCGGCACGTACTCGACCGCGAACGGCCGGACCCACGGGCCGACACCCGGGGCTTCGCCGGCCCCCGAGTCGGACGGCTTCGCCGTCTGCGCCAGCTCGTCGATCATCTCGGCGAGCTCACCGAGGCACACCGTCGCGAAGTTCGGCATGCCCTCCAGCGCCGGCCGGCCGAGCGCCCGGGTGACGTCGTTGACCAGCTGGCCGACGGTGATCGACGACAGGTGCAGGTCGTCGAGCGGGTGGGTGTCGGCGGTGACGGATTCCAGCGGCAGCTCGACGCGCTCGGCGGCGAGCTTGCGCAGCAGGTCCAGCGTCGAACCGGTGCCACCGTCGCCGGTGGCGGCGTCGGTCTCGGCGGCCTGTGCCTGCTCCGCGGCCAGCTCGGCGGCCAGCTCGCTGTCGATCGACGGCGCCGCTTCGCACGGGCTGGACAGGAAGTTGTACACACCGTCGGCGGGCAGGGCGCGCACGACGCGGCCCTCGAACAGCGCGTCCACCGTGATCTGCGCGCCGAGCGCGAACGCCGCGCCGACGACCCGCAGCAGGGCCTGCAGCGACGCGTTGTCGGTGTCGATCGCCAGCACCGGGGTCTCCGGCGCGATCTCCTCGAACAGCCCGGTCAGCACCCGGCCGGGGCCGACCTCGACCACCAGGTCGCTGCGCTCGGCCACCTTGGCGGCGGCCTCGCGGAAGCGGACGGGCAGCACGATCTGGTCGCGCAGCAGCTCGGGCAGGTTCTCCGCGGCGTGCAGCACGTCACCGCTGACGGTCGAGACGACCGGCCGCTCCAGCCGGGCGAAGCGGAACTCGCCCAGCCGCTCGGTCATGGCGTTCGCGGCCGGCTCGACGGCCGGCGAGTGGAAGGCGTGCGAGACCTTGATGCGGGTCGCGCCGACCCCCTGGGCCTTGGCCCGGGCGACGATGCGGTCGATCGCCTCGGCCGGCCCGGAGATCACCGTCTGCTCCGGCGCGTTGTAGCCGGCGATGACGACGTCGGTGCCCAGGCCGAGTTCCTCGACGCGGCCCGGCGACGCGGCGATCCCGGCCATCGCGCCGGTACCGTCCCCGGTCGTCGTGGCCATCACCTTGCCGCGCACCTTGGCCAGCTCGAGCAGCCCGCGCTCGTCGAGCGCGCCGCCCCAGTGCAGGGCGGTCAGCTCGCCGAGGCTGTGCCCGGTGGCGGTCGAGGCCTCGATGCCGAACGAGCGCAGCACCCGCAGCGCGGCCAGCGAACCGGTGACGATCCGCGGCTGCGCCACCTCGGTGGCGACCTGGTCGCCGGCCACCGGCAGCGCCGCGGCCTGGAAGATCTCCTCGGCGAGGGTGAACCGGCGGCGCAGCGCGCTGTCGCCGCCGCGCCCGGATCCCTGGCCGGGGAACAGGTAGCCGATCTTCGGGGCGGTGCCGCGGCTGCTCGCGAAGATGCCGTCGCCGGCGTCGAAGACCGAGTCGCCGGATTCGAGCTTTTCGAGCAGCTTCGTCAGCTTCCGCTCGGCGTGCTCCGGGTTCGCCGCGACGACCGCGGCGCGCACCGGCTTGCCCGACAGCTTCTTCGCCAGCTCGCCGGCGAAGTCGGTCAGCTCGGCGAACGACAGCTTCGGCACGACCTCCAGCGCCGCGGCGATGTCGCCGCGCAGGGTGGCGACGTCGTCGGCTTCGAACAGCAGCAGCTCGGCGTCCTGCCGGCCGGCGACCAGCGTGCGGGCCCGCTCGTCGAGCTCGCGGCGGCGGGGCGCGGTCGGCGCCTCGGTCACCGTGACGTGGGAGTTGATGCCGCCGAAGCCCATCGCGGACACCCCGGCGCGGACCGGCTGGTCCTCGGGCCAGAGCAGCGCGTCGCTCGGGACGAACATGCGTGCCGAGGTGCCGGTCAACGACTCGTGCGGCTCGTAGTGGCCGGTGGCCGGCGGGATGACCTGGTGGTAGACCGCCAGCGTCGCCTTGATCAGGCCGGCCACCCCGGCCGCGGCCTTGGTGTGCCCGATGTTGCCCTTGATCGTCGACAGCGCGGCCTGCTTGGCCAGCGGGTCGGCGTCGCGGCGGGCGGTGGACAGCGCCTCGATCTCGGTGGCGTCGCCCAGCGCGGTGCCGGTGCCGTGGCCCTCGAAGTAGGAGACGGTCTCCACGCCGTAGCCGGCGCGGGCGTAGGCGCGCTTGAGGGCCAGCCGGTGCCCGGCCGCCTCGGGCCGGGTGATGCCGCCCTTGCCGTCGGAGGAAACGCCCCAGCCGCCGATCGACGCGTAGATCCGCCGGCCCTGCTCCAGCGCGTCGCTCTCGCGCATCAGGACCAGCATGCCCGAGCCCTCACCGGGCCAGAAGCCGTTGGAGTCGGCGTCGTAGACCTTCATCTCGCGCTTGGCCAGCGCGCCGGTCTTCGCGAAGCCGATGACCTCGAACGGGTCGATCGACAGGTCGACACCGCCGGCGATGGCCAGGTCGAGGTCGCCCTGGACGAGCGCGTTGGCCGCGGTCACCACCGAAAGCAGCGAGGACGAGCAGGCACCGTCGACGGTGTAGCCGCCGCCGGCGAAGTCGAAGTAGTTGCACACCCGGCCGGCGATCGTGTTCGCCAGGCCACCGGCGAGGGTGTCCTCGTTGATCTCCGGGAACGGCTCCTTGTACTGGATTTCGAGCGCGCGGAGGAAGTCCGCGGTCTCGTCGTCCGCCCAGCCGCGGGCGGTCAGCGCCGCCGCGACCGTGCGGCGCACGTACGGCCAGCGCAGCCGCATGATGTTGGCCCGGGAGAACTCACCGGTCAGGCTGTTGCCGATGACGACGCCGGTGTTGGCCTTGGGCGCGCCGTCGGCCGCTGGGAAGCCGGCGTCCGCGAGCGCCTGGGCGGCCACCTCGAGCGCCAGCCAGTGCGTCGTGTCGGTCGCCCGGAAGGTGCTGCCGGCCACCTTGTGCGCGACCCGGTCGAATTCGTAGTCCCGCAGCACGGCCGCCTTCTGCGCGTAGAAGCGGTCCGGCGCCTTCGGGTCCGGCGAGTAGTAGTCCGCCCGGTTCATCCGTTCGTCCGGCAGCCTCCGGAACGCCCGGCGCCCGGCCAGCACGTTTTCCCAGAGCTCCTCCGGAGAACTCGCGTCGGGGTATCGGAGACCGATACCGACGATCGAAATCCGCTCTACGCTCATGCCACCGCACTCCCACTGGCTCTCGAGCCCCGTATCACCGGAACCATCAGGTCCCCGCTGTCCTGCGGGCGGGACACCGGTCCCGCCGCCGTCTCCGCCTTCGGGCCGCGGCGGCGCCGCGGCCCGGTTCACCCGGTCCGCCGGGCCACCGGAGTCCAGCATCTCCTCCGGTGGCGCGGACCGTCTTCTTTCTCCCTGCCCCCGCCCGCACGTCAGCACGCTCGGACAAGGGATCCGCACTGTCTGCTCAGGACGGTCGCGGGCCGAACTGGCCGGGGCGGCGCCCCTCGCCCGCCGCCCCGCGGTAAGCCTGGGCGATGTCGAGCCACTGGTCCGCCAGCGTGCCCTTCGCCCGTACGTCGAGGTCGAAGCGGTGCCGCCGCCGGGTGGCGAGCAGGCAGAAGTCCTCGGCGCTGCCGGTCACCCGCTGCTGCGCGTCCGCGGGCCCGAACGTCCAGAGCGCGCCCGAGGGCGCGGTGAGCTCGAACCGGAACTCCTCCGCCGGCGGCGTCAGGTTCCGCGCCTCGTAGCCGAAGTCCCGCACCCGCACGGCGAACCCGGCCAGGTGCTTGATCCGGTCGGTGCGTTCGATGCGCACGCCCAGCGCGTCGGCGACGTCCTGGCCGTGCGCGAACAGCTCCATCATCCCGGCGCAGGCCAGCACGTACGGCGGCAGCGGGTTGACCAGCCACGGCACCAGCTTGTCGCCGGGCACCGCCGCGAGGGCCTTGATGGCGGCGTCGCGCTCGGCGCGCCAGCGACTCAGCAGCACCTCGGTGGGGTCGTGGATGAACTCCTGCAGCGCGGCTTCGACCGCGTTGTCGAAGCCGACGTTCGCGACGGCCTTGGTCATCTCGATGAAGGCTTCCGGCTGCGCGGCCGCGAGGCCGGCGATCCGGAAGATGAACGCGAGGTGCGCGATCTGGTGGCGCACCGTCCAGCCCGGCGCCGGGCTGGGGGCGTCCCACCCGGCCTCCGGCAGGTCGGCGACGAGGGCGTCCACTGCGGCGCCCTCGGCGGTCAGGTCGTCGATCACGCCCGTGGTGTCTGTCACCTGTCTGTCCTCTCACCGGTGCGACGTGTGCTGCTGGGTCGGACGGCCGACGCGGAAGGCGGGTCTGGGGGTGAGCCACCTTCCGCGGCGGCGCCTGAGCGGATCGGTTCCCGCCCGGGGTGGCGGCACGACCGGCGGATCTTCGGTGTGCCCGGTTCTGCGCCTCCCGGCGGTCGATCCGACTCTGCGATCATCGCCCGCCGCGGCGCGGCGGGTCTTCTCTTCTCGGGCGGACCGGCATGCGCCCGCCCAGCTCCAGGGCCGCGGCGTGACTCGCCCACGACACCAGTTCCAGCAGGCCGCGATCGCCCGTGCGTTCCGGGCCGAACGCGACGACGTCGGCCGAGGTGACCTGGTAGGGCGCCTTGGCCACCAGCAGCGCGAGCCGGCCCTCGGCCCGCTCGCTGCCCGGCAGCTCGGCGGCCGGCAGCTCGGCCCACGCCCGGCTCAGCCCCGGCGATTTCCCGTCCCACGCCTTGAGTTCCCGGCGGACGAGGTCGCGCACGCGCGGCGCTGCCGAGCGTTCCCCGGCCGCCTCGATCGCGGCCGCGGCCCGGGAGAACGCACCGGCGAGCGGGCCACCCGGCGGGGCCCAGTCCGGGCCCGCAACCGGCGAGGCCTGCAGCAGGCCCAGCGCCTCGCCGGGGGGCGGCGCGGCCCCCGGCTTCAGCAGGAAGCCCAGGACCGCCTTGGCTTTCGCCCGCGCCGACGCCGGAACGGCGTCCGGCAGCGGCGAGGGGCCGAGGAAGACGCTCACCATCCGGTTCAGGTAGTGGAACGTCACGGCCACGCCGGTGAACTCGGCGACGGCGCCGGCGGGCACGTCCGCCGGCAACTGTCCCGCACCCCGCGCCCAGGCCGCCAGCTCCCGGGTGTCCCGGTCCGCGATGCCCCCGGTGTCGCCGGCCGCGATGGCCGCGGCGGCGTCCGGTTCACCCAGCGAGCCGAGCGCCATCCCGTGCACCTCGACGCAGTACGGGCACGAGTTCGCCGCCGACACCGCGGCCGCGACGACCTCCTTGTCCGCCCGGCTCGCCGTCCCGCCCGCGATCAGCGACTCCCGCAGCATCAGCCACGCGGCGGCGAGCACGTCCGGGGCGGCCGAGTGCAGCGCGACCGGCGGCGCGAGCATCCCGAAGTCCCGCTCCACCTGCCGGTAGACCTCCCGCACGAGCCCCCGCGCCTGCCGCGGCGGCACCACATCGACGTACTTCACGTCCCGCAAGGTCCGCCGCAGCGCAACCCGAACCACTCCCGGTGCCATGTTCCCTCCCAAAGAGCGTGCTCAGACGGGCATCACGAGTTTCGTCAGTTCCCGGCGACCAGGTCCAGTTTGGACACCGCCCGGCGGCCGGTGATCGAGCCGTCGGGGGACGGCGCGCCGTACTTGACGTCGACGCCGCGCGACTGCAGCTCCCGGACGATGCCCGGGATCGAGCGCTCGGCGAGCGCGGCGATGGTCATCGCCGGGTTCACCGTGAGCGCGCCCGGCACCGACGCGCTGTCGGTGACGAAGATGCCCGGGTGGTTGCGCAGCTCGTGGTTCGGGTGCAGCGCGGACGTCGCCTCGTCGTCACCGATCCGGCAGGACGCCAGCGGGTGCACCGTGTACGCCCCGACGACGTCGTTGGTCCACGGCGAGACCTTCGCCAGGCCGTCCTTCTCGATGATCGCCTTGCAGTCGGCGTCCGCGAGCGCCCAGCCGTGGCGGGTGTTCGGCGTGGGGTCGTAGCGCAGCGGGCCGCGGCCGAGCATCTGCTGCGAGATGCGGTAGGCGTTGCCGGTGGGCGGCGGGGTGCCGAAGACGCCTTCGTTGTCGTCCTCGGTCATCAGGAAGATCGTCAGCCAGTTGGCCCACTGCTTGAGGATCTCCTTCTTCTCCGCCCCGTACCAGCGCGGCTCCTCGCCGCCCGGCGCCTGGGCGAGGATCGTGCCCAAGCCCGGCGGGAAGTACAGCTGCTCCAGCGAGTACCGCTCGTACTCCGGCAGCGACCCGTCGAGCTTGTCCCAGTTCGCGACGGTCGGGCCCTTGCCGATGTGGTTGGCCGAGTACACCGGACCGTCCTCACGGGACAGTCCGAGCACCTCGCGGACGCGGTCCTCGTCGATGATCGCGGTGTTGAGCCGCTCGCCGTTGCCGGAGAAGTACCGGCCGACGCCGTGCGGCATGGTGCCGAGCGCGGCCTCCGAGCGCTGCAGGATCACCGGGGTCGCACCGGCACCGGCGGCGATGATGACGACCTTCGCCTCGATCACGCCGCTGCCGGTGTGGACCCGGTAGTCCTCTTCGTCGATCAGGTCGAAGTAGACGCGGTAGCCGCCGTCCTCGGTCCGCTCGAGGCGCTGGACCTCGTGCAGCGGCCGGATCTGGGCGCCGTGCGCGAGCGCGGCGGGCAGGTAGTTCGTCAGCATCGACCGCTTGGCGTCGAACTTGCAGCCGGCCATCATGAAGTTGCAGTTGACGCAGGTCTTGTTGTCCACGGCCACCGGCGCCGGGTTCGCGGTCCGGCCGGAGTGGTTGCAGGCCGCGGCCCACAGCCCGCCGGCGTAGGAGACGTCGCTCCAGTCCTGAGTGGACACCGGGAGCGACTCGTCGACGCGGTCGTACCACGGCTCCAGGCTGTCGCGGGAGATGGCTTGCGGCCACATCCGGCGCCCGATGCTGCCGTGCCGTTCGAAGACGAACCGCGGCGCCCGCGGCATCGCGGCGAAGTACACCACGCTGCCGCCGCCGACGCAGTTGCCGCCCAGCACGCTCATCCCGTCGCCGACGACGAAGTCGAACGCCCGCGTGTAGGACGAGCCGAGCAGGTAGTCGTGCTCGAAGTCGTCGGCCGCCAGCCACGGCCCGCGCTCCAGCACGGTCACCTTGGCCCCACCGGCTGCGAGGTGGTAGGCGGGGATGGACCCGCCGAATCCGCTGCCGACGATGACGACGTCGGTCTGGTCGATGGCAGTCATGCGGGGCTCCCCGAGGGCGTCGTGTCCGGGTGGATCTCGGCCAGCTTGCGGCCGTAGCCGTACTTCGGGAACCGCCAGAAGCCGTCGGCGTCCGGGGCGGTGTACCCCAGGGCCAGCAGGCCGGGGTGGCCGTTGCGGATGGCCTCGGCGGTGTGCAGGTGCGCGGCGCTGTCGAAGGCCATGTTGCAGAACAGCGCGAGGCTGACCCAGCCGTCCTTCTCCGGGTGCCCCGGCGTGGTCAGCCGGTTGACCAGCTCGCGGCGATGCGCGTAGGGCAGCGCGACGAACGGCGGGACGTCGTGGTCGAGTTCCAGCTCCACCTCGCCCGCGTAGGACTTCGCGTGGTCGTTCAGCGACTGCGCGAGGTAAGGCAGGCCGGCCGTGACGCCGGTCGCGTCGAAGTTCAGCAGGTCGAGCGCACCCGCCGCGACCGAGCCGGGGCCGGGCGCGGCCCCGGCGACCGCCCGGTCTTCGGGGAACCGCTTCTCCCCCGGGACGATCGTGTCCGCGTAGGCCTCGAGGGTCATGTTCTTGAAGCGTTCTTCTTCGGTGGCCTCGGGTTGCACCGGCCTACCTCCTCGTCGAATGTCCACAATAGAATTACGCCGCCTTGCGCGTGGCTCCCGCCCGCGGGTGCACGGTCATCGGCAGCCCGCCGCGCACCCGCAGCGAGAGCATCGCCTCGGGTTCGACGACCTTGCCCGGCACCTTGTGCAGTTCCAGGTCGCGCGCGGCCAGCGCCAGCACGAACACCGCCTCCATCACCCCGAGGCTGTTGCCGATGCAGAACCTCGGCCCGGCCCCGAAGGGCAGGTACGCGTACCGCGGCGGCCGCTCCGCGGCGGTGAACCGCCCCGGGTCGAAGCGCTCCGGGTCGGTCCAGAACTCCGGGTGCCGGTGCAGCGTGTAGGGCACGACGACGACGTCGGACCCGGCCGGCACGTGGTACCCGCCGATCTCGTCGTCGGCCTGCGCGATCCGCGGCAGCAGCCACACCGGCGGGTAGAGCCGCATGACCTCTTCGACGACGGCGACCGTGTAGGTCAGGCGACGCAGGTCTTCGTGCTCGGGCAGCCGGTCGCCGAGCACCTCGACGGCTTCGGCGTGCAGCCGCTCGCCGACCTCCGGGTGCTCGTCGATCAGGTGGAACGCCCAGCCGAGCGTGCTCGCCGTCGTCTCGTGCCCGGCCAGCAGCAGGGTGATCAGCTCGTCGCGCATGCGTTCACGCGACGCGCCGTCCCCGGACCCCGACTGGATGAGCCGCGACAGCACGTCCTCGCCGCCCTCGATCGGGTTCGCGAGCCGCTGGTCGACCAGTTCGTCGGCGATCCGGCGCAGGTCGTCGCGCGCGGTGCGGAACTCCAGCTGCTTCTTCAGCGGCACCCACTGCGGGACCGCGCTCAGCGTGACCGCCTCGAACATGGCCTGGTCCTGCACGGCCTCGAACGAGTGGCCGAGCGTTTCGTAGCCGCCGAGTTCCGCGTCGAGCAGCGTCTTGCCGAGCACGCCGAGGGTCAGGCCGGTCATCTCGTGCAGGATCTCGACCGGGCCGTCGTGCGCGGCCAGCCGCTTGATCAGGGCGTCCACTTCGGACGCGACGACGGCGGCCTGCCGCGAGATGCGCTTGGGCTGGAACACCGGCTGGATGGTCCGGCGCTGCTTGCGCCAGGTCTCCCCGTCGCTGGTGAGCAGGCCGTCGCCGAGGGCCCGGCGGGCCTCCTGCAGGCCGATGCCCTTGTGGTAGTTCCCGGCGTTGTCCGCCAGGACGTGCTTGGCCAGGTCGGGGTGGTTCACCAGGTACATCGCCTTCGGTCCGATGGCGATGCGGACGACGTCGCCGTAGGTCTCGGCGTTGTCGCCCATGAGGGCGAGCCGGTCGGTGAAGAGCTGCTTCAGCAACCGGAGGGTCGCCCGGCGCGGCGGCCCGGGCGGCGCGGTGCGCGCCGCCCGGGCTCGGTGCTGGGAACCGGTCATGCCGCAATGGCCCCTGGCTGCTCGTCACCGGTCTCCACCGGCGACGCGATCTCCAGCTTGGCCTTCTGCGCGGCCTGGTCGGCCTCGAACTTGATCCGCGCCTTGTTCGAGAAGTGCAGGCCCCACAGGAACATGCCCCGGATCAGGCAGACGGCCGCGGTGGCCAGGAACAGCCCGTAGGCCACGTGCACGGCGATGAAGAAGCCGTACGCGAGCGCCACGCCGGCCCCGAAGGCGAACTGCGAGGCCGGCTTCGACGGCGACGTGCCCGGGTCGGTCACCATGTAGTTGGTGTAGAGCACGAACGCGACGCCGGTGCCCATCGCCAGCGCGCCGGAGATCGACGTGTCGAAGAGCCAGCCGCGGACGAACGCCTGGACGACGAAGAAGCTCAGCCAGCCCGCGATCAGCCACATCCGGCCGGTCAGCAGCGCGTTGAGCACCGTGCCCGACACGATGATGATGCCGACGATCAGCCAGCCGCCCCAGGTGGGGATCTGCTCGGTGAAGTGGTACGGCGGGGCGATGCTGGCCCACGGGAACACGAGCAGGATGATCGTGATGCCGAAGTTCGACGGGTTCATGTAGTGCCGCATCCGGCCGTACACCGGCGCCTGCAGGATCCACTTGGTGCCGACCGCGACGGCGACCCCGAACATCATCACGAGGATCTGGTCGTTGACGTAGGTCAGCATGTTGAGCGCGAGGCCGGTGATGTGCGCGGGCAGGAGGAACTCCGCCAGCCCCTTGAACCCGCCGCCCCGGAACCGGACGTCGCGCTGGGTCACCCGGGCGTTGATGATCTCGAGGACGATCTCCGTGGTGTACGCGGTCGCCAGCGCGACGAACGGGTACAGCCACGGCTGCTCGAAGCCGAGCACGGTGTAGCCGACGATGTTGAAGATCGTGATCGAGATCGCGAACCGCCGCAGCGCGGTGATGACCTTGTTGGTCCGCTTCGGTGGCGCACTGTCCACCTTGGTCAGGGTCGGGGTGGCCATGTCACATCGCTTCCTTCGCCGTGGAGCCGAGCTGGTACATGTGGCAACCGGGTTCGAGCTTCAGATTCTGCGTCCGCAGCTGCCCGGTCCGGTCCCGCCACTGCAGGTGCACGTCGAGCGGGCCGGTGACGTCGTGCCCGAGGCCGATCTGGACGTCGAAGCTGCGCCGGCCGGCCTCCCCGCTGCTGCCGTCGACCCGGCCGAGGTACTTCTTGCCGTCCGAGGTGGTCACCGTGACCTGGGCGCCGATCGCCGGCACGCCGGCCGCGGGCAGCGGGCCGGGCGCCACCGGGGCGTCGGTGGTCAGCTTCAGCTGCAGGTACTTGCCGGAGTTCGGGCTGTCGTTGTGGTAGAAGATCGGCTCCTCCCACTGCCGCGCCACGGCGAACTCGGGCAGGCCGTCGCCGTTCGTGTCACCGACGGCGATGCCGCGGGTCGGGACCGGAACCGCCAGGCCGAGCTTCGGCGCGAGGTCGGCGTACCGGCCGTCCGAACCCTTCACGTAGAAGTGCAGCGTCTGGTCACCGCCGATGTCGTCACCGGCGCGCGCGTTCGGCCACCAGAACGGGTTGGACAGCAGGCCGTCGTGGGCGGTGGCGATCTCCTGCAGGTTCGGCCAGCGGTTGACCTGGCCCTTGACGAACCCGGTCGCCTGCGCGATCTGGTTGTCACCGCTGTTGTTGAAGTCCTGGATCTTGACGTCCCAGCCCCAGCCGGACCACGCCGTGCGGCCCTCGGCGCTGTCGTCGTGGAACGGTGCGACGCCGTCCTTGAACTGCTTGGTCAGGTCCGCGTTGTCCTTGGCCTCGTTCATGAACTGGAAGTTCGACTCTTCGATGCCCCACGACGTCGCGATGTTGCTGACGAACAGGTCGTAGAGACCGTCGTGGTTCAGGTCGCCGAAGTCGACGCCCATCCCCTTGAACGAGTCGTGGCCCAGCACCTTCGACTTCGGGTCGGTGATCCCGCGGACGCCGGTGACCTCGGCCAGCTCGATGTGGCCCGGCGTGGACTTGTTGTACAGGAAGTGGTCGTGCCCGAAGTCGTTGGCGATGTAGAGCTCCGGCAGGTTGTCGCCGTCGACGTCGGTGGCGCTGGAGGCCAGCGTCCAGCCGAGGCGCGCGCTCTCCGGGATGCCCTGGGAAGCGTCGGCGTACCGGGCGCTCGGGTTCGCCCCGGCCGTGGCCCCGGTCCAGCGGTAGATGTACTTGGCGCCCGAGTTCGTCGCGTGCGACATCGACTGGTTCAGCGTGATGCCGCCGTCGGCGTTCGGGTCCAGGACCTTGCTGTCCGGGAAGTAGTTGCCGACGAAGACGTCGACGTGGCCGTCGCCGTCGAAGTCGCCGATGGTGACGGAGTCGGTGTTCCACAGCGGGCCGGTGTACTTGCCGTCCGGGCCCCGGTTGTTGCCCGGCACCAGTTCGGTCGGCTGGAACGCGGAGGCGTCGAACTTGGTCGCGGTGGCCTTCTGCAGGAACAGCACCGGGGTGCGGCCCCAGTAGTAGGCCAGGACGTCGGTGCGGCCGTCCTCGTTGTAGTCACCGGGGACGCAGCCCATCGGCGCCATGTAGTCCCACGTCGGCAGCGCCGGCGCCGGGTCGAGCGCGAAGGGCGCGTAGCGCGGGCCGGAGTCCGGCGCCGGCGTGATGACGACCTGGTCGCTGCGCGGGTCGACGAGGCAGAGGTCGTTCGGCTTGCCACTGCCGCTGATGTCGTTGATGGCGATCGCGGCGCCGACCGAGGAGATCCAGGCGGCGATCTTCTCGTATTCCTTGTTCACCGTCCGGATCGACTGCGACTTCGCCGCCGCGGGCAGCGCGATCGTCATCGGGGTGAAGTGGAACTTGTCCGCCATCTGGTCCTGTTCGGCGGCCGAAACACTGGGCAACCGCGCGACCAGGAACAGGCCGAGGATCAGCGCCAGCGCCACGATGCCCGCCAGCTGCCTGCGCAGCCAGCCGAAGGTCGCGGTCATTTGTTCTTCCCTCCGTGGGTCAGCACTTCTTCGGCGATCCGCTGCCGCCAGGTTTCGAAGGCCGGGACGTCGTCGCCGTCGACGACCACGGCCGGCCGGACCTCTTGGGTGATGGCCGCGGCGCGTTCGGCGGACACGCCGCAGATCGCCCGGGCCGCCATCTCGGTTTCCGGGATCATCAGGCCCGAGCGCACCCGGCACTCGGCGGCGAAAGCACTCCCCTGCGCCAGCTGCCCGTGGTGGATCCCGGCGCGGTCGACCAGTTCCGCCAGCTCGTCGGCGGTGACCCCGCACGCGTAGGTCGAGGCGAGTCCCACCCCGGCGTACAGGTCGCCGTGGCGCGATTCGGGGAACTCCTCGATCGTCTTGGCCACCAGCTCGACGTCGGTGCCGCAGATGAACCACAGCGCCCGGCCGATGCCCTGGTCGATGGCCCGCAGCGCGTAACCGTCGTAGCGCCGGTCCGGCCAGGAGAATCCCTGCTCCTGGTACTGGTTCCGGATGTAGGAGTCGGTCTTGAAGTAAGCCTGGTGGAAGCCGTAGCCGTCGAGCACGAGCCAGCGCAGCAGCGGGTCGAACGCCGACGCTTTCGGCCACGCGAACCGCGGGAGCCGGCACATGGCCCAGCCGACCCCGACGTAGATGATGTAGTCGTGCTTCTCGCCGGGGCCGGCCAGGAACTCGGCGATGTTCGTGCTCTTGCCGAACGGCAGCCCGTCGAGGACGCCGTACCCCATTCCCGCGCCTTCGTAGGCGAAGCCGCGGAACTGCGCCGGAATGCGCTCGAGCCATTCTTCGGCCTGCTCGACCGACTTCGCTTCGACGGCGTGGGCGTACCCGAGGAGGAACTTCTCCCCGACCGTCTCGAGCCGTTCCTGAGCGGCTGGGCTCTTCCGGTGGAAGCCCCGCTTCTCCAGCAAGGTTTCCGAGACGTTCGGAGTCAGGATGCGACGTCTCAGCGTGCGCCAACCATTGCCCAACGCACTCTCCCCCTTAGGGTCGGATAGGACGGTTCACTTCTTCGTTCTACGGTCACAGATCCGCTGTTCAGCGCTCTACTCCGGGCGTGCGCCGGGATGATCAGCCGGCCAGCCGGCCCAGCGCGTCGCGGAAATCCCGCCGGATCCGTTCGCGCCACAGCTCGTAGGGCGGCTCGGGACCGTCGTCGCCGTCGGCGGCCTCGGTGCGGTCCGCGATGGTCTGCGCGCCCTGCACCGACAGGTTGACGAGCACGCCGGCGGCCAGGTGCGTGTGCGCCGGCACGTGACCCGAATAGGTCCGGGCCTTGACGGCGAACACGACCCCGAGCGCCAGCTCGGCGAAGTACTCGCCCGCCGCCCGGCGCAGCTGCCCGTACCCGGCTTGGTCGGTGCCGCCGGCGAAGGTCGACGCCAGCCCCACGCCGCTCCAGAGGTCCGCCCGCCGCGGCTCGGCGAACCGGCCGACGGCCTCGGCCACCGCCGACGGCACGCCGCCGTTGATGAACCACAGCGCCCGCCCGACGCCCTGGTCGAACGCCCGCGCGAAGTACTCCGGCCGCCCCGCCCACGGGTAGGGCTCCGGCTCGGCCTGCTCGTCCACCCAGCGCCGGGTGTCGAAGTAGGCGCGGTCGAAGCCGTAGCCGTCGACGGCCAGCCAGCTCATCACCGGGTGGTAGGGCACCCCGGTCAGTTCGGGCAGGATGTTCTTCCACAGTGGACGCGGCAGCCGCGCCATCGCGAAGCCGATCCCGATGTAGGTCAGGAAGATGTGCGGGCGCCCCGGCCCTTCCAGCAGTGCGCGGGTGCGGTCGCGGCCGCCGCCGGGCATGGCGTCGAGGATCGTGTAGCCCATCGTGGCGCCTTCGTAGGCGAAGCCGCGTTGCTCGGGCTCGATGAGCGCGAGCCGCCGCTCGATTTCCCACAGGGATGCGCCTTCGATGGCCCATTCGAACCCGCACACCACCGCCTGCGGCACCGCCTCCAGCCGGGCCGTCGCGTCGGTGTGGGTCACCGGGAAGTTCCGGCCGGCGAACCCGACCGACGCGAACGACGGCGCGAGCACCTGCTTCCGCAGGACGCCGATGAAAGAGGACATGAGGAGAATCCTTTGCTCGGATGGGGTTCGGTCAGGCCACGGCGCGCAGGGCAGGGCGCTGCATCGCCAGCATCCGCTGGCTGAACGGGGACTGGCGCGAGGCCAGGGTGATCGCGATCGGTGCGTCGGTCGGCGCCGGCGGACGCAGCTCGACCCGGCCGGTGGACAGTCCGTGGGCGGCGACCTGGGCGGTCGAGTACCCGATGGAGAACCACGAACCGGCGGCGCCGACCACCCGGTGCCGGGCCACGGCGATCGCGGTCCAGGAGCCGGCCGGGACCCCGGTCAGGCGGAGCTCGCCGGAGTACATGGCGCCCGCACCGCTGAACGCGACCGGACCGCACTGCGGCACCGGATCGGCGAAGAGGCCGACGAGCACGTCGGCGGCGGGCAGGCCGGCCGGCAGGTCCAGCTGCAGCGCCAGCGTTCCGGTACCGGCGCGCAGGGAAGCGCAGTTGCGGCCGGCGCCCCGCAGCGCGCTCAGCGGCGGAACCCGTTGGTAGTGCGGGGAAATCGCCACGAGCAGCTCGGCCACCTGCGGCTCGCGGTATTGCGTCGGCGTCATCCCGACCGCGCGGGAGAACCGGCTGGTGAAGGTGCCGACGCTGCTGTAGCCGACGCTGCAGACGATGTCGGACACGTTGAGCGAGGTCGTCAGGAGCAACCGCTTCGCTTCGAAGAGCCGGACCGCGGTCAGGAACCGGCCCGGGGTGACCCCGGTGGTTTCGGCGAACATCCGGGAGAAGTGGAACCTGCTGATGAACACCTCGGACGCCAGCTCGTCGAGCGTGAGGGGCTCGAAGTACCGGTCCTGGATGAGCTTGATCGCCGTGAGCACGGCCGGGCGGATCACCGGTTCGGTACGGTCCCAGGCCGGTGGCCGCCGCCCAGGCTCATCGGACCCGCTGTCGTGGCCGACAGCCGCAATCGAACGCAACATCATCAGTCCAATCTCGAATTCCCCGTCGTCTGGTTCTCCTCGCTGCAGCGAAGATGAACCGGATTGCGGGACGATCGACGAGCCCTTGAGGGATCTCGCCGGAAATTCCCCGGCCACGGACGCCGGGCCCGTCCGATCCCGGCGGAACACCCGGGCCCGGGGTGCGGAACGCACGCCGCCGTCCGTGCGCACCGCATCACACGAAGGGGTCCATTGGTCCCTCCGTGTTCGGTTCTGGGCCGTTGCGGGGAACCGTCCCGGCGGCGACGTCCTGGCCGGCCGTGGGCGCCGGGGTGCGTTTCGCACCCGGAGGACGTGCGGAACACCCGGCTCCACGGGGAAAAGCTCCCGCGACTCCGGTGGGCAGGTCACTGGCTGTGCCCGGCCTCGTCTGTCACATTCGGATAGGAGCCCGGAGTTCGGCCTTCCACCGACCCGCGAGGCGTGAATTGGGGATCGCGTGAACTGGGGACGCGAGGGAACCTTGAGATGCAGGAGGCCTGCCATGTACTCCGACGAACGGCGAGGGGAAGGATCGCGCGGCAGCGGCGAAGACGACGTGCGGTTCACTGTCCTCGGCCCGCTGGAGGTCCTGCGCGACGGCGTCGATCACGCGCCCAAGACGCCGAAGGTCCTGCAGCTGCTCGCGGTGCTGGTGACCCGGCCCGGCCGGATGGTGCACATCGACACGCTGATCCAGGAGCTGTGGTCGGACAACCCGCCGCGCACCGTCCGCACGACGTTGCACACCTACGTCTACCACCTCCGGCGGTGCATCGCCGATCACCAGCTCGCCGAAGACGCGGACAAGATGCTGACCACGCGCCAGTCCGGGTACGCCCTGCACATCGAGCCCACCCAGGTGGACGTGCACGACTTCGGGCTGTTCCAGCACCTCGGCAACAGCCGGCGCGCGGCCGGCGACCACGCCGGCGCGGCCGACAGCTACCGCAGCGCCCTCGACCTGTGGTCCGGCGCGCCGCTGGCCAACCTGCAGTGCGGCCCGGTCCTTTCGGCCTACCGCACCGAGCTGGTCGAGCAGCAGCGGAACGTCCTGCACCTGCGCATCGAAGCCGAGATCGCCGGTGGCCACCACCGCGAACTGATCGGCGAACTGCGCGGCCTCGCGACGCACAGCCCGCTCGACGAAGCCCTGCACGGCCAGCTGATGCGCGCGCTCGGCCGCAGCGGACGGCGCTCCGACGCGATGACGGTGTACCGCGGCCTGCGCTCCCGGCTCGCCGGTGAGCTCGGCGTCGAACCCTGCGACGAGCTGCAGCTCCTGCACCGCGACCTGATTTCCGAAGGCGACCACCGCTGATCCGACAGTTCCACCGCACGAAGGAAGAGGACCGCTCATGCCCACGACCCACACCCGCGCCTACGGCCAGTTCTGCGGGCTCGCCCGCGCGCTCGAGATCGTCGGGGAGCGCTGGTCGCTGCTCGTCGTGCGTGACCTCGTGCTCGGGCCGAAGCGCTACGACGAACTGCAGGCCGGCCTGCCGAAGATCCCGTCGAGCATCCTTTCCGCGCGGCTCAACGAGCTCGAGGCGGCCGGCGTGATCCGCCGCCGCGTGCGCGGGGAACTGAACGCCGGTGTCGTCTACGAGCTGACCCAGTACGGCAGCGAACTCGACCAGGTCCTGCTCGACCTCGGCCTGTGGGGCGCGCGGTCCCTGCACCAGCCGAAGCCCGGCGACATCCTGACCCTGGACTCGGCGATCCTCTCGCTGTACACCACCTTCCGGCCCGACGTGGCCGAAGGCGTCCAGGTGACCTACGAGATCCGCTACGGCGACCAGATGATCGTCCACGCGCTGATCGAGGACGGCGTGGCCAAGGTCGGCGAAGGCCGCCTGCCGGGTGCGGACCTGATCATCAAGGCCGACCACGCCGCCGCGCTGCTGGACCTGATGAGCGGCACGGTCGCGGCGGACGAGGCCGTGCGCGGCGGCCGGCTGGCGATCGAGGGCGAGGTCGCCGACCTCCAGCTGTTCGCGCAGCTGTTCCACGTTCCCGCGGCGCCGGAGCCGCCGGAGGGCATCGTGGTGCGGTGATCGCGCCGGCTCAGGGCCGGGCGCCGTCCTCCTCGGGGACGAGCCGCCCGGCCCGTTCCACGAGGTAGCGGCGTTCGGGCAGGCTCGGCGTCCGCTCCGCCGCGCGGAGGTAGTGGTCCCGGGCCGCGGCCCGGTCACCGCGCAGCTCCAGCAGGTGGGCCCGGACCGCGTCCGCCCGCCGGCCGACGTCGAGGTCGGCGTCGACCGTGTCCAGCAGGGCCAGCGCCTGGTCGGGGCCGGCGACCTGGGCGACGGCGACCGCCTGGTTCAGCGTGACCACCGGCCCCGGCATGAACGTCCGGAGCAGCTCGTACAGCTCGACGATCTGCGGCCAGTCGGTGGCCTCGGCGCTCGGCGCCCGGTCGTGCAGCGCGGCGATCGCGGCCTGCACCTGGTACGGCCCGAGCGCGGTGCGGCCGACCACCGCGTCGATCAGCCCCTCGCCCTCGTCGATCAGGGCGGCGTCCCAGCGGCCGCGGTCCTGCTCCGGCAGGGGGACGAGTTCGCCGCGGTCGCCGATCCGCGCGTCACGGCGCGCCTCGGTCAGCAGCATCAGGGCGAGCAACCCGGTGACCTCGCCGTCCCCGGGCAGGAGCGCGTGCACGGCGCGCGCCAGCCGGATGGCCTCCGCGGTCAGCTCCAAGCGCTGGAGGTCCTGGCCGGAAGTGGCGGTGTACCCCTCGTTGAAGATCAGGTAGAGCACCTGCAGCACCACGCGCAGCCGCTCCGGGAAGTCCGCCGCCGAGGGCTCGCTGAAGGTCGAGCCGGCGGCGGCGATGCTCTCCTTCGCGCGGGTGATGCGCCGCGTCATGGTCGCCTCGGGCACCAGGAAGGCGCGCGCGATCTCCGCCGTGGTCAGGCCGCCGACCGCGCGCAGCGTCAGCGCGACCTGCGAAGGCGGCGAGACGGCGGGGTGGCAGCACAGGAACAGCAGCGACAGCGTGTCGTCGGAGTCCGGGGCCTGGTCCTCGCCGGGCCCGGGCGCGACCGGCGGCGGCTCCCGCAGGGTGACCGACTCCTCCCGCCGCCGTCGCGCGCTTTCGCTGCGCCAGTGGTCGGTGAGCCGCCGGGTGGCGACGGTGATCAGCCAGCCGCGCGGGTTGTCCGGGACGCCCTCGGCCGGCCACTGCTCGCTCGCGGCGAGCAGGGCGTCGGCGACCGCGTCTTCGCACGCGTCGAACTGGCCGTACCGGCGCACCAGCGCGCCCAGCACCTGCGGCACGAGCGGGCGCAGGACCTCGGCGACGCCGGTCACGCCATGGGGACTTCGGTTTCGGCGTCGGCGAAGAAGACGACCTCGCGCACCTCGATGCCGAGACCTTCGACGGCGGCGTCCGGGATCATCGCGGCGAGCTCGACCGCGCGCTCCTTGCTCGCGCACTCGACGAGGTAGTAGCCGGCGAGGAACTCCTTCGACTCCAGGAACGGCCCGTCGGTGACCGCCGGCAGGCCGCCGCGCACCCGCACGACGCTGCTGTCGGCGACCGCGCCCAGCGCCTGCGTGCTGATCATCTCGCCGGACTCCCGGATCGTCCGGATGAACTCCTGGTGCCCGGTCATGATCGCGTCCATGTCCTGCTCGGACAGCTTCGCCATCACGTCGGGGTTCAGGTACATCGCCAGCAGGTACTTCACGTCCGGTCTCCCTTCGGCCGCCCTCGCCGGGCGCGCGGCACGAACATCACGAACATAGCGCCGGCCGCAACCGTGGAGTGGAGCGGGCACGGGCGCGCCTGCCAGCCTGGACGCGGGCAGTCCCGGGTTACCCGGACCAGGAGGTTGGTACCGATGGCCGACGTGTTCACGGACTTGCAGGCCGAGACCGAGGCGCTGGCCGAGCTGGCCGAGCGGCACGGCTACGGCTCCGGCCCCGACCTCACCGGGCACTTCGCCCGGCTGACGTCGACCGCGCGGCTGGCCCGGCTCAGCGTCGAGAACCCGGACGTGTTCGGCGTGATCCCGCAGATCTCCTACGACTCGCTCGACGAGGCGATCCTGTTCTGGCTGATCGAGCAGCGGAAGGCCAACGCCCTGCTCGCCACGGCGCCGCCGGAGCCGCAGCTGCCGTGGAGCGACGGCCCGCTTCGCCCGTCCGTGCTCGCCGCGGCGGTGCTGACCGAGATCTTCGCCGCCGGACAGGACATCGCCGACACGTTCGGCGTCCGCCCGCGGCGCGACGACTCGATCGGGCACGTCGCCTACTACGGCGTCCGCACGCGGGACCGCGCCTACCTGCGGCAGCAGGAGAAGCCGCCGGCCGCGCCGTTCCGGTTCGAACTGGTCGCCCCCTCGGGGACGCGGTGGGACTTCGGGCCGGAGGACGCCACCGATCGCGTCACCGGCCCGGCCGAGGACTTCTGCCTCCTGGTGACCGGCCGCCGCTTCGCCGAAGACCTCGCGCTGGACTTCGCCGGCCGGCGCACCGCCCGGTGGCTGGAGCTGCTGGAGCGCTGAGCGTCACTCGAACGGCGCAGGGTCGCCCGCGCCGACGCGCAGGATCTCGGCCTCGCCGGAAGAGAAGTCGACGACGGTCGTCGGCTCGACCCCGCAGTCGCCGGAGTCGAGCACCGCTTCCAGCTGGTGGTCCAGTTCTTCCTTGATCTCCCAGCCCTGGGTCATCGGCTCGCCCGACCCGGGCAGCAGCAGCGTGCTCGACAGCAGCGGCTCGCCCAGCTCGGCCAGCAGCGCCTGGGTGACGCGGTGGTCCGGAATGCGCACGCCGACCGTCTTCTTCTTCTCGTGCATCAACCGCCGCGGCACTTCCTTGGTCGCCGGCAGGATGAAGGTGTAGCTGCCCGGGGTCGCCGCCTTGATCGCGCGGAACACCGCGTTGTCGATGTGGACGAACTGCCCCAGCTGGGCGAAGTCCTGGCACACCAGCGTGAAGTGGTGCCGGTGGTCGAGCTTGCGGATGGCGCGGATCCGGTCCAGCCCGTCCCGGTTGCCCGGACGGCACCCGAGCGCGAAGCACGAATCGGTCGGGTAGGCGATCAGCCCGTCGGCGCGGAGGATCTCGACGACCTGGCCGAGGGCCCGGCGCTGCGGGTTCTCCGGGTGCAGGTCGAAATAGCGTGCCATGGTCCGAGCCTAGAGTCGCCGCGCCCGGCCCGGCACGGCGGGCCGGGCGTCTCCCAGCTTGCGGATTCCCGGTCGAACGCTGGGTGCTTCCACCGGAACCGGCCCACAATCCGTCGGAGACCACTGCCAGGAGGGCGAAATGACGGAGCTGACCGTGCCGGAGTTGGACCGCCCCCGTGTCGTCGCCGGGGCCGAGTACCTGTTCGAGGGTCCGCAGGGACGCGTCTCGTTGACCGAGTTGTTCGCCGGCCACCCGCGGCTGGCCGTGCACCACCCGATGGCCGACCACAGCGGGCCCGCGGACGTCGTGCCGACCGCCGATCTCGCCGCCGCGCTGAACGACCCCGGCCTGCGGCTGGTCCTCGTCTCCCGCGCCCCCTACGCGAAGCTCGAGCAGTACCGGCGGCACCTCGGCTGGGACCTGGCCGCGTACTCGGCCGTCGGCACCACGTTCACCGAAGACTTCCCCGCGACCCGGCACGTGCCGGGCGACTTCTGGGACGACGAGTGCGGGCTGAGCTTCTTCCGGCTCGCCGACGACACCGTGCTGCACACCGGATCGGTCGCCGTGCCGCGCCTGGAGTTCCTGGGCCTGCTCGGTCCGCCGGGCGGCTTCCCGCCGGCACCGGACCCCCGCTGACCTCACCTTTCGCCCCGCCCCGATGTGCGGTTACGCCACCGGGGCGGTTCCGCGCGTGCTTTTCGCTCCGCTGTCGAGGCACTCCCGTGAGCTAGGATCGATTTGTCACCATGCACACATCGCCCGGACCCGGCCTCCCGGGCGGCCCGGTCGCCGCGCAGATTCCGGAGGGCCCGCATCGATGACTCCGGCAGCCGCACTCGAGCCGTCACCAGCGCGCTCAGCGACCGCCGAGCCCCGCGGCACCACCGCGGCGGACCGGCGGCCGCGGCTGGCCACGTACCTGGCCTCGGCCATCATCGTCGTCGTCGTCGCGGGCTTCAGCGTGATCGGGTTGGTCAGCCTGCTGCCGACGTCGGTCGGTGTCCTGGGCGCAGCTTACGCGTTGTTCGGCATCGCCGCGCTCCTCACGATCCAGCTGCTGTGGTTCAGCCGTCCGACCGTCCGGCTCGACTCGGTCACCAGCCGGGTGCTGCTCGCCGTGATGGTCGTGCTCGCCTACGTCCCGATCCTCACCTTCGGCCTGAACTGGGCCGACATGCCCGACTTCGTCGGCGGCGCGGTGCTGCTGGTCCTGCCGTCCCGGTACGCCTGGACCGCGCTGGCCGGGGTCGTCGTCAGCATCGGCTGGATCTACCACGTGTTCGGCGCTTCTCCGCTGATCACGATCTACGGCGCCTTCGGCGCGCTGTTCTACAGCCTGCTCTTCTACCTGCTCGCGCGGCTCGCGCGGATGGTGCACCGGCTGCACGAGGCCCGCACGGAGCTGGCGCAGCGCGCGGTCGCCGAGCAGCGGCTCGCCTTCGCCCGCGACCTGAACGACCTGCTCGGGCTGAGCCTGTCCGCGATCGCGCTCAAGGGCGAGCTGGTGCACCGGCTGATGCGGAAGTCGGTCGAGCAGGCCAAGGCCGAACTCGCCGACATCACCGCGACCGCCCAGCGCACGCTGTCGGACGTCCGCGCGGTTTCGCACGGCTACCGCGAGCTTTCGCTGGAGAAGGAGTCCCGGACGGCCGAAACGCTGCTGTCGGCGTCCGAGATCGCCGTGCGGGTCCACCTCGACCAGGGTGACCTGCCGGTCCAGGCGCGCACGCTGCTGGCCAAGGCACTGCGCGAAGGGGTCACCGACGTCCTGCGCCTCGACGACGTCGAGCACTGCGAGATCGACGTCCGGCACCGGGACGGCCGCGTCACCCTGGAGATCGTCAGCGACGGCGTGCCGCCGGGCGACCCGGACAGCGGGCTGACCACCCTGTCCGGCGAGATCTCCGCGCTCGGCGGCACGGCGACGGCGAAATCCGGCGCGGACGGCCGCTTCCGGCTGCGCGTCGAGCTTCCCGTCCCCGAGCGGCTGGACACGGCCGCTTCCTCCGACGCCGAGCAGCGGTCGGACACGGAGTCGAAGCGGATCCGCGGGCTGCTGCCGGTCGTGATGGGACTCATGGGGTCCGGCGCGACGGTGCACCTGCTCCAGGTGACCACCCGGGCGTGGGAGGTGGCCCTGGTCGTCGGCTCGATCGCGGCCCTGCTCGCCCTGCAGTTCTCGTACTTCAACCGGCCGTCGACCCCCCTGCGCTCGGCGCAGAGCTACGGCATGCTGTTCGTCCAGGTCTGCCTGATCTACCTGCCCCTGCTGCCGCTGGGCCCGCACTGGGTCAGCGTGCCCGGGCTGCTCATCGGCAGCGCGCTGCTGGTCCTGCCGCCGGTGGCGGGCTGGGCGTTCTTCGCCCTCAACATCGCCGCGTACGCGGCGATCCAGCACGCTTCGGGAGCGGACACCACCACCGCGCTGTTCTACACCGCCGCGACGGTGATGACGGGCCTGGCGGTGTTCGGGCTGTTGTGGCTGGTCCGGCTGGTGACCGAGCTGGACAACACCCGGCGGCGGCTGGCCGAGATGGCGCTCGCCGAGGAACGCCTCCGGTTCGCCCGCGACCTGCACGACCTGCTCGGCATGAGCCTCTCGGCGATCGCGCTGAAGAGCGAGCTGACCGCGCGGGTGCTGCCGCTGGACCGCGACCGCGCGGCCGAGGAGCTGACCGAGGTGCTCGGCCTGACCCGGCAAGCCCTGTCCGACGTCCGGTCGGTGGCCAGCGGCTACCGGGAGCTGTCGCTGGACAGCGAGTCCCGCACGGCGAAGTCCGTGCTGGCCGCCGCGGACGTCCGGGTGCGCATGGAGATGCTGGCGGACGACCTCCCCACGTCGGTGCGCACGGTGCTGGCCGTCGTCCTGCGCGAAGGCGTCACGAACGTGCTGCGACACAGCCGGGTGGAAACCTGCGAGATCGCGATGCGCCGCACGGACGGCGGGGTCGTCCTCGAAATCGTCAACGACGGCGTCGAGCGGAACGGCGACCGGCCGCGCTCCGGCCGCCCGGCGGACGCCGACGTCCCGGAACCACCCGGGCCGCGCGACACCTCGCCCGGCAGCGGGATCGGCAACCTCTCGCACCGGCTCGCCGACCTGGGCGGCGAGCTCACCGCGGGCGTCGAGCCGGACGGCCGCTTCCGGCTCCGCGCGGCGGTCCCGGTCTGACCGGCCGGGGGTCCGGGCCTTCCCGCCTCACAGCCAGCCGGACTCCTCGGCGATGCGGATGGCGTCGACCCGGTTGCGGGCGTTGAGCTTCGCGACGACGGTCGTGAGGTAGTTCCGGACCGTGCCGGCGGACAGGTACAGCCGCGCGGCGACCTCCACCGTCCCGTAGCCCTGCGCGACCATCCGCAATACGTCCAGCTCGCGGGCGGTGAGCGGGCAGTCGACGGTGTCCCAGGCGGCGAGCGCCAGGTCGCCGTCGACCATGCGGCGGCCGGCGAGGACCCCGCGGACCGCGCTGGCCAGCTTGTCGGGTGGCGCGTCCTTCAGCAGGAACCCGCCCACCTTGGCGTCCAGCGCGCGCCGCAGCGTGCCCGGCCGGCCCAGGCTGGTCAGGATCAGCGTCCGGCACTCCGGGAGCTGCTCGTGCAGCTCACCGGCCGCGGTGAGACCGTCCATGCCCGGCAGGTCGATGTCGATGACCGCGACCTGGGCCTGCCTCGCGCGCGCCATGGGCAGGATTTCGGGCCCCGACGCGACCTCCGCAACCACGTCGATGTCGGGTTCCAGCCGGAGCAACGCGACCAGCGCCCCCCGTACGATGTGCATGTCCTCGGCAACCAGTACTTTGATCACGGGTGCCTCCGCACTCACGATTCCCCAGAAGCCCAGTTAAACATTTTGCTTGCCGAATCGGTTGCACCGTTCGGGCGCCACTCGCGGTGAATCCCTCGAAATGCACATGCATAGGTGAGTACGCGGTAAAAAATCCCCTCTTCGCGACGAAGCGACTACGAGCCGTGACGATCCCCCTACGCCGGCGGCCGCGGGTTTACCGCGGGGTCAGTTACAAATTTTCCGATGCTCCACACGCGGCGAGCCGGCCACCGCGAACACTCGCGGTGACCGGCTGGCCGGGGCACGACCTGCGAAAACCTGCTCAGGCCGCTTCGAGGACATCCGCACGGCAGATGGTGGCGCGAACCGGCCCCGCCGCGGTGAGGCTGTCGCCCCACTGGCCGAACCGCTCGATCACCAGATCGGCGGCGGACTGGTCGAACTCGACACCCAGTTCGGCGAAAAGCACACGAACATTGGCGGAAACCTGTGCGGCCATTTTTTGCTCCCAGTGGCGAAGATGAGTGCTTCACGTGTCTCAAATAGTCGCCCATGAATGGGACGGCAGCCAGTGCCCGCATCACCGGGGCGATGTGGCTTACACATGGTCCGCCCGGTTGGCGCAATAGCCTCCGAATGGGCTAGCAAACCCCGGAAACAGGCCGGAACGCCGCATTTTCGTCACTATTCGCGGTCGACCGGATGCGGGCAGGCGCGAGCACCGTGAGAAACGCACGGTCCGCACGAACGAGGTACCCGACGCCGCCGCGGCCAAACCCCACATGTGCAAAACGCATGTCGGCCACCGGCAAAATCCATCCCGGCCGGTGCACAGAGCACTTAAGAAGTAGACCGCCGCGGATCTACAGTTTCCTGGAATCAATTCCCGCTCCGGGTGCCTTCGCCGGAAGGCGATCGGGCGGCAACTCCACGACCGACAGGGACGGCCCATCATGGACGAGATCGTCCGGCAAGCCGTGGCACGCGCCATCGTGACGATGCGAGACAACCTGGGCGAACGCCTCACGATCGACGACCTCGCCCGCGCGGCCATGTTCAGCAAGTTCCACTTCACGCGGGTGTTCCTGCGGGTCACCGGGCTGTCGCCGGGCCGGTTCCTGTCGGCCCTGCGGCTGGCGGAGGCGAAGCACCTGCTCGCGACCACCGCCATCTCGGTGGCCGACATCAGCCACCAGGTCGGCTACAACAGTGTCGGGACGTTCAGCGCGCGATTCAGCGGCAGCGTGGGCGTCTCGCCGTCAGGTTACCGCCAGCTGCACGGCATGGCCCCGCGGATCGCCGACCGGCAGGCCCAGCCGGGCTCGGGGGCGACCGTGCGCGGGCAGCTGCGCGTGTCCGTTCCCGCCGAGGTGGGGCCGGTCTTCGTCGGGCTCTTCGCCGCCCGGATCACCGAAGGCGCGCCGGCCCGGCACGCGATCCTGCCCGGTCCCGGGCCGTATGCGCTGACCGACGTCCCGCTGGGCTCCTGGTACGTGCTGACGCACGCCTTCGGGACCTGCCCGCACGACGGCACGCAGGGCCTGCGGCCGTTCACCGGCCTCACCGGTCCGGTGACGGTGCACCGCGGCGTCACCGCGAGCCTGGCCGACGTCCGCCTGCGTCCGCGGCACGGCTTCGATCCGCCGGTCCTGCTGGCACTCCCGAGCTTGCGGCAGGCCGCCCTTACGCGTTCGATCGCCAGCTGAACACACGCACATCGGGTGAATCCCGATGCGGTTCGACCGCAGCCATTCGGCCCAAGGTGCCGACATCGGCGGCCGGATTGCCGCTACCGGGCCGTACCGGTAAAAGCAAGTGGATTTCGGCGTATTTCGCGGACCGGCGATCGCGGGTCCGCTTCCGCGAAGACCGGCACGGTCCGGCAATGGCGTACAATCGCCATTGGGAGCCGCCGGACTGGGGTGCGAGGTACCGTCGTGATCAAGGTATTGCTGGCCGAGGACATGCACATGGTCCGCGGCGCCCTGGTCGCCCTGCTGAACCTGGAATCCGACATCGAAGTGGTCGCCGAGGTTTCCACCGGCGACCAGATCCTGCCCGCCGCCAAAGCGGCCCATCCGGACGTCGCGATCATCGACATCGATCTACCGGGCAAGGACGGGCTGTCGGCGGCGATCGAAATCCACGAGAGCCTCCCGGACGTCCACACCCTGATCCTGACCAGCCTCGGCCGGCCGGGCACGGTGCGCCGGGCGCTGGACGCGAAGGTGAACGGGTTCCTGTTGAAGGACGCCCCCTCGGACAAGCTGGCGAACGCGGTCCGCTCGGTCGCGATCGGCCGCCGCGTCATCGACAGCGAGCTGGCACTGGCCGCCTGGGAGACCGACGACTGCCCGCTCACCCCGCGCGAGATCGAAATCCTTTCGCTGGCCGCGCGCGGCCGCACGGTCTCGGACATCGCCTCCGAGCTGTTCCTCTCGGCCGGCACGGTCCGCAACTACCTGGCCGCCGTGGTGACGAAGCTGAACGCCCGCAACCGCGTCCACGCCATCCGCATCGCCACCGAAGCCGAGTGGCTCTGACCCCTCGGCACCCCCGCAGCCGGCCGACCCTCCAGGCACGCGAGCCGGCGTTTCCATCACGCAAACGGCACGACCTTGCCGCCGCGGCGACCGGACGCCACGCCATCACCGCAGCCGAGCGGCTCCGGTCCCGCCGCCGCGCACGGCCCCGCGGCGACCGAACCGCACCCCGCAACCGAATCCCGGCCGGCCGAGCCGGTCCGCGCCCGGGCCGGAAAGCGTTTCCCGCGTCAGCCGGCCCGCCGCCGGCGGCCCTCCAGTGAGCCCAGCGGGATCGCCACCAGGAGCCGGTGGGTGCCGTCCGGGCCGGTTTCGGTCGTCAACGTGCCGTTCAGGTCCTCGACGCGGTCGGCCAGGTTGCGCAGCCCCGCACCGGAATCCGCGCCGCTGCCGTCCACGCCGCCCGCGCCGTCGTTGAGGATCTCCAGCCAGGCCGTGCCGTCCACCGTGCTCACCGAGAACGCGCACCAGCTCGCCGTGCTGTGGCGCACGACGTTCGTCACCCCTTCGCGCAGCACGGTGGCCAGTGCGGTGGCCACCCGCGGCGGCAGGTCGCCGAGGCAGGAGCGGTCCACCGTCACGCGGGTGCCGGCGGCGTTCAGCACGTCCGCGGCCGCCCGGCACTCGTCGTCGAGCGACAGCTCCCGGTAGCCCGCGGCGATCCTGCGGACGTCGGCCAGCGCGCGGCGGGACATCACCAGCAGCTCCGCCAGTTCCGCCTTCGCCTGCTCGGGCCGGCCGGGCACCAACCGGTCGACGAGTTCACCCTTGAGGGTGATCGCCGAAAGGCTCAGCCCGAGCAGGTCGTGCAGGTCGCGGGAGAACCGCTTGCGCTCTTCGGCGATGACTTGGCGCTTCAGCTCGCGCACTTCGTCCTCGCGCTCGGCGACCAGCCGCGCGGCCGTGCCCAGCCCGAACAGCGTCAGCGCCGCCACCGCGGCCGACACCGCACCCCCCACCCCGGCATCCCCCGAACCGGTGGTCAACGCCGCACCGAGCCCCGCCGCGACGCACGCGAGCAGCGCCGCCGGCACCGCACGGACCGACCGGGTCACGAGCAGCACCCCGCCGGCGAAGAACCCGGCGGCGGGGCTCCACGGCGCGCCCAGCGGCAGCAACGGCACGAGCCCGAATGCGGCTGACACAGCCAAAGCGAGGACCGGACGCCGGAACCGGCCCGTGCCGAACCAGGCCAGGTGCCCGCCCGCGAGCACGGCGGCGAGCACCAGCGCGGCCAGCCGCACCGGCCAGGACGCCACGCCGGTCAGCACGGGCAGGGCGGCCAGCAGCGCCACCGCGGCGGCGGCCACCGCCTGCGCCCCGAACACGAGCGTGCGGAAGTCTCGCCGCTCCTCCCCGGAGGGCGGAGCGTGGCCGCCGGTCTGCACACCGCGAATCCGCACCGGATAACTCACGGCCCCTCCCGCGTCACCCCGCACTCCAAGAACACCAAGGTAACAGGGCGGGCCCGGCTGTCAGGGTGACGGCGCACCGCCCGGGAAGTCCAGGACGCACTCGCCGACGCTCACTTCGGCGGGCCACTCGAGCTTCAGCGAGTGGTCCACGCGGTCCCCGGCGTCGACCGGGACGGCGTGCGCCGCGAGCCCCATCGCCTTGGCCGCCAGGTAGAGGACCTGCTGCAGGGCGCCGACGTGCAGCAGGGTCGTCGCGTACGCGGCGCTGCCGAGCACCCAGGCGATCCGCGACATCCGCGCGGTCATCGTCAGCAGCACCGACGGCCTGCGGTGGCTGCCCGCACCGACCATGGCCAGGTCGAGCAGGCCGTCCAGGACGACCGAATCGTCGTTGACGAGCGTCAGCGTGTGCCACAGCGGGTCGTAGTGGTAGATCCCGCGCCCCAGGCCGACGCAGCGGTTGATCCCGACGTAGATCTCGAGCTCGTACAGGCAGGCGATGCTGAAGTACGGCCGCTGGGACGCCTCGTGGCCGGGCCCGCCGGGCAGGTAGGCCGGCCCGATCGAGCGCACCCGCGCGGCGCGGTAGAGGAACTCCCCGATCTGCTCGGCCGACAGCGCGCGCTCGGTGACCTCGGGGCACCCGTGGTCCTGTTCGAGCAGCGTGCTCAGCGTCGGATCGGTCGCCTTGAGCACCGCCGGGTCCGGGCGGTGCAGCGGGAACGTCGGGCCGGCGGTGATCGGCTTGACCACCGGTGGCTCGGCCCCCGCCCGGCGCGGCTCCGTCGAGCCGGCCTTCTGCCACGTCCGGCTGCGCGCGTGGAACAGCATGTCGTGCGGCGTCCAGACGGCGAGATCGGTGTCGGTGTCCTCGGCGAACTGCGCCCAGTCGTCGGCCACCAGCGCGACACCCGCGCCGACCAGGAACGCCACGACGTCGGCCACGATCTGCTCGGCCACCCCGGTGGTCTCGGCGACCTGCGCGACGGTGACCGGCCCGGCCAGCGACGTCGCCACGAGCGCCGCGGGCGGGCGCAGCAGCGCGACCCGGTACCGGGCGCGCGGGGACTCCAGCAGCATCCCGGAGCCGTCCGGCCGCATCGCCGAGAACCGCGAAAGCTTGATCAGCCGTCCGGGTGGCACCGGGCCGGCCGGGAAGACCGGGGACTGCGTCACCGGGATCGCCGAGAGCACCGGTCCCTGGCCGTCGTTGAGCGCCAGCGAATGCACGACCGAGCCGGACAGCCGGGTCAGGACCTTCCGCAGCGCGCCCGCCCACGCTTCGGCGGCGCCGCTCGCCGACGAGGCGAGGTTGCCCATCGAAACCGGGCCGAGCACCATCCGGCTCAGCGACTCGCGGACCGGCTCGGGGATGCCGGCCAGCTCGTACTCGCCCCACCAGGTGACCGCGACGATCGTGTCGTCGTCCCCCGCCTCCAGCAGGGTGTCTTCGGTGAGGGACCAGAGCCGGACGGTCTCCGGGGCCCCTTCCGGGCGGTCAGCAGACAAGGCCAACTCCTCAAGCGAACTACGAACACCGAGCGCCCGCAGGCGCTCAGAGGAACATCGGGAACGGGTTGAGCCGTTCGTACGGGGTCGGCGCGGCCAGCCTGCCGAGGCGGACCGGGACGTCGAAGAGCCGGCCCGGCGCGAACCGGGCCCAGAACGGGCGCAGCCCCGGCACCACGACCTTCACCACCGGGATCCCGACGTCCGGCCGGGTCTGGTCGAGCACCAGCAGCTCCAGGCCGGCCCGGGTGAACAGCCGGTCCAGCGCCTCGACGTCGTCGCGGACGTCGGGCCGGTTGACGAACCGGAACTCCGCGGCGGTCCGCATCCGCACACCCGCCGCGGGCCGCAGGTACGGCTGGTTCGCGACGGTGGCGTAGCTCAGCCAGCGGCGGGCGTCCGGGTCGTCGAGGTCATGGCCGGCGGACTGGACCACCGGCAGCATCTGGTTGAGCTCGGTCACCGCGCGGCGCACCGCGATCCGCGGGTCGAGGTGCGCACCGAAGCCGAAGATGACGTCCTCGTGCGGGCCGTCGATCCGCCGGGACAGCGCGACGGTCACCGGGATGCCGAGGTCCGACGTCACGTCGAGGACCCACAGCTCGCGCCCGAGCCCCGCGTAGCCCGCGACCACCTCGTCCAGCCACGGGTCGGCGAAGGAGGCGAGGTCGACGCCCGGCACCGGCGTGCGGTTGTACCACCAAATCGCCACGGCGTCGCGTTCGACCAGCTCGAGCGCCCCCTGCAGGATCGCGTCCTCCACGCTGCTGCCCGCCGCGGAGCCGTTCGAGTCGGCCCGCACGCCACGCGCCGCGCCGTCGCACGGGCTCCCGTAGTACAGGTACGACGTCGGCAGCAGCCGCCGCCGTCCGGACAGCGACCACAGCGGCGTCCAGTCGACGCGGGCGGCCGGGTCGAACGGCTCGCCGACGCGCTGGAAGTCCGCGTGCTCGGGGTTCCAGGTCGCACGGCCGGCGTACTGCCGGTCGGCGAAGAGCATGCACGTGTTGGGGTGCACGGCTTCCTCGCCCAGTTCGTGGTAGGAGCCGCGGATGCGCAGCTCGTCGCCCTGGAAGTTGCCGGAGAACCGTTCCGCGGCTTCGCAGAGCGCGCCGACCTCGGCGTCGAGCGGGGTGACGCCCTTGCCGCCGTTCTCGCAACGCAGCCCCGCGCGCAGGGCGGCCATCCCGGTGACGCCGCGGGCGATGTTGGGCCCGGAGCGGTAGGCGTTGGCGAACGCCGGCGCGGCCGGGTCGGGCCGGATCTCCTTGACGATCCCGGTGACCGGGCTGACCAGGTGCCGGTACCGGTCGAGCATCTGCGCCGGCGTCGCGGTCCGGTGCCCGCCGCCCCCGGTGGTCGCCTTCTTCGCCGGCTTCAGCTCGACCGGGCGCACCGAGCGCCACGCCACCAGCCACGGGTCGCCGCAGCTGGGGCACTGCGGGCGGCGGCGCAGCTCGTGCAGCCTGCCCTGCAGGTCGAGCGTGTCGAGCGTCCACACGCACTGCTGGCCGTGGTGGCGGTAGCCGGCCACCCACTTGGCCGCCTCCAGTGCGACGAGGTGCGCGGCGGCGGCGGTCAGCGGCGGCAGCGCCGGCACCGGGCGGCGCGCGGGCCCGGCGTGGCCGAGCTCCTGCTGCACGCACGCTTCGGCGTGCCGGTGTCCCCACAGCCGGTGGGTCAGGCAGTGCCAGCACGCGCCGTCCGGCCGCAGCACCGGGCCGATCCACACCTGGGCCCCGGACGGGCGCGCCAGCAGCCACGGCCGCCCGGCCCGCCGGTGCGCGTGGTCGATCGCGGCCAGCCGCGGGTCGAGGTAGTCCGCGCAGAGCACGACCGACAGGTCGGCGGCGCCGCCGTCCGCGCCCACCACGTCGAGGCCGGCGCCGGCCAGTGCCCGTTCGACCGGGCCGGCGTCGACCCCGTCGGCGCTGTCGCCCACCGCCACCAGCCGCACGGTGCCCGGCCGGGCCGTGACGAGGTCCGCGTCGATGCCGCAGGCGTCCCAGTAGGCCAGCGCGCGCTCGTCGCCGGGCCGGGTGTCCCCGCCGTGGCTGCGCAACGTCACCAGGCCGGCGTCGACGAGCTGGGCCAGCAGCGCGGCGACCTCCTCCGGCGGCATCCCGCCGGGACGGCCGCGCAGCAGCCGGTCGAGGTCGTGCGTGCCGTCGAGCAGCGCCGCGAGCGACTCGATCTTCGCGCCGCGCATCGCGATCACGCCCTGTTCCGAGAACAGGTAGGCCCCCTTGCCCGCCCTGACCTCCGCCCGCAGGTGCCGCCGGAACGCCGGCACCTGAGGGGTCGCGGCACCGCCGCCGTCGTCCGGTACCCGTGCGTCCACCGCTGTCGTGGGCATGGCTCTCCTGCCGGTCGCCGAGTGAGACGAGGGAATCAGAATCCTGCTCCACGGCGGGTCGGCGGGGCCAGTGCGGCGAGCACGGGGAAGTCATGCGAAACGCATGGGCCGATGTGGGAAACGCACCGGGCGGAGGTGTACGGCTCACTGGCCGCGCGCGGTGGGGAACCGTCACCGTAGACATCGACGCCCGTTTGCGGCCATGGCGCGTCAGGGCACCGTAACCGAACTCGCGACTGTGCGCGAACCGGGGCGCCCGGCCTGGCACCCGAGACAAGTGAGGACCCGAGTATGCCTACCTCTGCTCGCACCTACGGACAGTTCTGCGGCCTGGCCCGGGCGCTCGAGATCGTCGGTGAGCGGTGGTCGCTGCTCGTCGTCCGTGACCTCATGCTCGGCCCGAAGCGGTTCGACGACCTGCAGCACACCCTGCCGCGCATCCCGGTGAGCATCTTGACCTCGCGCCTCAACGAACTCGAGGAGGCGGGCGTGGTCCGGCGCCGCGTGCTGTCGCAGCTGGACGCCGGCGTCGTCTACGAGCTCACCGAGTACGGCACCGAGCTCGACCACATCGTGCTCGACCTCGGCCTGTGGGGCTCGCGCTCGCTGACCTACCCGAGGCCGGACGAGGTCTTCACCCTCGACACCGCCATCATCTCGCTCTACACGACCTTCCAGGAGGAGGCCGCCGCCGGCGTGCACGTCAACTACGAGCTGCACCACCCCGGCGACATGATCGTGCACGCCATGGTCGACGACGGCGCGCTCAAGGCCTCCGCCGGCGCACTGCCCGCGGCGGACCTGGTGATCGAGCCGCAGGGGCCGGCCGTCCTCGACCTGCTCAACGGCAGCCTGACCGCCCAGGACGCCATCTCCAGCGGCAAGGTCCGGGTCCAGGGCGACCCGGCGCACCTCGACCTGTTCACCCGGCTGTTCCGCATCCCGCCCGCCCCGGAGCGCCCGACCGGGCTCGTCGCGCGCTGACCGCCTCGCCCGGCCGGCACGCACTCCGCCATTTCCCTTACCGCATCAGCAATCCGGAGTAACGGAACACCGCGCGGGAACCGTTATCGTCGACGCACACGTCGTTTCCGGGAGAACTGGGGTCCGCATGTCCACGTCCGAAGTCGCCCGGCCGGCCGGGTTCCTGGGCGGTCTCAACAGCCGTCACCACCACCGCGCGCTCGCGGTGTTCATGGTCGTCGTGCTCGCCCACTGGACCGAGCACATCGTCCAGGCCATCCAGATCTACGCACTCGGCTGGCCCACCTCCCGGGCCCGCGGCGTCCTCGGCATGCCGTTCCCGTGGCTGATTTCGCAGGAATGGCTGCACTACGGCTACGCGCTGGTGATGCTGGTCTTCCTGTGGGTCCTGCGCCACGGGTTCGCCGGCCGGTCGCGGCAGTGGTGGAACCTCGCGCTGGGCATCCAGTTCTGGCACCACATCGAGCACCTGCTGCTGTTCATCCAGGCGCAGAGCGGGTGGCGGCTGGCCGGGCAGAAGGTGCCCACGAGCATCATCCAGCTGCTCGTGCCGCGCGTGGAGCTGCACCTGTTCTACAACACGATCGTCACCATCCCGATGATCGTCGCCGTCGTCCTGCACCGGCGGGCCTCGGCCGCCGAGCGGGAAGCGACCGGCTGCTCCTGCGGCGTGCCGAGGCAGCCAGAGCTCGCCGCGTCGTGAAGCGGGCGCTGGCCGTCCTGGCGTTCCTCGCCGGCTGGCTGCTGCTCGGCGCCACCCCGGCTTCGGCGCACGTCGAAGTCGTCTCGTCGACCCCCGGGGACGGCGCCCGCCTCGGCGCGGCGCCGTCCCTGGTGTCGGTCACCCTGTCGGAGAACATCGGGATCCAGCCCGGCTCGATCAAGGTCGTCGACCTCGGCGGCCGCCAGGTCGACACCGGGCCGGTGTTCCAGCCCGGCGAGGACGCCCAGCAGCTCGCCGTGCGCCTGCGGCCCGGCGTCCCGGACGGCAGCTACCTGGTCGAATACGCGTTCGTCTCGGCCGATTCCCACCCCGTGCGCGGCACCTTCGCCTTCGTCGTCGGCACCGGGCCGCTGGTCACCTCGGCCGGCGCGGTGTCCGCGGCCACCGGCACCGACACCGCCGTCGACGCTGTGTCGACGGCGGTGCGCTGGCTGGCCTACCTCGGCGTCGTGCTGCTCGGCGGGACGGCATTCGTCGTCCTGTGCCGCCCCGCGGGCCGCACCGACCGGCGGGCCCGGCGGCTGCTGCACGCCGGCGCCGGGCTGGTCGCGGTGACCACTGCGGCGGCCTTCGTGCTGCAAGGGCCCTACGCGGCCGGCCGCGGCCTCGGCGCGGTGTTCGACACCGCGCTGCTGGCGGACACCCTGCGCGTCGCGTACGGGAAGCTGCTGCTGCTCCGGCTGGCCGCCGTCGCGGTGCTGGTGGTGGTGCTGCCCCGGCTGCTGCGACCCGGCCTGCCCGACCGGCTGCGGGCCCGATCCGAGAACCTGACCATGGTGACCGGCTTCGTCGTGCTGCTGACGTTCTCGGCCACCGGGCACCCGGTCACCGATCCGGTCCTGTTCGTCTCCGTCACCGCCGACCTCGTGCACTTCGGCGCCATCGCGGTGTGGGCGGGCGGGCTGGCCCAGCTGGCACTTTGCCTGTACCGCCCGGCCGAGGGCGAGGACCCGGCGCCGGCCGCGGCCCGCTTCTCCGGCATCGCCGCCAAGGCGGTGACGGCGATCGCGATCAGCGGCGCGGTGCTGGCCCTGCGCATCATGCCGTCGGTGTCGACGCTGTGGACCACCCGGTTCGGCCTGCTGGTGCTGCTCAAGATCGCCGGGTTCGCCGTGCTGCTGGCGGTGGCGAGCCGCTCCCGGGCCGCGGTGCGCCGGGGCTTGACCACGTCACCGGAGGGCACCACCCGGACGGTCACGGCGGACTTGCGCCGGCTGCGGCAGGCGGTGGCCGCCGAGGTGGTGCTCAGCGCCGTGGTGCTGGCCTTGGCCGCCCTGCTGACGGTGACCCCGCCGGGCGGCTGAGCTCACACCCCCGGGTGCGGCGGCGGAGCGAACGGACCCCAGGTGAACGCGGGCAGCCACGGCCCGGGTGCCTCGCTCCAGTCCAGCGCCGCCAGCTGCCCGAGCGAGCGGCGCCCGGCGAGCGCGCGGTAGAGGTCGTGGGCCGGGGCGGTCACCGACGCCGCCGGGCGGCCCTTGCCCGCCGTCCACACCGAGCCGCCCGTCGTGCGGATCCGCAGGGCCGGCAGGCCGCGGCCGGCGACCGAGCCGGAGAAGCCGCGGACCAGCACCTCGAAGCTCGGCGCCCAGGCGAGGTGCTCCACCGGCGGCGGGACGCCGAGAGCGGCGCGCAGGTCCAGCTCGTGGGTGTAGGCGTCCATCACCAGGACGTCGCCGCTGCGCCCGCCCGCGGCCGCGAGCCGCCGGTCGAGCTCGTCGCCCGCTTCGTCCCAGCGGTCCAGCAGGGCGGGGACCTCGAGCGGCCCGGCCGGGGCGGGTGTGGGGCCGCCGAGGCGCGCGAGCACGACCTCGGCCTTCTCGAGGAGGTGGTCGACCAGATCGGTGACTGTCCACATCGGACAGGCCGGGACCGCGCGGCGGTGGGTGCCGGGCCGGGTCCCGATCAGGGCGCGCACCCCGCGCCGCACCTCCGGGTAACCCACGAAGTCCGGCGCCGGTGCCGGCTGGGTCGTTGTCACGCGCTCTCCCTCACCTGGCACTCACGCACGATCGGCTCGCTCGGCCCAGTATGCCCTGGTGGCGGCCCTCGCGGTTCTCTCCGCGTGCCGCCTCGCCCGGCACCGCCGGGAACCGCCGCTGGTCCGGCTGAGCTGCGTCGAGGCCGATCACGAACCGGTTTTCCGAAGAGGGACAACGGATCTCGGTCGTCGCGCTGCGCCTCGACGGGCGTGGCGACCTCGCCGGCTCGGCCGCCGGACTCACCGAACCGCCCGGCGTCCGGAGCACGTCCACCGGGCCCGGGGAACCGCTCGACGAATGATCGCCCGCCCGGGCAGCGGGCGGAGGCCGGTTTGCGGCACACTGGAGGGCACACGGAAATTCCCCGGCGGCGCAAGGAAAACGCGCAGCCGAGGAGAAACCATCCAATTCGGAGGTGAGGCATGGCCCCCGGCGGCGGCGAGGACGTGGCGCACACACAGCCCGGATTCGATCTGGCGTGGCGTGGTTTTCACCGCGCGCAGGTCGAGGAGTACGTCGCGTGGGCCGAGGCCGAGCTACGCAGACTCGCCGCCGAGAGCGACTCCGCGCGCCGGCGTGGCGACGCGCTCGCCGAGGAGAACCGTGAGCTCCGCCTGAAGATCGACCGGATCTGCCGGACCCCGATCGCGCCGGACGCGCTGCAGGAGCGTTCGCGCCGGATGATCGAGCTGACCCGCGAAGAAGCAGCCGAAATCACCGCGGGCGCGACGGAAGCCGCGGAGCGGATCCGCCGGGAGGCCGAGGCGGAAGCCGTCCGGCTCACCGAGAAGGAGCGCAGCCTGGTCGCCGAGGCCGAGGCCGAGCGCGAGCGGCAGCGCGCCGAGCACGAGGAGCTCCTGCGGGCGGCCGAGCAGCGCCGCCGGGAGCTCGACGAGGCCGCGGCCCACCGCCGGGCCCAGCTGGAGGAGGACCACAGCCGGGCCATGACGGCCCGCCGCGCCGACGCGATGCGCGAACTGGCCGAGCAGAAAGCGGCGGCCCGCGCGAAGGCCGACCAGCTGGTCGCCGACGCGACCCAGCGCAGCGAAGCGCTGGTCACGACGGGCGAACGCACACTCGCGGCGGCCGAGGCCAAGGCCGAAAAGCTGGTCACCGAAGCCACGCGACACAGCGAAACGCTGGTCACCACCGCCGAAGCCAAGGCCGCGAAGCTGGTCACCGAAGCCACACAACGCGCCGAAACACTCGTCACCACCGCCGAAGCCAAGTCCGAAAAGCTGGTCACCGAAGCCACCGAACGCGCCGAGAGCATGGTCGGCGCCGCCGAGCGGGAGGTCGCGGCCCTGGGCGAGGTCCGTGACCAGCTCAAAGCCGCGCTGTCCGGCTGCCGCGGCCTGCTGGCCGATGCGGCCGTGGCCCTCGACGACCGTCCGGCGTCGTTCGATCCCGAAGCCACCCTGCCGATGGCGAAGAGAGTCCCGATCCAGCGCCGCCCACCCGCGGTGGACCTCACCGACGCGGTCGGCTGACGCCGGCCCCCACGCCGTTCCGGACGACTCGTTCATGACCTCGGAAGACCTGACCGAGCGCCCGAGCGAAGCCGCGTCCTTCCCGCCCCGGCGGGTGTCCGCGCTGGTCGCGGCGGTCGTGACGCTCGCCGCGTCGACCACGCTCGCCAACCGGGTGCTGCCCGGCTGGGCGTACCCGGTCTGCGGCCTGGTCGCGGCCGTGGTCTTGGTGGTGCTCGGCCGGGCGGCCGGATGCTCGTGGCGCGACCTGGGCCTGCACGCCGTCCGCCGCCCGGCGCTGGCCGGGCTGGCCGGCGCCGCGCTGATGGCGGTCGTGTTCGGGATCGCGCTGGCCGTGCCGTCGCTGCGGACGGTCTACCAGGACGGCCGGGTCGGCGACCCGGACTTGGCGCAGCTGCTGTGGCTGACCTGCGGCCGGATCCTGTTCGGGACGGTGCTCATCGAGGAGATCGCGTTCCGCGGCGTGCTGCCGGGCCTGTTCGGCGCGACCGACGAGCGCTGGCGCTGGCCGCCGATCCTGTGCTCGGCGGCCCTGTTCGGGCTCTGGCACGCGTTGCCGGCGCTGGCCATCGGCCGCAACGCCGCCGTGCACGCGGTGTTCGGCTCGACGCCGGTGCTGGTGCTGCAGGTGCTGGCCATGGCCGCGGCGGGCCTCGCCGGGATCTTCCTGCACTGGTGGCGCCACGTCGGCCGGGGCGTGCCGGCATCGGTGATCGTGCACTTCGTGACGAACGCCGGCGGCCTCACCCTGGCCGTGCTGCTCCGCTAGGACCGCACCAGCCGCGCGATCGCGTCCGACGCTTCCCGGACCTTCAAATCGGCCTCCTCGCCGCCTGCCGCGGCCGCCTGGACGACGCAGGTCGCCAGGTGCTCGTCGAGCAGCTCGAGGGAGAACGACTGCAGTGCCTTCGTCGCCGCGGAAACCTGGGTCAGGATGTCGATGCAGTACTTGTCCTGCTCGACCATGCGCTGCAGCCCGCGGATCTGTCCTTCGATCCGGCGCAGGCGCTTCAGATAGGCTTCCCGCTCGCCGCCGTATCCCGTCATCGCCCACCTGTCCCCGTCGTCGGCTTCCCTCCCGGCAACTATACCCTCCCGGGGTGTCAGCGGAAGCGCCGCAGCCGGAGGCTGTTGCTGACCACGAAGGCCGACGAGCACGCCATCGCCGCTCCCGCGATCATCGGGTTCAGCAGGCCGAGCGCCGCTAGCGGCAGCGCGGCCACGTTGTACGCGAACGCCCAGAACAAGTTCCCCTTGATCGTGGCGAGGGTGCGACGGGCCAGCCGGATCGCGTCGGCGGCCACGCGCAGGTCGCCGCGGACCAGCGTCAGGTCGCTCGCTTCGATCGCCGCGTCGGTGCCGGTGCCCATCGCCAGGCCCAGGTCGGCCTGGGCGAGCGCGGCCGCGTCGTTGACGCCGTCGCCGACCATGGCCACCACGCGTCCCTCGGCCTGCAGCCGCTTGACGACGGCGACCTTCTCTTCGGGCAGCACCTCGGCGACGACCTCGCCGATCCCCGCTTCGGCGGCGATCGCCCGCGCCGCGCCGGCGTTGTCGCCGGTCAGCAGCACCGGCGTCAGGCCGAGCGCCCGCAGTTCGGCGACGGCTCGCGCGGACGTCGGCTTGATCGTGTCGGCGACGACCAGCCGCCCGCGGACCTCGCCGTCCCAGGCCACACCGACCGCCGTGGCGCCTTCGGCCTCGGCGAGTTCGCCGCCGACGAACGCCGCGCGCCCGACCGTGACCTCGCGCCCCTCCACCACGCCGGTCACGCCGAGGCCCGCGGTGCTGCGGAACGCCGTGACGGCGGGCAACGCGCCGAAGCGCTCCCGGGCGGCGTCGGTGATGGCGTGGGCGATCGGGTGTTCGGAAGCGGCCTCGACGGCGCCCGCGAGCCGGAGCACCTCGCCGTCACCCTCGACGAGCGCCATCCGGCCGGTGGTGACCGTGCCGGTCTTGTCCAGGACCACGGTGTCGACGCGGCGGGTGGACTCGAGCACCTCGGGGCCCTTGATGAGGATGCCCAGCTGCGCGCCGCGGCCGGTGCCGACCAGCAGCCCCGTCGGCGTCGCGAGGCCGAGCGCGCAGGGGCAGGCGATGATCAGCACGGCGACGGCCGCGGTGAACGCGGCGTCCGTCGTGCCGCCGGTCGCCAGCCAGCCGACCAGCGTGGCCAGCGCCGCGAAGACGACCGCCGGGACGAACACCGCCGAGACCCGGTCGGCCAGCCGCTGGACCTCGGCCTTGCCGTTCTGCGCGGCTTCGACGAGCCGCGCCATCTGCGCGAGCCGGGTGTCCGCGCCGACGCGGGTGGCGCGCACGAGCAGCCGGCCGCCGACGTTGACGGTAGCGCCGGTGACAGCGTCGCCCGGGCCGACCTCGACCGGCACGGACTCGCCGGTGAGCATGCTGGTGTCGACCGCGGAGCCACCTTCGGCGACCACACCGTCGGTGGCGATCTTCTCGCCGGGCCGGGCGACGAAGACGTCGCCGACCTGGAGGTTCGCGATCGGGACGAGGTGTTCTTCGCCGTCGCGGAGGACGGTGACGTCTTTCGCGCCGAGGTCCATGAGCGCGCGGAGGGCGGCGCCGGCGCGCCGCTTCGACCGTGTCTCGAAGTGACGGCCGGCCAGGATGAAGGTGGTGACCGCCGCGGCCACCTCGAAGTAGAGGCCGTGGCCGGCCATCCCGACGAGGAGCTGGTAGAGCGACCAAGTCACGGAAGCGACGACGCCGAGCGAGATCAGCGTGTCCATCGTGGCGGCGCCGTGGCGGAGGTTGGCCGCGGCGGCGCGGTGGAACGGCCACGCGCCCCAGGTGACGACCGGCGCCGCGAGCACGAGCGCCACCCACGGCCACGCCGTGAACTGCCAGGCCGGGACCATCGCGACGACGATGAGCGGGACGGTGAGCACCGCGGAGACGAGCAACCGGTGGCGCAGCGGGCGTGCCTCGTCACGCGCTTCGGGCTCGGGGAGCCGCGCGGAGTAGCCGGCCGCCTCGACGACGGCCCTGAGGTCGTCGACCGAGAGCGTGCCGGGGTAGCTGACCTGCGCTTTTTCGGTGGCGTAGTTGACCGTCGCGGTGACGCCGCCGACCTTGTTGAGCTTGCGCTCGACGCGGGCGGCGCAGGAGGCGCACGTCATCCCGCCGATGGCGAGCTCGACGCGGGCGGCGGTGGTCACCTCGGCCGGGCTCATGCGACCAGGCGGTAGCCGGCCTCGGTGACGGCGGCGGCGACCGCGTCGGTGGTCAGCGGGGTGTCGCTGGTCACGGTCACGCGGCCGCTCTCGACGTCGACGTCGACCTGCCGGACGCCGTCGAGTTCGGAGACCTCCTCGCGGACCGAGGTGGCGCAGTGTCCGCAGGTCATGCCCTCGACGGTGTAGGTCGTTTCGGCCATCTCCCGCTCCTTTCGCTCCGTCTCTTTATACCCATCGGGGGTAGGGGTTCTCCATCGGGTCCCGTCAGACTCGCGGGATGCGGAAGATCTACGCCATCGGGATCGGGGCGGGCGACCCGGAGCACCTCACGGTGCAGGCGATCGACCGTCTCAACCGCGTCGACGTCTTCTTCGTGCTCGACAAGGGCGCGGAGAAGGCCGACCTGGTGCGGCTGCGGCAGGAGATCCTCGACCGGTTCGTGACGCGGGAGTACCGGGTGGTCCTGGCGGAGGACCCGCCGCGCGACCGCACGCCGGCGGACTACCGGGCGGCGGTGGCCGACTGGCATGCGGCCCGGGCGTCGGTGTACGAGTCGCTGATCCTCTCGTCGCTTTCCCCGGACCACACGGGCGCCTTCCTGGTGTGGGGCGACCCGTCGCTGTACGACAGCACGATCGCGCTGATCGAGGCGGTGCTGGCGCGGGGGAACGTCGAGTTCGAGTACGAAGTGGTGCCGGGGATCAGCAGTATCTCGGCACTGGTGGCCCGCCACCGGACGACGATGAACCAGATCGGCCGCGCGGTCCAGCTGACCACGGGCCGCCGGCTCGCCTCGGGCTGGCCGGAGGGGGTCGACGACGTCTTCGTGCTTCTCGACGCCCACACGACGTTCGACCGCTTCACGTCCTCGGGGCTCGAGATCTTTTGGGGCGCCTACGTGGGCACGCCCGACGAGATCCTGATCGCCGGCCCGCTCACCCCCGCGCTCGCGGCCCGGATCCGCTCGACCCGCGCCGAAGCCCGCGAACGCCACGGCTGGATCATGGACACCTACCTCCTCCGCCGCCCAGCCGACTAACCCCGTGTTGACCCTCCAATCACGCGAGTCGACCTTTCAATCACGCGTGATGTCCCTCCAATCACGCGTGGTCCGCCTTCGATAGGGCCGGCTCGTGTCTGGAGGGTCAGCACGCGTGATTAGAGGGTCAACACGTGTGATTAGGGAGTCGACACGGTGGCGGGAGTGGATGCGGACATGCGGAAAGGCCCCGGGAGAACCATTTTCGGGTTCTCGACCGGGGCCTTTCACATGTTGAGTTCGGCGGTGTCCTACTCTCCCACAACCCTTCGGTTGCAGTACCATCGGCGCTGTCAGGCTTAGCTTCCGGGTTC
>NZ_CP100416.1:7907628-7908329 GCF_026017845.1 Amycolatopsis mediterranei
TGGAGATTTCACGGCCGACGCGACAAACCGCCTACGAGCTCTTTACGCCCAATAAATCCGGACAACGCTCGCACCCTACGTATTACCGCGGCTGCTGGCACGTAGTTAGCCGGTGCTTCTTATCCAGGTACCGTCACTTGCGCTTCGTCCCTGGCGAAAGAGGTTTACAACCCGAAGGCCGTCATCCCTCACGCGGCGTCGCTGCATCAGGCTTGCGCCCATTGTGCAATATTCCCCACTGCTGCCTCCCGTAGGAGTCTGGGCCGTGTCTCAGTCCCAGTGTGGCCGGTCACCCTCTCAGGCCGGCTACCCGTCGTCGCCTTGGTAGGCCACTACCCCACCAACAAGCTGATAGGCCGCGGGTTCATCCTGCACCGCCAGAACTTTCAACAACCCCCCATGCGAGAGATTGTGATATCCGGTATTAGACCCCGTTTCCAAGGCTTATCCCAGAGTGCAGGGCAGATTACCCACGTGTTACTCACCCGTTCGCCACTAATCCACCCGAAGGCTTCATCGTTCGACTTGCATGTGTTAAGCACGCCGCCAGCGTTCGTCCTGAGCCAGGATCAAACTCTCCAACAATGAACAGTTTAATCGAGGCAAATTTTCTTGCTCTCAAAGGAACCTCATCCGAGGTTCAATACATAAGCTCTACTGGCTTAGTTCACTAGCACACTGTTGAGTTCTCAAGCAACACA
>NZ_CP100416.1:7908429-8093756 GCF_026017845.1 Amycolatopsis mediterranei
GAACCTCATCCGAGGTTCAATACATAAGCTCTACTGGCTTAGTTCACTAGCACACTGTTGAGTTCTCAAGCAACACATCCCGACCAAAACCGCAACCAAGCGGCCTCACTCGAAGCGAGTCATTCCTAGCAGTTTTTGGTGGGACACCCACTCAATCGCGATCCGCGAGAGCTTGGTTCGTGTCCCGGTGGCCACCCGGTTTCCCTGGCGACTTGGAGAACTTTACATGCCCCGAAAGGGCCCGAAACAGGGGGGTCCCTTAACAAGATCAGCGCAGGTCAGACCCCATGACGGACCCCGTCCGAGGCTCAGTCTGCCCCGAACCGGCCGGGAGCGCCACCGAAAGAACATTGCTCCGACTACATTGCGCTGTATTGCTCCGCGGTAAAGCTCCGCCTAGCGTCGGCCGCATGCGACTCGCCCACGACGACCTCGGCCCGAAGAGCGGCCGACCGGTCCTCCTCGTCCACGGCCACCCCTTCGACCGCTCGATGTGGCGGCCGCAGGCCGAGCACCTGGCGAAAAGCGGCTACCGCGTCGTGACCCCCGACCTGCGCGGCTACGGCGAGTCCCCCACCGAGGACACGAAGACGGGTCTCGACGTCTTCGCCCGGGACCTCGTCGAGCTGGCCGACCACCTCCAGCTGGACCGGTTCGTCCTCGGCGGCCTCTCCATGGGCGGCCAGATCGTCATGCACCTGGTCGGCGACCACCCGGGCCGGGCAAGTGCCCTCGTCCTGGCCGACACCTTCGCGGGCCTCGACACCCCGGAGGCCAAGCAGGCCCGCTACGACACCGCCGACCGGATCGCCGCGGAAGGCATGGAGCGCTACGCCGAGGAGCTCCTCCCCAAGATGATCTCGAGGCAGACCCGCGCGACCAGGCCAGACGTCGAGAAGCACGTCCGCACGATGATGCGCAGTGCCCCGCGGGCAGGAGCCGCGGCCGCGCTCAGGGGACGCGCCGAGCGCCCCGACTACACGCCCGGACTGAGCGACATCGACGTCCCGACGCTGGTCGTCGTCGGCAGCGAGGACGAATTCACCCCCGTCGCCGACGCCGAGCTCATCCACCGGAAGACGCAGGCTTCCACCCTGGTGGTGATCGAGGGCGCGGGCCACCTGCCTAACCTGGAGCGCGAGACCGAGTTCGACGAGGCACTCAGCACCTTCCTGAACGACAGCGGAGTTCACCCATGACCCAGCAGACCGTGTTCGTGACCGGCGCGAGCGCCGGCTTCGGTGCCGCCATCGCGCGCCGGTTCGTCGCCGAGGGCGCTCGCGTGATCGCCGTCGCCCGCAGCGAGGACAAGCTCGAGAAGCTGGCCGGCGAGCTCGGCGACGCCGTCCTGCCGGTGAAACTCGACGTCAGCGACCCCGAAGCCGTCAAAGAGGTCGTGACCAACCTCCCCGCGGACTGGCAGCAGGTGGACGTCCTGGTCAACAACGCCGGCCTGGCCAAGGGCCTCGAGCCCGCGCACAAGGCCGACCTGCAGGACTGGGACGAGATGATCGCGACCAACGTCCGCGGCCTCACGCACGTCACGCGCGCGCTGCTCCCGGGCATGGTCGAGCGCGGCCGCGGCCACGTGATCAACATCGGCTCGATCGCCGGCACCTACCCCTACCCCGGTGGCAACGTCTACGGCGCGACCAAGGCGTTCGTCCACCAGTTCAGCCTCAACCTGCGCAGCGACCTGCACGGCACCGGCGTCCGGGTGACGAACGTCGAGCCCGGCATGGTCGGCGGCACGGACTTCTCGAAGGTCCGCTTCGACGGCGACCAGGCCAAGGCCGACAAGGTTTACGAGGGCACGACCCCGCTGACCGCGGAGGACGTCGCGGAGTCGGTGTTCTGGGCGGCGAACCAGCCGGCGCACGTGAACATCAACGTCATCGAGCTGATGCCGGTCGTGCAAAGTTTTTCCCCGTTGCAGATCTTCCGCGACAACTCTTGACCACCCGCGCCGGGACAGGCAGCATCGGGTCACCGCCGTCGTTCGAAAGCACGTCCGAACTTCGGAGGTACCCATGGATTCCCTGTCCCGGCGCACGGTTCTCGCCGGCCTCGGCGCCCTCGCCGCCGTCCCGCTCATCGGCACCACCGCCACCGCGGCCCCGGAAAGCGTCATCTGGGACGGCGACCCGGCGCGCGGCACGTCGGTCTTCGACGGGCTGGAGAAGGAACCCGGCAGCATCACCGTGGTCAACGACGCGACCTACGGCAAGTGCTTCCGGTACGAGACCTGGGACAACGCGGACGGCACGAAGGAACGCTGCGAAAGCCGCGGCCTGCGGCTGCCGGACGGCAGTGTCTACCGGCCCGGCAGCGGCACGCTCGGCGAGGTGCAGTACCTCGGCTGGCGGGCGAACTGGAACGTCAACCCCAAAGCAGGCAAGTGGATCGCCGTCTACCAGTTCCACATCTCCGGGGAGAGCAGCTCGCAGGCGCAGTCCGGCCCGTTCGTGCTGCGCACGCTCGGCGACGGCAAGCTGTACTTCCAGCTGACCGGTCCGAGCGGCGCGAACCGGCACATCTGGTCGACGACGTTCCCGGTGAACACCTGGAGCAGCTTCGCCATCGGCTACAAGATGTCGAAGGGCACCGACGGCTGGTGCGAGTTCTACTACAACGGCAAGCAGCAGACGTTCTCGAACGGCCGGACCCGCTACCCGGGCCCGACGCTGTGGGGCGACCACGTCAACCACAAGTGGGGCGTCTACCGCTCCGGCGGCAACAGCGGCCACGCGACAGCCCTGCTGAACCACGCCAAGCTGGGGCACACCTACGCCGACGTCGCCGTCTGACCCAGCCCGAAGAGGTCGTAGAGCGCCTGCTGCGCCGGGTCGAGCTCGGTCAGCAGGCGTTTCGCCCGCGGCCGCCCGCCGGTCGACGGGTACCGCAGCACCAGCTCGCCGATGCCCGCGAGCTGGTCCAGCAGCTCCCGCACCGACAGGTTCATCCCCGCCCGGTCGGCCTCGCGCCGCATCAGGTGGGTGACGGTCGCGGCGAGGACCGAGACCAGGCCGTGCGCGGCGATCCGCTGCCGCGTCCACTCCCAGCGCGGAGTCGGGCCGGTGACGGCGGGCCCGGTCAGCCAGCGGAACGTCGATTCGAGGTGGGTGCGCGCGCGGTAGGCCGTGACGACGTCGCCGATCGGCCAGTCCCGGTCGGTGACCAGCACCTGCTTGCCGAAGAACTCCTCGTCCAGCCGGGCCAGCGCGGCCGTGTCGATCCGGCGGTCCACCCGGATCTCGCCGGGCCGGTTGCCGCTCAGGACGGCGGTGAGCACGCGCTCGATGCGCCGGCCGCGGGTCACCCGGCCGATCTCGGCGTGGAGCTGGGCCCGGTCGCCGCGGTGGGTGCCCGCCGCCAGGGCCTCCGCGAGCCCGTCGAGCTCGCGGGTCGCGGTGGCCAGCTCGTCGGCGAACGCGCGCGACTGCGCCGCGTGCAGCGTCGCCGAGTGGGTCAGGATCACCCGCCGCCGGACGCCGTCGACGACCGCGTGCGTGTCGAGCGCCGTGAGGCCGGCGAACCGCTCGGGGTCGACGCGCTTGCGGGCCGACGCGGGCTGGGTCAGCAGTTCCGGGTGGTCGGTCAGCGGCAGTGACCCGACGAAACCGCTGCGCGAGCCCAGGTCCAGCTGGGCCGCCTGGCCCGCGTGGAAGACGAGCGTGGCCGGCCCCAGCTCCGCCATGAGCGCAGCGAACGTCGGCGCCGTGCCGGCGTCACGCCGGTACACCCGCGACGCCAGGGGGATCGCGCCGTCGCGGGTCACCCGCAGGCCCGCTCCGGCGAGCACGCCCCGGCAGGCGGACGGCAGCGTGCAGTCCGCGGGGGCGAAGGCGGCGAACTGCGGGACGTCGACGGCGAGCGCCGCGTGGTCCTCGAGCACCGCCAGCACGGCGGTGGCAACGGCTTCCTCGATGCCCGCGATGCGTTCGGGGGTGAGCCGTTCCAGAACCCGCCACAGACCATCCACTGTGGACAGCCGGGGCCGGACGAGGTCCGCGGCCGCGGACGTCGCCCACCACGACCCGATCGGCGTCTCGGGAGCGGTCGCGCGGTGCAGCACCGCGACGGCGAGCGTGAGCCCCAACGACGGCTTCGCGCGCACGACGTCGTCGACGCGGGCGACGAAGTCCAGCCGGGACAGCGTCGCCCACACCGCGGCGACGTCGCCGTACGTCCGGTACGACGCCCCGGCCGGTTCGCCGCCCGGGACGGCGCGAGCGATCTCGTCGGCCGTGCCGAGGTAACGCTGGGTCACCACCCGCGGCTTGCCGTCCACGCGGGCGGACTCCGCGAGGTAGTAGTAGGTCCGTCCGCCGATCTTCTTGCCGACCACCGATGCCACCCTTTAGGTAATACACGCCCGGGCGCTGATCGACAACCACGCGAACCCGCTGACCTGCGGTGACGGTTCTCCGCACCCCGCACTCGAGAGAGGTGCGGAATGCACACTGGCTGGTCCCGCGAGGACGGTCCTAGCGTGGGTGGAATGGGACCCGAACCCGACGCCACCACCCCGACCGCCTCCGCGATGCGCCGCGCGCTCGCCCGGGCGCGTGACGGGAAGACACTCGACGTAGCCGAAGCGAGCGTCCTGCTGCACGCCCGCGGTGACAACCTCACCCAGCTGTCCGAGTACGCCTCGCGCATCCGCGACGCGGGCCTGGCCGAGGCCGGGCGCGCCGGCGTCATCACCTACAGCAAGAAGGTCTTCATCCCGCTGACCCGGCTCTGCCGCGACCGCTGCGGCTACTGCACGTTCGTCACCGTGCCCGGCCGGCTCGAATCGCCGTTCCTGTCCCCGGACGAGGTCCTCGACATCGCCCGCAAGGGTGCCGAGATGGGCTGCAAGGAAGCCCTCTTCACGCTCGGCGACCGGCCCGAAGACCGGTGGAAGGCCGCCCGCGACTGGCTGGACGCGCACGGCTACGACGACACGCTGTCCTACGTCCGCGCGATGGCGATCCGCGTCCTCGAGGAGACCGGGCTGCTGCCGCACCTCAACCCCGGCGTGCTGACCTGGCAGGACTTCCAGCGGCTCAAGCCGGTCGCGCCGTCGATGGGCATGATGCTGGAGACCACCGCGACCCGGCTGTGGAGCGAGAAGGGCGGGCCGCACTACGGTTCGCCGGACAAGGAGCCCGCCGTCCGGCTGCGGGTGCTCGAAGACGCCGGGCGCAGCAGCGTCCCGTTCACCACCGGTGTCCTGATCGGCATCGGCGAGACGTTCGAGGAGCGTGCCGACGCGCTGTTCGAGATCCGCAAGGTCGCCAAGACCTACGGCGGCATCCAGGAAGTCATCGTGCAGAACTTCCGGGCCAAGCCGGACACGAAGATGCGCGCGACACCGGACGCCGACCTCGAAGAACTCGCCGCGAACATCGCCGTCGCGCGGCTGGTGCTCGGGCCGAAGATGCGCATCCAGGCCCCGCCGAACCTGATCGGCAACCAGTACGACCTGATGATCCGCGCGGGCATCGACGACTGGGGCGGTGTCTCACCGCTGACCCCGGACCACGTCAACCCGGAACGCGCGTGGCCGCAGATCGACGAGCTCGCCCGCCGCACCGAGAAGGCCGGCTTCGCGCTCAAGGAACGGCTCACCATTTACCCGGAGTACGTCAAGGCCGGCGAGCCGTGGCTGGACCCGCGGATCACCCGGCACGTCGCCGCGCTCGTCGACTACGAGACCGGGATGGCGCGCGAAGGCGCCCTGCCGGTCGGCCTCCCGTGGCAGGAGCCGGACGGCGGCTGGCAGGAGTCCGGCCGCACCGACCTGCACACCGAGATCGACACCAGCGGCCGCACCGAGGACCGCCGCAGCGACTTCGACTCCGTCTACGGGGACTGGAAGGAGATCGGCGACCGGATCAAGACCGGGCCGCAGCGGTTCGACACGGACATCCTGGAAGCCTTGCGCAGTGCGGAAAAGGACCCGGCCGGGCTGTCCGACGACGCCGCGCTCGCGCTCCTGCACGCCGACGGCAAGGAACTGGACGCGTTCACCCGGATCGCCGACGACCTGCGGCGTGAGACGGTCGGCGACGACGTCACCTTCGTCGTCACGCGGAACATCAACTTCACGAACGTCTGCTACACGGGTTGCCGCTTCTGCGCCTTCGCGCAGCGTCGCACCGACGCCGACGCGTACACGCTCTCGCTGGAGCAGGTCGGCGACCGCGTCGACGAGGCGTGGGCCGCGGGCGCGACCGAGATCTGCATGCAGGGCGGCATCCACCCCGACCTGCCGGGCACCGCGTACTTCGACCTCGCGGCCGAGGTCAAGCGCCGCCAGCCGGAGATCCACCTGCACTCCTACAGCCCGATGGAGGTCGTGAACGGCGCTTCGCGGACCAACCTGTCGCTGAAGGACTGGCTGATCAAGGCCAAGGAGGCCGGCGTCGACTCGCTGCCGGGCACGGCGGCGGAAATCCTCGACGACGACGTCCGCTGGGTGCTCACCAAGGGCAAGCTGCCGACGTCGGAGTGGATCAAGGTCGTCACGACCGCGCACGAGGTCGGGCTGCCGACGACGTCCACGATGATGTACGGCCACGTCGACACGCCCGCGCACTGGGTCGCGCACCTCAAGCTGCTCGCGCGGCTGCAGCGGGAAGGCCTGGAGAAGCACGGGCGGCGCGGGTTCAGCGAGTTCGTGCTCCTGCCGTTCATCCACCAGAGCTCGCCGATCTACCTCGCCGGCCTGGCCCGCCCGGGCGCGACGCAGAACGAGAACCGGGCGGTGCACGCGCTGGCTCGGCTGCTGCTGCACGGGATGATCGACAACATCCAGAGCTCCTGGGTGAAGCTCGGCACCGAGGGCAGCCGGGCGGTGCTGCAGGGCGGCGTCAACGACATCGGCGGCACGCTGATGGAGGAGACGATCAGCCGGATGGCCGGCGCGTCGCACGGGTCGTACAAGACGATCAGCGACATGCGCGCGATGGTCGAGCCGCTGGGCCGGTCGCTGGTCCAGCGCACGACGGGCTACGGACGGCCGTCGGCCGAGCGGCTCGCCGCGGCGGAGGCTTCGGACGGCGTCGCCACGCAGGTGCGCAAGCCGCTCCTGCCGCTGCTGACTCCGTGAGGTGACGCAGTGAATGACTCATTCCTGTCGTCTGACGACAGGAATGAGTCATTCACTGCGTCCGCTACTGTTGCGCCGCATGGGGGTTACACGCTTCGCGCCGATGCTGGTCCTCGCGCTCTTGGCGGGCTGTGGCAGTGCGCCGCCACCCGCGCCGGTGCCCACGACGACACCGAGCCCGACGTACGGGCCGCCGCCGTCGAGCGGGCTGTCCCTTTCGGTCGGTCAGGTCGAAGCCGGGCTCGGGCACCGCGCCAGCGTCCTGACCCTGACCAACCGGGATTCCGCGCCGCGCAAGGTCACCGGCTACCCGGACCTGAAGATCCTGGCGGGTGACGGCACACCGCTCGACGTCCAGGTCCTGCACGAGACGTCCTACTTCGCGCCCGATCCGGGCCCGCAGGACCTGACGCTCCAGCCGGGCGAAACGGCGCTGTCGGTGCTCGCCTGGTCGGCGACCGTCACCAGCGGCGACAAGCACACCGGCGCCGCGATTTCGGTGGTTCCCGTTCCGGGCGAACCCGCGCAGAAGCAGCCCCTGGAGACCGACCTCGGCACCACCGACACCGTCAAGCTCAGCGCGTGGGCCAGCAGAATCGGCAACTGACGACCGTGTGTCACCGCTCACAAACCGACGGTTGACCGGCGGGATCCTGTGCTACCTCTGTTCCTTCACCCGCCGGAAGGGACCTCGACGATGAGCACCTCCGTAGCGCCACTGGAAATGGTCGACACCGACCGCTACCCGCTCACCGATCCGGACCGTCCCGCCTGGCGGGAGACGGTCGGCCGCACCCGCGCGGAGCTGGCCGAAGCCGGCTGCAGTGTGCTCGCCGACTTCATCCGCCCCGAGCTGCGTGACGTGCTGCGCGCAGAGTGCGCGGCGCTCGAACCGCACGCCTACACGAAGATCGAACAGGTCAACGCCTACAACACCGCGATCGACGAGCCGCTGCCCGAAGACCACCCCGGCCGGACGATCATGGAACGCGGCAACGCCTTCGTCGCGCGCGACCGCATCCCGGCGTCGTCGATCATCAGCCGGCTCTACACCAGCCCGCTGTTCCGGCGGTTCGTCGCGGACTGCTTCGGGCTGCCGGAGCTGCACGAACTCGCCGACCCGCTGTCCGGGCTGACGCTCAACGTGATCGCGCCCGGCCGCGCGCACCCGTGGCACTTCGACACGAACACCCACACCGTCAGCATGCTGACGCAGGCCGCGGACGACGGCGGGACCTTCGAGTACTGCCCCGGCATCCGGTCCGCCGCGGACGAGAACTTCGCCGCCGTGCGCTCGGTGCTGGCCGGCGACACCCGGCCGGTCCGGCGGCTCGCGCTCCGGCCGGGCGATCTCCAGCTCTTCAAGGGCCGCTTCGCGTTGCACCGGGTCAGTACGGTGAAGGGCGGGATCGCCCGCCACTCCGCGATCTTCGCCTACAGCGAGCGCCCGGGGGTGATCGGCAGCGCCGAGCGGACGCGGCAGCTGTTCGGCCGGGTCCTGCCCGCCCACGTCGCGGCGCGCACCGCCCGCGGCGACGAGCTGCTCGACTAGTCCATCCATGCCCCCACCGCCGCCCTCAACGGACAGCGGAGCTGCGACTGGATCGCTCGACCAGATCAGGAGCCTGGCCCGTGCCTTTCGACTCGACCGGCAAGATCTCGTTCGACCACATCTACACCGCACCCGACCCGCGGCCGTTCTTCGGCACGCTCAAGCGGGTCGGTTACGGCATCCCCCAGCTGGCGAAGCCGTACTTCGCGCAGTTGGTCGCCGCGCACCCCGCCGAGCGCCCCACCGTGCTCGACATCGGCTGCTCGTACGGCGTCAACGCGGCCCTGCAGCGCTGCGAAGCGACGATGGACGACCTCTACGCCCACTACACCGACCCGGCCGTGCGCGCGCTGGACCACGCGGCGCTGGTCGAAGCGGACCGCAAGCGCATCCGCACCGGCAACCCGCGGTTCTACGGGCTCGACAGCTCGGCTCCGGCCCTCGAGTACGCGCTTTCCGCCGGCTTCCTCGACGAAGCGATCCACGCGGACCTCGAACGCGACGACCCCGACAGCACCCAGCAGAAGCTCCTGGACGACGTCGACCTCGTCATCTCCACCGGCTGCGTCGGGTACGTCACCGAGAAGACCCTCGCCCGGGTCGCCCGCGGCGCGCGCCCGTGGATGGCCCACTTCGTGCTGCGGATGTTCTCCTACGAGCCGATCGCCGAGAGCCTCGCCGAACTGGGGTACGAGACCGCGGGCGTCGGCGGGGTCTTCCGGCAGCGGCAGTTCGCCTCCGCCGAAGAGCAGACGCAGATCCTGGACACGCTGAGCGCGGCCGGGGTCGACCCCACCGGGCTGGAGTCCGGCGGGTGGCTCTACGCGCAGCTGTATGTTTCCCGTCCATCAGGCTTGCCCGAACTCGATTTCCCCGAACTGTGACATTCGGGGCTTCGCCCCGAGCCGGGGGCTCCGCCACCCGGACCCCCGAACCCCACCCAGAAGGATGACCGTGAGCAGTCCGGAATGGTCCACCCGCACCTTCGGCAACGAGGACCGGCTCCCCCGCGTCCCCGTCCCCACCCTGGAAGACAGCGGCCGCCGCTTCCTCGAGTGGTGCGCTCCGCTGCTGACGCCGGAGGAACTGGCGGAGACCGAAGCGGCCGTCGCGGAGTTCCTGGCGGGTCCCGGGCCGGAACTGCAGGCCCGGCTCGAGGAGTACGACCGCTCGCCGGGTGTGCGCAGCTGGCTCGACACGTTCTGGCCGTACCGCTACCTCGGCCGCCGCGACCGCATCGCGCTCAACGCCAACTTCTTCTTCCTGTTCCAGGATTCCCCGCTCGGCCAGGTCGAGCGCGCGGCCGAGCTCACCGCGTCCGCCGTGGACTACAAGCTGAAGCTCGACGGCGAACGGGTGCCGCCGGTGCTCCTGCGCGGCACGCCGCAGTCGATGGTGCAGCACAAGTACCTCTTCTCGGCGACGCGGATCCCGGGCGAGCTGCTCGACACCGCGCGCACGCGGTTCCCGTCGCCCGAGCGGCACATCGTCGTGTTCTCGAAGGGCACGCCGTTCCGGATGGACGTCCTCGCCGAAGACGGCCGCCCCTGCTCGCCGGCGCAGCTGGCCGACGGGCTGCGCGCGATCCTCAAGGACGACCACGGCACCGACGTCCCGGCCGGGCCCCTCACGACGAAGGCACGCGCGGAGTGGGCCGCTTCGCGGGCCGCGCTCATCGACGCGGGCAACGCCGCCGCGTTGGAAACCATCGAGACCGCGTTGTTCTGCCTGTGCCTGGACGACTTCACGCCGTCGGACGCCCTCGAAGCGGGCGACCGGCTCCTGTACGGCGACAACCGCTGGTACGACAAGGCCGTGTCGCTGATCGTGTTCGAGGACGGCACCGCGGGGATCAACGTCGAGCACTGCGAGCTCGACGGCACGACGATCCTCGGCTTCACCGACGCGCTGTTGAGCGGTGCGCGGGAGGAGCGCGAGCCGGCGGACGGCGTCCCCGGCTACGAGATCCTCGAGTTCACGCTGACCGATGCCCTCCGCGAAGACGCGCGCGCCGCCCGAGAAGCCTTCAAGGCCTACGCGGACGCGACGGCGACGGCGACCGTGTCGTTCGACTTCGGGGCGAACCGGGCGAAGGAGCTGGGGATGTCCCCGGACGCCTTCGCGCAGATGGCGTACCAGCTGGCCCACCGCCGCGCGAAGGGCCTGACCGGCGCGACGTACGAGTCGATCGCGACCCGGCAGTTCCAGAACGGCCGGACCGAGGCCATGCGGGTCGTGACACCGGAAGTCGTGCGCTTCGCCGACGTCCTGACCTCCGAGGCCTCCGCGGACGAAAAGCGCGAAGCGTTCCGGGCCGCGGCGGCGAAGCACGTCGCCCGCGCGAAGGAGTGCCAGGCCGGGGACGCACCGGAGCAGCACCTGTGGGAGCTGCAGCTGATCGCGAAACGCCACGGGGAAGCCACGGACCTGCCGCTGTATTCCTCGCCGGGCTGGCTGAAGATGCGCGACGACTACCTGAGCACCAGCTCGGCGCCGTCGGTCAACATCCAGTACTTCGGCTTCGGCTCGACGAGCCCGCAGTGCATCGGCATCGCCTACGTGCTGCTGCCGGACCGCTGGAACATCTACCTGAGCACGCCGAAGCACGTCTCGGCGGAGATGGACCGCTTCGCCGGTGAACTCGCGAAGGCGGTCGCCGAGTTGCAGGAGCTACTGGCCGAGTAGGCGGCGCAACCAGGTCAGCCGGGCGGCGCGCGCCGCCTGGCTGATCTTCGCTTCCGGCGCCAGTGAATCGAAGCCGTGGAAACCACCCGGCCACACGTGCAGCTCGGCGTCCCCGCCCGCCTGCCAGATCCGGTGCGCGTAGGTGATGACCTCGTCGCGGAACGTCTCGACCGCGCCCACGTCCAGGAACGTCGGCGGCAGACCGGAAAGGTCCTCGGCGCGGGCCGGGGCCGCGTAGGCCGGGACTTCACCGCTGCCCCGGCGGTCTCCCAGGTACGCCGTCCAGCCGACGGTGTTCGCCGTCCGGTCCCACAGGCCACGGCCGTCGAGTTCGACGGCCGAGGGCGTGTTGTTGCGGTCGTCGAGCATCGGGCAGGCGAGCAGCTGGCCGGCCAGGGCGGGGCCGCGGCGGTCGCGGACCAGCAGCGTCAACGCCGCGGCCAGGCCGCCACCGGCGCTGACGCCGCCGAGCACGATCGGGCCGGCGCAGTGCTCGGCGGTCCACAAGAGACCGGCGTGGCAGTCCTCGAGCGCCGCCGGGTACGGGTGCTCGGGCGCGAGCCGGTAGCCCGGCGAAACGACGGTCAGGTTCGCTTCGCCCGACCAAGCCAGCGCGTTCCGGGCGTCCTGGCCGAGGTGGCTGCCGGCGATCAGGCCACCACCGTGGACGTAGTACAGGACGCCGGCGCTTTCGGCCGGGCGCAGGACGAGCAAGGGGACCTCGCCCGCGTGCTCCTCGGAAACCCGGTACGCCGGGTACGCGGCGGCCAGCTCTTCGAGGGTCCAGTTGTCCGCGGCGTCGAGCTCCCGGCGTCCCGGGATTTCGTCCAGGCGCGAGAGCGACGGGCGAAGCGCGCGCAACGCCTCGATGACCGGCGCCAGTTCGGGGTCGAACGGCGGCGGGGTCACGCCGTGGGGTCCGAGACGACGAGGACGAGCGAGCCCTCGAACGTCGGCTGCTCGCGGAGCTTGCCGTAGCGGCGTTCCCACGTGCCGTCGTCGAGGTCGTGCTGCAGTTCCGCGGCGAAGCGGTGGTGCACGCGGTCGTCGACGAAGCTCCACGCCGAGCACGAGAGCCGCGCGCCCGGGTCGAGGAGGCGTTCGGGACGGGCGTAGTAGGCCTCGTTGAAGCCGTCGGTGCAGTCGATCGGGATCGGCACGCCGACCACCGACGTGTGGCCGCCGAGACCGTCGGCGATGTCGTCGACCGACGGGTAGCGCCGGGCCTCGGTCTCGATCACTTCGGGGGCGTAGTCGAGCAGCCAGAAGCGGCGCAGCAGGTCCGGGTCGCAGGTCAGGACGGCGACCGGGCCGCGCGTGACACGGCGCATCTCCTTCAGGCCGGCCCACCGGTCGCTCCACTGGTGCACGCTGAACGTGCTCATCGCGCCCTCGAACGCCCGGTCCGGGAACGGCAGCTTCTCGGCGACGGCGTCGACCGCCGGCGGCAGGCCCGCCGGACGCTGCGCACGCATCGAGGCCGACGGCTCGACCGCGGTCACTTCCCGGTCTTCCGGTTCGTACGCGCCGGCGCCCGCACCGACGTTCAGCACGGTCCGCGCATCACCCAGCGCGTCGACGATGTACTGGCCGATCCGGGGATCCGGCTTGCGGTAGTCGGTGTAGACCCCGCCGATGGCGCCGTAGTCGGCGTCCCCGGCGCTCCCGTCCGCACGTCGCTGGCTCATCTCCAAAAACTAGCAGCGGAACGCGGCTGCCCGGTCGTTGCTCCGCGGGGTGTAAGCGAGCGTCGGACATCCGGCGCAGCCGTCAATTCCTGTCGCAAACTTGCGTAAGTTCGTTCAACTATTGCGATTTCTTGTCCGGGATTCGTATGATCCCGGTCACAGAGGTCCCCCCCTGCTGCGGAAAGGCCAGTGCCGCCCATGACTCCCAGCTCTGTGTTCAACGCGCCCGAATTCCGGTTCGGCGCCCTTGCCGCGGCGGTGATCGCCGCGGCCGGGCTCACCATCGCCGCCGTCCCCGCGGGAAGCGCCGCTCTCGCCGCCGGCCGCGGCGCGACCGTGCCCTTCCTGGAACAGGAAGCGGAAACCGCCGCCACGAACGGTCAGGTCATCGGCCCGAACCGGGCGGCGGGCACGCTCGCCGGCGAAGCCTCCGGCCGGAAGGCGGTGACGCTGTCCGGCCCGGGCCAGTACGTCGAGTTCACGCTCACCGCACCGGCGAACTCGATCGACTTCCGCTACAGCGTCCCGGACTCCGCGAGCGGGACGATCTCGCTCTACGTCGGCGGTGCCCACAACCGGGACATCCCGCTGACGTCGAAGTGGGCCTGGTACTACGGCTCGTACCCGTTCACCAACAACCCTGGTGACGGGCACGCGCACCACTTCTACGACGAGACCCGCGCGCTGCTCGGCACGTCGTACCCGGCCGGGACGAAGATCAAGCTGCAGGCCGACGCGGGCGACGTCACGCCGGTCACCATCGACCTCGCCGACTTCGAGCAGGTCGGCGCGGCCGCGACCCGGCCGGCGAACTCGGTGTCCGTCACCGATTACGGCGCCACCGCGGGCGACACGAGCGACGACGCCGGCGCGTTCGACTCCGCCGTCGCCGCGGCCCGCAGTCAGGGCAACGAGGTCTGGATTCCCGCCGGCACCTTCACCCTCGGGCACCACATCACGGTCGACCAGGTGACCATCCGCGGTGCCGGGCCCTGGTACTCGGTGCTGACCGGGCCGCGCGCCGGGATCTTCGGCAAGGGCGAACCGGAGAGCTGCGGAACGCCGACGTACCCCGGAAATCCCGCCGTGCCCGGGGTCAGCAGCGCGGTGAAGCTCTACGACTTCGCGATCATCGGCCAGGTCGACGCCCGGGTCGACTGCGACCAGTCGAACGCGATCGGCGGCGCCTTGGGCGGTGGCTCGGTCGTGCAGAACCTGTGGCTGCAGCACACGAAGGTCGGGCTGTGGCTCGACGGGCCGTTCGACGGGCTCACCGTGGCCGGCAACCGGATCCTCGACCAGACCGCCGACGGGCTGAACCTGCACCAGGGCATCAGCAACGTCACCGTGACGAACAACTTCCTGCGCAACACCGGCGACGACGGCCTGGCGATGTGGTCCGAGCACGCTGCCGACCACCACAACACGTTCTCCTTCAACACCGTGCTGCTGCCGATCCTCGCCAACAACATCGCGGTCTACGGCGGGCACGACAACACCGTGTCCGACAACGTCGTCGCCGACAACCAGGACCAGGGCGGCGGCCTGCACATCGCGAACCGGTTCAGCGCGGTGCCGCTGTCGGGCACCACGACCGTCGCGCGCAACACCGCGATCCGCACCGGCGTGCTCGACTCGAACTGGCAGTTCGGCGTCGGTGCCCTGTGGTTCGACGGCCGCGACTCGGCCCTCACCGGCCGGATCGACGTCACCGACAACGACCTGCTGGACAACAGCTACGAGGCGATCCAGTTCATCGACAGCGCCACCACGGACGTGCACTTCACCAACGTCCGGATCTCCGGCGCCGGTACGTTCGCCTGGCAGATCCAGGCCAAGCCGACCGGCTCGGTGAAGAACGTCGTCGCGACCGGCGTCGGCCGCGCGGGTGTCTACAACTGCATGGGACCGGACGCGATGAGCGGCCTGGCCGACCAGGGCGGCAACTCGGGCTGGAGCACGACGTACTGCGGCTCGTGGCCGACCCCCGTCTACGGCGCCGACAACGGCGGCACGACGACTCCGCCCACCACCACGCCGACCCAGCCGTCGGGGAACCTCGCGCTGCACAAGAGCGTCAGCGCGTCGGGTTCGCAGGGTGGCTTCCCGCCGGGCAACGCGGTCGACGGCGACGCGAACTCCTACTGGGAGAGCACGAACAACGCGTTCCCGCAGTCGCTGACCGTCGACTTCGGCAGCACGGTCAGCGTGTCGCGGCTCGTCCTCAAGCTGCCGCCTTCGTGGGGCTCGCGCACGCAGACGCTGTCGGTCGACGGCGTCAAGGCGGCGGCGACGTACACGTTCGATCCGGCTGGCGGGAACGCGGCGACGGTGACCTTCCCGGCGGCGTCGGTGCGCACCCTGCGGCTGACCTTCACCGGCAACACCGGCTGGCCCGCTGGTCAGCTGTCCGAGCTCGAAGCCTATTCCTCCTGACCAGAAAGGTGATGACGATGTCCCGCATCCCGGCTCTACTCGCCGTCGCGCTCGCCGCGTCCGGTCTGACCGTGCTGGCCGGCGGCGCGCCCGCCGCGGCCGCGACCTGCCCAACGACGGCGTCCGGCGGCGCGAGCGTGCCCTTCCGGACGGTCGAAGCCGAGTGCTCGGCGACGAACGGCTCGGCCGTCGGCCCCGACTACACGCAGGCTTCGATCGCCTCGGAAGCATCCGGACGGCAGGCCGTGCGCATCACGACCGGCCAGTACGTCGAGTTCACGCTGCCCGCGGCGGCGAACTCGATCAACGTCCACTACAACCTGCCGGACGGCTCGGCCGGTCGGCTTTCGGTGTACGTCAACGGGACCAAGCTCGGTACCGGGCTTTCGGTGACGTCTCGCTATTCCTATGTGGACACCGGCTGGATTCCCGGCGCCAAGACGCACCACTTCTTCGACGACGTCCGGCTGTTGTTCGGCCAGAACGCTTCGGCTGGCGCGAAGGTCCGCGTGGCCGCGGACTCCGGTGACGTCGGCCAGGCGACCATCGACCTCGCCGACTTCGAGCAGGTCGGTGGCGCGGGTTCGCAACCGGCCAACTCCCTTTCGGTGACCGACTACGGCGCCACCGCGAACGACTCCTCGGACGACTCGCAGGCGTTCCGCAGCGGCCTGGCCGCGGCCCGTGCGCAAGGCCGGGAACTGTGGGTGCCGCAAGGGCGGTTCGAAATCGGGTCGGCGCTGCAGATCGACCAGACGACCGTCCGCGGTGCGGGCCCGTGGTACACCGTGCTGCACGGCAACAACATCTTCAACAACGGCAGCGCGTCCGGGAACATCAAGCTGTACGACTTCGCCGTCTTCGGTGACGTGACCGAGCGCAACGACGGCAGCCCGGACAACGCGTTCCACGGCGTCCTCGGCACCGGCTCGGTCGTGTCGGGCCTCTGGATCCAGGACACCAAGTGCGGGCTGTGGCTGATGAACGGCGCGTCCTCGAACCTCACCATCGAGAACAACCGCATCCTCGACACCCAGGCCGACGGCGTGAACTTCGACGGCGCCGTCACGAACTCGACGCTGCGCAACAACTACCTGCGCAACAACGGCGACGACGGGCTCGCGCTGTGGTCCAACGGCCAGGCGGACTCCGGCAACACCATCGCGAACAACACCGTCGTGCAGCCGAACCTGGCCAACGGCATCGCGCTGTACGGCGGGGCGAACAACACGGTGAGCGGCAACCTCGTCCAGGACACCAACGCCCTCGGCGGCGGCTACCTGGTGGCGAACCGGTTCAATTCAGTGCCGCTGGCCGGCACGGTGACGCTCTCGAACAACACCGCGCTGCGGGCCGGGGCACTCGACCCGAACTGGCAGTTCGGCGTCGGCGCGCTGTGGTTCGACGCGCGCGACCAGGCCATCACCGGCGTGACCATCCGTGTCACCGGGTTCACCGCGATCCAGAGCCCGTACGAGGCCATCCAGTTCATCGACGGCAACGGCGCGGGCAAGCCGATCCAGGGCATCACCATCGACGGCGTTTCGGTGCAGGGCGTCGGCACGTTCGTGGCGCAGTCGCAGACGCAGGGGACGGTGTCGATCAGCAACCTGACCGCGTCCGGCGTCGGCGTCACCGGGACGTACAACTGCCCCTACCCGACGTCCATCCCGCGGATGACGTTCACCGGCTCCGGCAACAACGGCTGGACCGGCACCTGGGGCGACTGCTCGACCTGGCCCGCGCCGAACTCGGGCCCGCCGCAGCCACCGCAGCCCGGCACCAACCTCGCCCGGGGCAAGGCGATCACCGCGTCGGGTTCGCAGGGCGGCTTCCCGCCGTCGAACGCGAACGACGGCGACGCGAACTCGTACTGGGAGAGCGCGAACAACGCCTTCCCGCAGACGCTGACGGTGGACCTGGGCGCGGCGGCGTCGATCAACAAGGTGACGCTGAAACTGCCGCCGTCCTCGGCCTGGGGTGCGCGCACCCAGACGGTGACGATCTCCGGCAGCACCGACGGCGGTTCGTACACGACGCTGGTCGGCTCGCGCGGCTACACGTTCGACCCGGCGTCCGGCAACACGGCGTCGGCGTCCTTCGCGGCGACGTCCCAGCGATTCGTGCGGCTGACGTTCACCGGCAACACCGGCTGGCCCGCCGGCCAGGCGTCCGAATTCGAGGTGGCCGCGGCCTAGTGTGACGAAACCGCACGGCGGCTCGACGGTTCCGCACGGGAACCGCCGGGCCGCCGTGCCCTGCATTACGCTCGCCCGGGAAATCATCCCGGGGAGGACGAAGTGCCGCGTCTGCTGCTCGTCGAGGACGACGAACCGCTGGCCGAAGCGCTTTCGCTGGCGTTGCGCGCACTGGGCCACGACGTCGTCCACGCCCCCACCGGCGAGCACGCGCTGACCGCGCTGGGCGACGCCGAGTTCGTCCTCCTCGACGTCATGCTGCCCGGCATCGACGGCTTCGAGGTCTGCCGCCGCATCCGCGCCCGCAGCCGGCTGCCGATCGTGCTGCTGACCGCGCGCGGCGACCCGATCGACGTCGTCGCCGGGCTCGAGTGCGGCGCCGACGACTACGTGGTCAAGCCGGCCGAGCCGCGCGTGCTCGACGCGCGGATCAAGGCGATCGGCCGCCGCGCGCAGCCGGCCGTGCCGGAAGCCGGCGTGCTGCGGGTGGGCGAGCTGGCGATCGACGCCGCCGCGATGAGCGTCACCCGCGCCGGCGAGGAACTCGCGCTGACCGCGACGGAGATCCGGCTGCTCGTCGAGTTCGCCGAGCACCCGAACCAGGTGCTGAGCCGCCAGGTGCTGCTCAAGCGCGTCTGGGACTACGGCTACGTCGGCGACTCGCGGATCGTCGACGCGGCGGTCGCGCGGCTGCGGGCGAAGGTCGAGGACGACCCGGCGAACCCGGTGCTGCTGCGGACGGTCCGCGGCCTGGGCTACCGCCTGGTGACGAAGTGAGGCTTCCGGCCGTCAGCCTGCGGACGCGGATCGTGGCGGCGATCGTCGGGGTGACCACGGCGGCGACGGCGGTGATGGCGTACTCCGCCTACCAGGTGCAGGCGGACGAGGCACAGGGCCGCTTCGCCTGGTCGGCCGTGCGCAACGTGGCAGCCGACCGCCGGATCCTCCAGGAGTTTTCGAAGGTGGGCACCGCAGGGTGGCTCGACGACATCCCCAACCGCCTCGGCCCCATCCCGGACTGGGCGCTGGTGACCGAGCGCCCCGGCGGGACGGTCGAAGTCGTCCGGGCCGCCACCGGGTACATCTCGCTCATCCCGGTGCCGGACAAGCTCACGGTGCTGCGGACCGTGCGGGACGAGCTGTTCATCCAGCGGCTGCCCGAGCAGCTCGGAAGCGCCTACGCGAGAGTGCCGCAGACCGGCCGGAAGGTGCTCGTGGTCAGCGCGAACCTGTCGGAGCCGGGCTACCACCTCGTCCAGTTCGTCGACTTCAGCCGGTTCGACGACGACCTGACCGCGTTGCGCTGGAAGCTCGTCCGCATCGCGCTCGGGGTGAGTGTGCTCGGCGCCGGTGTCGCGCTCCTGATCGGCCGCCGGATCCGCCGTCCGATCAAGGCGCTGTCCACGGCCGCCGACGCACTCGGCGCGGGCGCGCTCGAAACACGTGTCCCGGTCAAGGGCCGGGATGAGGTCGCCGCCCTGGCCGTCTCCTTCAACACGATGGCCGCGCGGCTCGGCGAGTCCATCGAGGAGCTGCACGCCAAAGACCGCCAGCAACGGCGGTTCGTCGCCGATGTCGCCCACGACCTGCGGACCCCGCTCGCCTCGATGATCGCCACCGTCGACACCCTCGACCACGCCGAGCCCGCCACCCGCACCCGCGCCGCCGCCATCCTCGGCACCCAGGCCCGCCGGCTGGCCAAGCTCGTGGAGGACCTCCTCGAAATCGCCCGGTTCGACGCCGGCAAGGCCGACCTGAGGGTGGCGCCCGTCGACCTCGCCGACCTGGTGGCCGACGCCGCCGAGGTCACCGGCGTCGAGGCCGCCGTGACGGCGAGCGGGGACGTCACGGTCGTCGCCGACCCACGGCGGGTGCACACCGTGGTGGCGAACCTGCTGAGCAACGCCGCCCCGCACGGGGCCATGCCGGTGACGGTCACCCTCGACGGGACCGGCGACGACGTCGTCGTGCGGGTCGCCGACGCCGGCCCCGGCGTCCCGGAGGACCTGCTGCCGGTCCTGTTCGACCGGTTCACCCGCGGCGACCACGCGCGCCAGGCGACCGAGGGCAGCGGGCTCGGCCTGGCGATCGCCCGGGAGAACGTGCTGGCGCACGGCGGATCGCTCGCGGTGCACAACGACGGCGGTGCCGTGTTCACCGTGCGGTTGCCCCGGGGCGTCGAGAACGCCTGACCGGCGAAGGCGCCGACCGCCCGCCAGGACAGCTCGCGCGGGTGCTGCCCGTCGAAGTACGGCAGCGGCAGGTGGGCGAGCAGCACCGCGGCCCCGATCAGCGGCAGCGGGCGCAGGTCCCGCGGCGGCCCCAGCCACAGCAGCACGGCGAAGTTGGTGACCAGCAGGAACCCCCAGCGCGCCCAGTCCCAGCCCGCGAAGGCGAGCAACGCCGGAGCCGCGACGGCCGCGGCGGCGAGCACGTCCCGCCGCTGCACCAGGAAGCCGGCCACCACGACCACGAGGATCGGGGCCACGAGCAGCAGGACTTCGGTGATCGAATACAGCTGCCAGCTTTCGCTCTGGGTGCGTTCGAACAACGCCAGTGCGTCGGCTCGCGGGGTGAAATCCGCGGTGGCCATCGCGGTCTCGAGCCGCGCGATCGCGCCCGCGCTCGACGCCGGGAGCGCGAGCACGGCGAGCTCCGCCACGACCGGCGGCACGAGCAGCATCGCCGTGATCCGCACCGAGGACCGCCGCAGCAGCACGACCGCGAAGACGGGGAGGACGGTGAGGGCCGCGATCTCGTGGGTGAGCACCGCGGCCGTCATCAGCCCGGAGGCCACCGCGGGCCGGCGCGGCAGCTGCCCCAGCGCGGCGAACAGCAGCAGGTACAGGACCTGGTCGAAGTAGCCCACCTCGTGGAAGAGGAAGCCACCGGAGGGCAGCAGCAGCCAGCCGGCGACCAGGAGCTTCCGGCCCGGGTGCCGGGCGCGGGCGAACGCGACGGCCAGCACCCCGAGCACCGCGGCGAGGACGGCCAGCGCGGCGGCCGCGAACACCCAGTACGCGTACCCGGTCGCGAGGGCGAGCGGGTGGAGCAGGGTGCCGACGAGGAACCGGCGGTGGAAGCCGTCGCTCAGCGAGACGGCTTCGAGCGTCACGGCCCAGTCACCCGGCAGGCGGAACCCGCGGTAGGCGGCGAGGAGCAGGGCGAGCGCGAAGAGCGTGTTGAGGCCGCGGGTGGTGACGGTGGTGCGGTCGAGGGTGGCGGTCACGGGGGCCAAGCTAGGAACGGGATGTGCGTGCGCGATGACCGTTGATCACCAGGTCCGTACTGGTTCCGCACTGGTTCCGCACGTCGTGCTTTTGCGCTCGGTTGCTGTAAAGTTTCAGCCATGACGCGTCGTCTTGCCGAAGTCGCCCGCCAGGTCGGGGTCAGCGAAGCCACGGTCAGCCGGGTGCTCAACGGCCGGTCCGGGGTGTCCGCGAGCACCCGCGCCGCCGTGCTCACCGCCCTGGACGTGATGGGCTACGAACGGCCCACCCAGCTGCGCGGCGAACGGGCCCGGCTGGTCGGGCTGGTGCTGCCGGAGCTGCAGAACCCGATCTTCCCCGCGCTGGCCGAGATCATGGGCAACGCCCTCGCCCAGCAGGGGTTCACGCCGGTGCTCTGCACGCGGACGGCGGGCGGGGTGTCCGAGGCGGAGTACGTCGAGCTGCTCCTGCAGCAGCAGGTGTCGGGCGTGGTGTTCGCCGGCGGCCTGTACGCGCAGGCGGACGCGGTCCACTCCCACTACCACCACCTCGTCGAGCGACGGCTGCCGACGGTGCTGATCAACGCGGCGGTCGACCACCTCGGCCTGCCCCAGGTCTCGTGCGACGACGCGGTGGCCGTCGAGCAGGTCGTCGGGCACCTGAGCTCGCTCGGGCACGAGAAGATCGGCCTCGTCCTCGGCCCGTCCGACCACGTTCCGTCGCAGCGGAAGCTGGAGGCGTTCCGCTCCTACGCGGCAAAGCTCGGGCTGCCGGTGCTGGACGAGCTGATCGAGCACGGGATGTTTTCGATCGAGGGTGGCCACGCGGCGGCAGCGCGCCTGTACCCGCGCGGCGCCACGGCGGTGCTCTGCGCGAGCGACCTGCTGGCCCTCGGCGCGATCCGCGCGGCCCGTCGGCAGGGCCTGTCGGTGCCCGACGACGTTTCGGTGGTCGGCTACGACGACTCGGCCCTGATGAACTGCACCGACCCGCCCCTGACGACCACCCGCCAGCCGATCGAGGCGATGGGCCGGGCGGTGGTGGAACTGCTGGTCAAGCGCATCAACGGCGGCGAGGTGGCGGCCGAAGAGCTGCTGTTCGCCCCGGAACTGGTGGTCCGCGGGTCCACGGCCCGCCGCACCGCCTGACCCGAGTCCCGCGAGAGCGCGACGGCTTGCCGGCCGTCGCGCTCTTTTGCGCGCCCGGACGCGCTCGAGTCCTGTTCGTAAGTTGCAAAATCTCGTCGGGTTATTGCGGCCATCGCGTCTCCCACTTTAGAGTGACCGCAATCACGTGACAGCCGTCGCGACCCGAGAAGAGGCTTGAGATGAGCAGTACCTGGTCCCGGACCGTCTCCCGCCGAACGTTGTGCCTGCTGGCCGCAGGCGGGCTCGCCCTGAGTCTGACCTCCTGCGGGGACGGCGAAAGCACGCCGGCCGGCGGCAAGGTCAAGATCACCGTCACCGGTCAGCCGCCGACCAGCCAGCCGTTCGAGCGCAGCGTCTTCGACGCCGACGTCAAGGAGTTCGAGGCTTCTCACCCGAACATCCAGATCGAGCCCCACGAGGGGTTCATGGACCCGAAGACGTTCTCCGCGAAGCTCGCCGGCGGGCAGCTCGAAGACGTCTACTACGTCTACTTCACCGATCCGGCGCAGATCATCGCCCGCCACCAAGCCGCCGACATCACCGAAGCCGCGAAGAGCGTCCCGCACGTCAACGACCTCAAGCCGGAACTGCTGGACAACTTCCGGGACGCCGGCGGCAAGCTGTACGGCCTGCCCACGATGAACTACACGATGGGCCTGCTCTACAGCCGCCCGCTGTTCCAGAAGGCCGGGCTCGACCCGGACAAGCCGCCGCAGACCTGGGACGAAGTCCGCGAAGCCGCGAAGAAGATCTCCGCGCTCGGCAACGGTGTCGTCGGGTACGCCGACTACAGCAAGAACAACCAGGGCGGCTGGCACATGACCGGCTGGCTGTACTCGATGGGCGGCGACATCGCCCGCAAGGACGGCGACAAGTGGGTCGCCGACTTCGCCAACGAGAAGGGCAAGCAAGCCCTGCAGTACCTGCACGACATGCGGTGGACCGACAACTCCATGGGCGCCAAGCAGCTGCTCGAAGCCCAGGACGTCCAGCGGATGATGGGCGCCGGCCAGCTCGGCATGTACATGGCCGCCCCGGACAACGTCCCGGTGCTGGTCAAGCAGTTCAACGGCAAGTACGAGGACTACGGCATCGCGGGCATGCCCGGCGGCCAGGGCACCCTGCTCGGCGGCGAGGGTTACATGCTCAACCCGAAGGCGTCGCCGGAGAAGATCAAGGCCGGCCTCGAGTGGATCCAGTGGAAGTACCTCAACCCGGACCGCTTTGAAAAGCACATCCGGCAGTACGCCGACGGCAAGCAGCCGGTCGGCCTGCCCGCCGAGCCGACCCCCGACATCTGGACCGGCGCGGTCCGCGAGCAGCAGCTGACGCTGAAGGCCAAGTACGCCAACGTCCCCGCGAAGAACTTCCAGTCCTATGTAGACACTACGAGCAAGATCAAGGGCAGCATCGAGCCGCCGGACGCGCAGCAGATCTACGCCGCGCTCGACAGCGTCATGCAGGCGGTACTGACGGACCAGAACGCGAACCTCGACCAGCAGCTGTCCTCGGCCGCGTCGAAGGTCAACAGTGTCCTCGCCCAGGTCAAGTAGCCTGCTCGCCTGGCCCGCGGCGAAACCGTCGCGGGCCGGGCGCCCGGCCGTCTCGCCAGAAGAACGCCGGCGCACCCGGCTCAAGCGCAAGCTCAAGGAGAACCTCACCGCGTACGGCCTGCTCTGCGCCGCCCTCGTGGTGTTCGCGTTGTTCTCCTGGTACCCGATCGTGCGCGGTGTCCTGCTGAGCTTCCAGCAGGTCGACTTCGTCAACGCGCCGACGTGGGTCGGCTTCGGCAACTTCACGCGGCTGTTCGAAGACCCGCTGTTCGGCGTCGCCTGGCGCAACACGCTGCTGTTCACCGGGCTGGCGCTGGTGTTCGGCTTCGCCGTCCCGTTCTTGACGGCCGTGCTGCTGAACGAGCTCCGCCACGCGAAGGCGTTCTTCCGGCTCGCCGTCTACCTGCCGGTGATGCTGCCGCCGGTGGTGACGGCGCTGATGTGGAAGTGGTTCTACGACCCCGGTCCCGGCCTGTTCAACTCCGCGCTCGGCGCGGCCGGCCTGCCCGGCGGGCAGTGGCTCGATTCCTCCACCACCGCGATGCTGTCGCTGGTGTTCGTCTCGACGTGGGCCAACATGGGCAGCACCACGCTGATCTACCTGGCCGCGCTCGGCACGATCCCCGGCGAGCTCTACGAAGCCGCGGAGCTCGACGGCGCCGGGTTGTGGAAACGGCTGCGGCACGTGACGTTCCCGCAGACGCGGTTCGTCCTGCTGGTGCTGCTCCTGCTGCAGATCGTCGCGACCATGCAGGTGTTCACCGAGCCGTACGTGATGACCGGCGGCGGCCCGGACGACTCGACGGTGACCGTGCTCCTGCTGCTCTACCGCTACGCCTTCGTCTACAACGACTTCGGGTCGGCGAGCGCGATGAGCCTGCTGCTGTTCGTGGCGCTCGGCGTGTTTTCGGCGTGGTACGTCCGGCTGACGCGGAAGGCGGACCAGTCATGAGGACCCTCGTCTCCCCCGGCGCGCTGCGCAGCCCGCGCGGCAAAGTCGTTTACGGCGTCGTGTTCGCGGGCACGCTCGCGGTGTTCTTGCTGGCGTTCATGTTCCCGCTCTACTGGGTCGTCACGGGCGCGATGAAGTCGCCGCAGGAGCTGGCGCAGACGCCGGCGACGCTCGTCCCGCACGAGTGGCACCCGGAAACGTTCGCCGACGCCTGGGACCAGCTCAGCCTGGGCAAGTACTTCCTCAACACGCTCGTCGTCGCCGGCGGCGCGTGGCTGGCGCAGCTGGCCATCGACGTCCCGGCCGCGTTCGCGCTGTCGAAGCTGCGGCCGAAGTTCGGCAACGTCGTGCTCGGGCTCATGTTGGCCACGCTGATGCTGCCCGCCACCGCGTTGCTCGTCCCCACCTACGTGACGGTGACGGACCTGCCGCTGCTGCACCTCAACCTGATCAACTCACCGGCCGCGGTCTGGCTGCCCGCGGCGGCGAACGCGTTCAACATCTACCTGCTCAAACGGTTCTTCGACCAGATCCCGGACGAGCTGATCGAAGCGGCTCGCCTCGACGGGGCCGGGCCGGTGCGCACGCTCTGGCGGATCATCCTGCCGATTTCGCGGCCGATCCTGGCCGTCGTGTCGATCCTCGCGGTGGTCACCGCGTGGAAGGACTTCATCTGGCCGCTGCTGGTGTTCCCGGACACCGGGAAGCAGACGCTCTCGGTGATGCTGCAGCGGGTGGCGATCGACATGCCGCTCAACGTGCTCGTCGCCGGGATGGTGCTGGCCAGCCTGCCGATGGTGGCGCTGTTCCTGGCCTTCCAGCGGCAGATCCTCGCCGGGCTGACCGCCGGCAGTCTCAAGGGCTGAGGCCTTCCCAACAAACAGGAGGGGCACTTTCGTGACCGACAAGACCGGCTGGTGGCGGAGCGCGGCGATCTACCAGGTCTACATCCGCAGCTTCGCGGACGGCAACGGCGACGGCGTCGGCGACCTCGCCGGCGTCCGCGCCCGGCTGGACCACCTGGCCGACCTCGGCATCGACGCGATCTGGTTCACACCGTGGTACCCGTCGCCGATGGACGACGGCGGCTACGACGTCGCCGACTTCCGCGACATCGAGCCGCTGTTCGGCACCCTCGCCGAGGCGGAGGACCTGATCGCCGAGGCCCACACCCGGGGGATCCGGGTGATCATCGACATCGTGCCCAACCACTGCTCCGACGAGCACCGCTGGTTCCAGGCCGCGCTCGAAGCGGGCCCGGGTTCGCCGGAGCGGCAGCGGTTCTGGTTCCGGCCCGGCCGCGGCCCGGACGGCAGCGAGCCGCCGAACAACTGGAAGTCGCGCTTCGGCGGGTCCGCGTGGACGCGGGTCCCGGACGGCGAGTGGTACCTGCACCTCTACAGCTCGCGCCAGCCGGATTTCAACTGGGACAACCCGGAGATCCGCACGGAGTTCGAGGACGTGCTGCGCTTCTGGTTCGACCGCGGCGTGGACGGCTTCCGCATCGACGTCGCCGACGGCCTGGTCAAGGACCCGCACCTGCCCGACGTCGACGACGGCGACGAGACGCCGTTCTCCGACCAGGAAGGGCTGCACGAGATCTACCGGTCGTGGCGCAAGATCGCCGACAGCTACGGCGGCGAGCGCGTGCTGGTCGGCGAGATGTGGCTGCCGGACATGTCGCGGGCCGCGCGGTACCTGCGCCGCGACGAGCTGCACTCGGCGTTCAACTTCGACTTCCTGGTCTGCCCGTGGGACGCCACGCGGTTCCGCGACGTCGTCTCCCGCACGCTGAAGGCGCACGACGAGGTCGGCGCACCGGCGGCGTGGGTGCTGTCGAACCACGACGTCACCCGGCACGTCACCCGCTACGGCCGGCAGGGCGACACCGGGTTCAGCTTCGCGAACCGGCTGCACGAACTGCCGGTCGACCGCGAACTGGGCACCCGCCGCGCCCGGGCGGCGGCGCTGCTGACGCTGGCGCTGCCCGGCGGGCTGTACGTCTACCAGGGCGAGGAGCTGGGTCTCTGGGAGGTCCTGGACATCCCCGACGAGCTCCGCCAGGACCCGGTCTTCGCCCGCACCCGCGGCGCGGACCCCGGGCGCGACGGCTGCCGGGTCCCGATTCCGTGGTCCGGGTCCGCGCCACCCTTCGGGTTCGGCAGCGGCGGCGCTTGGCTGCCGCAGCCTGCTTCCTGGAGCGCGTACACGGCCGAGGCGGAGGCGGCGGACCCGGCGTCGATGCTGTCGCTGTACCGCTCGGGATTGCGGCTGCGGCGGGACCTGCCCCCGGGCTCGCTCGAGTGGCTGTCGCTCGGCGAGGACGTGCTGGCGTTCCGGCTGGGGCCGGAGTTCACGTTCGCGCTGAACTTCTCGGCGGCGCCGGTGCCGCTCCCGGCCGGCGAGATCCTGCTGGCCAGCGGCCCGGTTTCGACCGAGCTGCCGACGGACACGGCGGTCTGGTTGCGGTCCTGAATGGACTGACCGGAGGCCGCCACCGCGGCGGTCTCCGGCGGACCGGCCGGAGATCTTTGCGCTGTCTCGACTTGGTGAGGTTCCGCGACGGTGATTGTGGTTCGGGCGGCCGGGGTGGTATACCGAAAAAGGGTTGAGCGGATCTGGGAGGGGTCGCGATGGCCCGGGATCCCGTTCACCACTCGCTCTTCACGTTCGACATCGAAGACTTCAGCGCGCGGTACCGCAACGACCGCGCCCGGCTGGCCGTGCGCGCTGCCGTGTACCGCCTGGTTCGTGAGTCCTTCACCACCGCCGAAATCGACTGGGACTCCTGCACGTACCAGGACTGCGGCGACGGCGCCCTGATCATCGTGCCGCCCGAGGTGTCCACCGTGCTGCTGCTCGACCCGTTGCTGCCCAGGCTGCTCGCCGGCCTGATCGACCACAACCTCCGGGCACCGCCCCCCGAGCGGATCAGGGTGCGGGTCGCCGTGCACGCCGGCGAGATCACCCGTGACGAGCAGGGGATGACCGGGCACGAGCTGGTGGTGGTCTGCCGCCTGCTGGACGCGGCCGAACTCAGGACCACGCTCGCCCACGCCGGCACCCCGTTGGCGGTCGGGGTGTCCGACCACGTCTACGAAACGATCGTGCGGCACGGATTCCGCGGCATCGAGCCGTCGACCTACCACCCGGTCACCGTTCAGGTGAAGAAGACCCGGCTGCACGGGTGGATCCACGTGCCCGGCTCCCGGGTGCCGCCGTCGTTCGAAGCGCACGGCGGTGAGACGCCGCCGCAGCAGTTGCTGCCGGATCTGCCCGCGTTCGTCGGGCGCGCCATGGAGCACCGGCTGCTCGACAAACTCAGCGTCGAAAGCCGCCTCCTGGTGCTGAGCGGCCCTCCCGGCGTCGGGAAGAGCACCGTCGCGATGCAGTGGTGCCACCAGGTCGTCGACCACTACCCCGACGGCCAGCTGTACGCCCACCTCGGCGGCCCGGCCGGCTCGGTGACGGTCGAGCAGGTGCTGGGGCACTTCCTGCGCGGGCTGGGCGTCGCCGCCCCCCGCGTGCCGGTCGGCCTCGCCGAGCAGTCCGCGCTGTTCCGGTCCCTCACCGCGGGCCGGCGGCTGCTGCTGGTGCTCGACGACGTCGAGTCCGCCGACCAGGTCCGCGCCCTGCTGCCGTCGTCGGCGGTGAGCACGACCGTCGTCACCAGCCGGTCGAGGCTGAGCGGGCTGGTCGCGAACGGGGGACGGCTGATCGAGATCGCCCCGCTCCCCGAAGAAGACGGGGTGGAGCTGCTCGCGCGGCTGGTCGGCGACGGCCGGATCGAACGTGAGCGGCCGTGTGCGCAGCAGCTGGCGTCGCTGTGCGCCGGGCTCCCGCTGGCGTTGTGCGTGGCGGGCGCCCGGCTGGTGTCCCATCCTCGGTGGTCGGTGGAAAAGGTGGTCGCCGAGCTGGTCGACGAAGGGCGTCGGCTGGCCGGCTTGTCTCTTGCCGGTGATCTGTCCGTACAGGTGGTGTTCGATATGTCGTCCGAAACGCTGTCCCCTCCCGCCGCGCGGCTGTACCGGCTGCTCGGCCTCCATCCCGGCCCCGACTTCGAAATCGGTCTCGCCGCCGCCGCGGTCGCCGTGCCGACGGCCGAGGCGGAACGGCTGGTGGACGAGATCGTGACGGCGAACCTGCTGGCGGACCCCGCCGCCGACCGGTACCGGCTCCACGACCTGATCCGGCTGCACGCCCGGCAGCAGGCGCTGGCGCACGAGCCGGCGGAACAACGAGAGCTGGCCCTGCGCCGGATGCTCGACTGGTACCTGCGCACGGCCACCGACGCAGGTGCCGTCGTGACCCCGCACCGCACCGACGTGCGCCGCGATTTCGCGGACGTTCCCGTCGAAACCGTGACGTTCGCCGGCCATGCGGACGCTCTGGAATGGCTCGACCGCGAACGGGTGAACCTGCTGGCGGCCGCCCGCTCGGCGGCGGACAACGGCTGGAACACCACCGCGTGGCAGCTGGCCGACGCGATGTGGGGCCTGTTCCTGTACCGCACGCACTACTACGACTGGCTGCAGTTCGACCTGCTCGCCGTCCAGGCGACGGTGGAGGACGCCGACCGCGAGGCGGAGGCCGGCGCGAACGACCGGCTGGGCCTGCTCTTCCACGCATTGGGGCGCAACGACGAGGCGCTGGCCCACATGGCGACGGCCGCGGAGATCTGGCGGGAGCTCGGTGACCGGCACCGGATCGCGGGCTCGATGGAACGGTTCGGTTTCGCCTATCTGGACCAGGGCCGGATCGAGCCGGCCCTGACCCATTTCGAACAGGCGCTCGAGGGCTACCGGGAACTGCGGCAGCAACGCAGCGTCGGGCTCGCCTTGGTGAGCATCGGACGCGCGCTGTTCACCGCCGGCCGCCCCGCCGAGGCCGAACCACCGCTGGCCGAAGCCGTCGCGGTGCTGGACGGCCTGGAAGTACCCGATCCGTACAACGCGGCGAGAGCGCGGATCGCGCTGGCTCGCACCGAAATACAGATCGGGGCCAGGGAGCGGGCACTGGAGCGGCTGCGCGTGGCCGCGGCCGCGATGCAGGCCGTGAACTCGCCGCTGGGCCAGGCGGATGCCGAATGGGCTTTGGGTGAGCTGTTCGAACACGCCGGTGAGCCGCGGGTCGCGAAAGGCCACTACGAGCGCACCGAGGAGATCTACGCCCGGCTCGGCAACCCCGGGGTGGACCAGGTGCGGGAGCGCATCAGCCGGCTCTGAGGAGTCAGGCCCGGAAAACGCGCCGGTAGGTCGGTGGAATGGGTTCGTCGGCCGGATGGGTCACCGGTTCGCCGTCCACCTCGATCCAGGCGTGGAACGAATACGGGTCGACGGCGAACCCGAAGCACCAGTCGATCCGGAGGCCGAGGAACGCGGCCGTCAGCACCGCGGTGAGCGAAATCTCCACGCAGGCGACCCGGCCGGGGTACCACCGGCTCGCCCGGCGGGCGGCGCTGAGCGCGGAGAGAGCGTCCGCGGCGCTCGCTTCCGGTTTGGTCCGCTTGAGCCTGGCAACGACCGCGGCCGAGGTCCGGAAGGGCAGGCGCAGGAGCAGCAACGCCAGCAGGAACGCGAACGGGGCGGTGAGCCGCCAGCGCCGGCCCGCGGGGACCTCGTCCGCCGGCACGGCCATCAGCACGCCGGCGGCATGACGGCCTTCCGCGTCGGGCAGTTCGACCAGCCCGCGTGCCACCAGCGCGGACACCAGCTCGTCGGCGTCCCGGCGGATCCGGTCCGCCGGCACCGCCGGGTAGCGGGCGAGGAGGGCATCGACCGCCTTGTCGACGTCGGCCGCGCTCCGCAGCTCCTCGTAGAACGCGGCTCCGCTGCGGTTGAGCACGAACCAGCGCCCGGTCGCCGAATCGAGCAGCACGAGGCGGCCCGCGTCGTCCGGCACGGCCCGCACACTGGCGGGCACCCTGGCTTTGATCACGGTCGGACCCCCTCCTCGCGCTCCCGCAACCACGCCTCCACCGCGAACACCTGGTGGAGTGCGCCCCACGGGGTGGGCATGCCCTGGATTGCGGCCTCGAGGACTTCGCGGACCGGCCCGGGCTCGAGGATCCCGTGGTCGGCAGCGACGGATTCGGTGAGCATCCGCCGCAACACCGGCGCCGCCCGGCGGACACCGAGGTACACGTCACGCGTGTAGTCACCCTTGGTCGTGCGGGCCAGCACCGCCGGGGGTACCAGCCCGCTCAGCGCCGCGCGGAGCAACGGCTTGGGCGTCCTCGGGTCGGCGCGCCGGCGCGCGGGCAGCGCGAGGCAGGCCCGGACCACCTCGGTGTCCATGAACGGGGCGTGCACCTCGATGCCGAACTCGGCGCCGACCGCCTGGCCGGTGCGGAGGGTCAGCGTCTGCTGCCGCACCAGCTCCTGGGTGACCGCGTCGCCGGCGTCGAGGTCGTCGTCCTCGGCCAGGTGGTCCGCGGTGTCCTGGATGTGCGCGGCGAGAGACCGTCTGGCGGCGGGGGTGAGCCATTGCGCCGAAGGACGCCGCCAGTAGGCGATCCGGTCCGCCTCCCAGGACTCCGCACCGATCGGGCGACCGGCTGCCACGTCCTCCGCGAGGGAGCGCAGGGCCCGGCGCCGGGTCGACCGGCTGAGCGTGACCGCGCGGCCGACCAGGGCGAGCGGCGTCCGGCCGCGCAGCCGCGCCCACGCCACGCAGTCGGACCACAGGCGGGGCAGCTCACCGTGCCGCGCGAGGTCCGCGAGGTAGGCGCCTGGAGCTTTCAGCACGACGTCGCCCCCCTCTCCCGTGACATGAGCGTGGGAGCCGAGTTCCACAGCGCGCGCCAATCGCGCTCTCAGCGCCCCCGTCGCCAGCGACGATCCGTGCGGCCAGTCGCCGGTGGGACGCAACACCTGGTAGGGCAGGTGCTCGGGCCCCTCGGGCACAAGGTGGTGACGGATGCCGGTGACACTTCGAGCGTGCCGACTTGCGAATTCGACGTCGTCGGCCACCGGGGCGGCGGGATTGACGGAGATGAAGGAGTCGAGCTCACCCAGCTCGCCCGCCGCCAGCATCGTCAAGGACGTCGAGTCCAGGCCACCCGAGAGGTCGAACGTCAACCGATACGGCGACAGGGTGCGGGCCCGTACCGCCGTGGAGAGGGCTGATCGGAGCCGTTCGGCGGATTCCGCCATCGTCATTTCCGGTTCGGGGCGCAGAACGGAATGGGGACGCTCGCGGACGCCGGCCCGGCCGATCGACAAAACGTGCCCGGCCGGCACCCGGCGGATACCGCGGTACATCGACCGCCCGCGGACCGGTTCGCCCGATTCCGGACAGGCGATGATCGCCGCCACGGAAATTTCGTCCAATGGCCCACCCGCCAGCCGCGCGAGGTCCGAAGAATCGGTGCCGAACCAGACGGCGTCCGCCTTCTCGGCAACGAAGAGCGGAAACTGGCCGACGGGATCGGCCAGGAGGACGGCCCTGGATCGAGTGACCAGGAGGCTGGAGTAGCAGCCGGGCCAGCCGTCCGTCGCGCCGGCGTCGTTCGTGCGCGACATGGCCTCGCAAGCCTGGGCCAGCTGGAAGTCCGACACGAAGCTGTGTCCGATGAGGAACAGTTTGCCCTCGCGGGAACCGGCCTCCCGGAGGGAGGCCGACAGCGTGCGCGAGACAACGTGAGCGAGTCCGGTCGCCCTGGTCCAGCAACCGACGAGGCTCATCGATTCACCACGACGGCACGTCACCTGGGTCCGACACGGTTCAGGAACTAGTCTTCCTGGCTGCTTTTGTCCACGCTTCCGTTGCCATTCCCGCGGGTGGTCTTGAAGACCGGACCGAAATCGAATACCGCCGGTGGCTCGTAGCCATCCTCGGGAACGATGAGGACGGTGTTCGGGTCGACGTCAGCGTCGTTCACGAGTGCCCCCTGATACGTTATGGCGAACCGTCTTCGTCCAGTCACTGTCCGCACATAGTACTGTTGTTCGGGTCGATTGACAAAAAGTCACCCACACAGGAAGTCGACTTGTCGAACCGGTCGGGTTGAACCAAGCTGTCGACGAACCGCCACTTCCCGAACTCCGGAGTCAACAGGTTCACGGGTCCGGCTTCGCCGACTCCCCGGACCTTCCTCTACGCCGTGTACTCTTCAAATCGAAGTCAACCAGCCATCAGGAGGCAGAGTGTCGAGCACGGGAGCCACGACCGTGGAGGCCCGGTCCCTGCTGTGGACCCCGTCCGATTCGGTCAAGGACGTCAACCGCCGGAAGGTCATCCGCGCGGCGATGGCGGATCCCGGGATCACCCAGGTGAGCCTGGCCAAGCGCCTTCTGCTGTCGCAGGGAACCGTCTCCGCGGTGGTCTCGGAACTCCAGCAAGAGGGCATCTTCCGCGTGCAGAGCGAGGAGGGTGAGCGCGGCAAACGGGTCCGGCTCGGCGCCGTCCGCGGAGTGGCCGTCGGCGTGGAGGTCAACCACGACCGGATCGCGGTGGCGGCGCGCCGGGTGGACACTTCGGCGGTCGAGTACGAATCCGTGGCCTTCCGCGCCGACCAGGGCAGCAGCAGCTGGGTGCGGGAGAGCGCCAACCTGATCAAGGAGCTCACGGTGCAAACCGGGCTCGACATCGATCACATCGTCTCGATCGGCGTGGGCATCCCGGCCGCGGTCGACCCGCGGACCGCCTTGGTCACCCAGGTCGCCGCCTCGCTCGACTGGGACATCACCGGCAGCGTCCCGGAACGATTCCGCGACCACTTCCGCGACGTGCCCATCATCGTGGACAACGAGGCCAACTACGCGGCCTACGGCGAGCACCTGTACGGAGCCGGCCGCGGCGCCGGGACCATGCTGTTCGTCAAGGCGTCCGTCGGTCTCGGCGCCGGGTTCATCATCGGCGGGCTCATCTACCGGGGACGGCACGGGTACGGTGGGGAGATCGGTCACCTGACCATGGACCCGGACGGCATTCCGTGCCGGTGCGGCAACCGCGGGTGCCTGGAGACCCTGGTCGGCGGGGCCCGGCTCCTCGAGCAGGTCCGGCAGGCGTACGCCGGCTATCGCGCCGATCTGCCGACCAGCGTCGAGGGCATGATCGAGCGGGCCAAGCGCGGCGACGCCGTGTGCCGGCGGGTACTCCAGGACGCCGCCCGGACCATCGGCCTGGCCCTCGCCCGCGTGTGCAACCTGATGAACCCCGAGCTGATCGTGCTCGGCGGCGAACTGGGGAGGGCACCGGAACTCCTGCTCGAGCCCATGATGGACGGGCTACGGCTCTACGCCCTTCGTGGCATGGTCGAATCGAAGGACCCGGTGAAGATCGTCGGGTCGGACCTCGGCCTGGCCGCGGGCGCGCGGGGAGCGCTCGGGTTCGCCCTCATGACCGACCGCACCGTCGAAGCTTGACCAAGCCTTACACCATCACGACCTTGACTTCAATTTGAAGCAAAGTAGACTTTTGTCAGAGGCTCACAGTTATCGGGTCCGAAGTTGGGAACGATGGCCATGCGGTACCAGGCCGCCATAAGCGACCCTTCGCCGTGGATCCGTCGGCTTGCCGGTAGCTGACAGACGGACGGGTGTACGACCGGGTCGAAGCACCGAACACTTCGATTCGATGGTCGGACGTCATGAAAGGTGCCATGCGATGGACGTCCCCCCACTTCACCTCATGACGACGGGTTCTTCGTCCGGCGGCATCCGCCGCCTCGCGGGCCGCTACCTGCCGAAGGCCTCCGCCACTTCGCGCCATCGCCCCGCACCGAAGCTCGGTCGCGGCTGGATCAAGCCGCCGTCGGCGGCCACGACGGTCAGCCGCGAGGTGGAGACCGAGGCTCGGGAGGAACGCTGGAACACGATGGACATCGAGCGCACGGTCCTGGTGGCCGTGCACACGATCACCAGCCTGATCCGGCTGGAGGACATCGTTCTCCCGCTCGAGGACGATCCGCGCGTGCAACTGGTCTACACCCAGGTGCCCGACCAGTTCGGCGAGGGCGTCGAAACCCGGCTGCGGGACATGGAGGTCCGGGTCCTCTCCTGGGGGGATGCGACCAGGCGGAAGTTCGACCTGGTCGTCGCGGCGAGCCTGCACCGCCTCGGCGACCTGCCGGCCACCGCGAGGTTCGCCGCGCCGCACGGGGCCGGGTACAACAAGCTCTGGCCCGCGTGGGCGTGGCCCGGGCTGAAGGACGACCGGCCGGTGTACGGCCTGGACCGGGCGTCGTTGCTCGACGACGACGGCCAGCCGATCGTCGATGCGTTGCTGCTCCCCCATCCCGCCCACCTGTCCACCCTTTCGCGCCAGTGCCCCGAAGCGGTGCCGTACGCGGTGGTGGCCGGCGACCCGGCCTACGATCGGTTGCTGGTCTGCCGGGAGCACCGCGAGCACTACCGCGAACGGCTCGGCATTCGGGAAGCGCAAACCCTCGTGGCCGTGTCGTCGACCTGGGGGCCCCGCTCTCTGCTGGCGATGAACCGCGACCTGCCCCGGCGGCTGGCGAGCGAGCTCCCGGCCAACCACCGGGTGATCGCCACCGTCCACCCTGCCGTCTGGGCACAGCACGGCGCCCGGCAGGTCCGGAACAGGTTCCGCGAGGCGCACGCGGCCGGGCTCGACGTGGTCGACACCTACGAGGACTGGCGAGGCCTCCTGGCTGCCGCCGACTTCCTCGTCGCGGACCACGGCTCACTCTCGGCGTACGCGGCCGGCGCGGGAATCCCCGTGCTGCTGAGCCACTTCGCGGACAGCGAGGTGGACCCGGACTCGATCGTGGCCGAACTGGCCCGGCACAGTCCGCTGCTGGATCCCCAGGCCCCGCTGGTCGGTCAGCTGACCGCCGCGCGGGAGGCGCAACCCGCCCAGTGGCGGGCCGTCCACGACCGGCTGGCCGCCCGGCAGGGAGTGTCGGCCGAGATCGTGAGGGAAACGCTCTACCGCAAGCTTTCCCTGACCGAGCTGCCCCACCCGGCCCGGTGGCCGCTGGTACCGCCGCCGAAGCTCGTGCGGGACGACCGCCGCGGCCCGTGACTCCCTCCGCGGGAGCCGGGCGGGGCCGCTACTTCGTGAGCTGCAGGACGTCGACGCCGCGGGCGTTGTCGGCCACGTACACGTACTTCCCGTGCCAGTACGGCGCCCACGCGCTCGCGTCGGCCGGGCGGTAGTAGGCGATCTGGCGCGGGTTGGTCGGGTCGCTGACGTCGAGGAACCGCGTGCCCTGCGCGTAGAACGACTGCACCAGGATCTTGCCGCGGACGTCGAAGTAGTGCGCCGAGCAGTCGTCGGAGGCCGGGTCGCTGCCCTCCTGGCCGTTGACGCCCCAGGTGCCGACGCTCTCCAGCCGGAACGGCTTCTCCGGCGTCGAACGCCAGCCTTCGCCGTTGTAGGAGCCCTTCAAGGACGAAATCGTCAGGACGCCGTCGCCCGCGCAGCCGTCGACGAAGTTCTCCTCCGTCGCGTAGATCAGGTCCTGGCCGCGCCACGCGCCGTCGCCGATGCGGTGGCCGGCCGGGTGGAAGCTGTTGTGCATGAACCGCGACGGCGCCGCGGTCTCGGCGATGCCGCCGCCGGCGTACGGGATCGGCTCGTGCGCGGTCGCGCGGCGGACCTTGTTCGTCAGCGGGTCGCGGTGCACGCCGTTCGTCCAGTAGCCGCGGACGCCGCCGCGCCCGGACACCCAGGCCACGCCGTCGGCGTCGACCTGCACGTCGTGCACGTAGTCGGTCTTGCCGTCGTTGCGGGCCAGCTCGATCGGCTCCGGGTTCACCTTCGGGTGCTTCGGGTCGCGGACGTCGGTGACCCAGATCGGCCGCCCGCCCCAGTCGGCCGGCTGGTTGTCGGCCTTCGCCGGGCCGCCGGTCCACAGGTAGCGGCAGCCGTCGACGCAGCTGGTGGTGTGGCCGGCCGGCACCTGCACGTAGCTGAGGATCGCCGGGGCCTCGGGCTTCGAGACGTCGACGACGTAGATGCCGGACTCGCCGGTGTGCGTGGTGCCGCCGTAGGCCCGCGGGTCGCGGGAGAGGAACACCAGCTTGCGGTTCTGGTCGACCTCGGTGTCCTCGGTCTCCCACAGCCCGGGCAGGCTGACCTGCCCGACCAGCTTCGGGGCGGCCGGGTTCTTCGTCAGGTCGTACACCTTGAGCCCGAACTCGCCGGACACGACCATGACGTCGCGGCGGCCGTAGTCGAGGAAGTTGATCGAGATGGCGCCGGCGGCGTCGGGCACGCTGCCGACGGCCTTGACGTTCTTGATCGCGCCCGGGTCGCCCAGCGTGCGGGCGGCCGGCACCGCGGGTTTGTCGTCCTCGCCACAGGCGGCGGCCGGGAGCCCGGTCGCGACCAGCGTGGCGCTGACGGTGACGGCGGCGAAGCACGACCGCAACCAGGTGCGCACGGCAAACCTCCCAGAACGCTCCGAGCGTGACCCACCGAACGGTACGACGGAGATCAACCGGACACAACCGTCTTTCGTTGCCAACCGACTGAGGCTTGTTCTGGTCAGGCCGCCGCGCCCCACGCGCACACTGCTGATCAGCGCAAAGTCATGCGGCGGCCGACGGCTGAACAAGCCTCACTGGTAGGACTGGCTCATGCGTTTGCTCGTCCTGCTCACCACCGTGGCCCTCATCGTCACGGGCTGTTCCGACCCCGGTCCGGGCCGGCCGGGTGTCCTGTCCGTCGGCATCCGGGAGCCCGCGACGCTGCTGCCCGCCGACCTCGCCGACCAGGCGGGCCGGCTGGTGACGAGCGCGCTGTGGACTCCGCTCGCCGACTACGACGCGGCGTCCGGGAAGGTCACCCCGCGCGCGGCGGCGTCGATCGAGAGCACCGACCGGGTGCACTGGACGGTCAAGCTGCGGCCGTCGACGTTCCACGACGGCACCCCGGTCACCGCGCAGTCCTATGCGGACACCTGGCGGGCGGTCGCTGCCGCGCACTGGGTGTCGTCCCCGGTGCTGACGAAGCTCCTGCGGGCCCGCGAAATCACGGCGACGGCCCCGGACACGATCGCGCTGACCCTCGACCGGCCGTCCGGCCAGGTGCCCGCGCTGCTCGCCGCGCCGGGCCTGGTGCCGCTGCCGGCGTCGGTGCTCGCCTCCCGGGACTGGGACGGGTTCGCGAAGGCCCCGGTCGGCAACGGCCCGTACCGGCTCGACGGCGGCTGGCGGCCGGGTTCGGGCGGCACCCTCAAGCGTGTCGGCGCCGGGAAGGCCGCGGAGATCGAGCTGCGGGTCGGCGAGCCGGCGGCCCAGTACGACGCGGTCAAGGCGGGCACGCTCGACCTCGCGACCGAGGTCCCCGGCGAGCGGCACGAGGCCATGCCCGGCGAATTCGCCGACCGCCACGCGTCCTGGGCCCTGCCCGAGGCGGGCTACCTGGCGTTCCCGGTGACGAACCCCCGTTTCGCCGACCCGACGGTCCGCCACGGCTTCGCCCTGGGTGTCAACCGCGCGGGGCTGGAGGCCGGCCCGCTGGCGCACCAGGTCGACCCGGCCAAGGCGATGCTGCCACCGTCGGACGCCCCGGGCGAGCGCTCGGGCACCTGCCGCCCGTGCACCTTCGACGCGGCGGCCGGCAAGGCCCTCCTGAAGCAGGCGGCCTTCCCCGGCGGCGCGACTGTCTACTTCGGACCGGGCGCGGAGGCCTGGACGCGCACACTGGTGGTCGGGTTGCACAAGGCACTGGACGTTTCCGTGACGGCACAGGCCGCCCCGCGCACGGACCAGCTCGACGGTCCGTCCACGTTGGACGTCAAGCTGGCGACGGGGAGCCCGTACGAGCTGCTGTCACTGCTGGCTTCGGAGTCGGGCTACGCGGAGGAGGTCTTCCGCCAGAACCTCGCACTGGCCGACGCGGCGGCCACCCCGGAGGAGGCGGGCGAGCTGTACCGGCTGGCGGAGAACCAGCTGCTGCGGGATTTGCCGGTGGCCCCGCTGTGGTCGGGCCACGGCCACGCGGTCTGGGGACCGCGGGTCCACGACGTCACGGCCACGCCGTTCACCGGCCCGGTACTGGCGGGGATCGGCGTCTCGTGAGCTGGGGGCCGACCCCGCTGCATTGCCAGTTCGGTCGTGCCTGAAGGCGTCCGCTACCGGCCCGGGTATGCGGCAATCCCACGACCACCGGCCCAGAGGGAGCAGGACTTCGCGACGATGCCTCGCAGCCGCGGCTCGGGGTAAGGCCTCGATGACCCGCACTCCCCGGCTCGGCCGCCTCTAAACGGTGACGTGCTCCACGACCGTCTCGATGAACGCCCCGGTCAACGCGTCCGGAGCAGCGCGCGTGTAGGCCACCAGCGTCCGCCGGACCGGCGTGCTCGGCCGCAGGACGCGGCCGTCGAACCGGGCCGGCAGCACGTTCGCCGGGACCAGCGCGGGACCCAGGCCCGCGGCCGCCAGGATCGGTGCGGCCGCCGTCTGCTCGGTGCGGACGGCCGCGCGGGGGCGGAAGCCCGCCGCCGCGCAGGCCGCGTCGACCAGCTCGGCCAGGCCGTTGCCCGGGGCGTAGTGCACCCACGCGCAGCCGGAGAGGGTCGCCAGGTCGACGACCCCGGTGGCGTCCGCTTCCGTGGCGCCGTCCGCCGGCAGCACGACGACGAACTCCTCCACCCCCAGCTCCCGCACCGGGCCTGCCCAGTCACCGGGGCGCGGGCCGAGGGCGACGTCGGCCTCGCCCGCGGCCATCGCCTCGCGCAGCTCGGCGGCGTGCCGGAACTCGATCAGCCGGACGTCGACCTCGGGCCGGTCGCGGCGCCACACGCGCAACGCGGGCGGCAGCACGCCGAGGCTCACCGAGTACACCGTGGCGACCTGCAGCTCACCCGCCGTCGTCCCGGACGCGAGCCGGGCCGCGCAGCGCGCGCGTTCGGCGTCGGCCAGTGCCGCTCGTGCGTGCGGCAGCATCGCCCGGCCCATCGGCGTGAGCCGGATCGCCCGGGGCAGCCGTTCGAGCAGCGGGCCGCCGAGGCTGCGCTCGAGGGACCGCATCTGGTGCGACAACGCCGGCTGCGTCACGTGCAGCTGCTCGGCGGCGCGGGTGAACGACCCGGTGTCGACCACCGTGACCAGGTACTCGAGCTGCCGCAGGCTTGTCATGAACTCAGCTTATCGACATGGTGACAACCAAGCCTTGGACTTATGCCACAGCCGAGGCCAGCCTCGAAGACATGGAACGCAAGACAGCTCTCGTCGCCGGGGCCAACGGCATCATCGGCAAGAACCTCGTCGACCACCTGCGCGCCGACGGCGGCTGGGACGTCATCGGCCTGTCCCGACGGGGCGACCTCGCCGTCGACCTGCTCGACCCGGCCGAAACCCGGGCCAAGGTCGGGGCGCTGACCGGCGTCACGCACCTCTTCTACGCGGCCTACCAAGACCGGCCGACCTGGGCGGAGCTCGTCCCGCCGAACCTGGCGATGCTGACGAACCTCGTCGACGCGATGGCGCCCGGCCTGCAGCACGTCAGCCTGATGCAGGGCTACAAGGTCTACGGCGCGCACCTCGGCCCGTTCAAGACCCCGGCGCGCGAGACGGACGCCGGGCACCTGCCGCCGGAGTTCAACGTCGACCAGCAGCAGTTCCTCGAACGGCGCGCGGGCGAGTGGACGTGGTCGGCGATCCGGCCGTCCGTGGTGGGCGGCACCGCGCTGGGCAACCCGATGAACCTGGCGCTGGTGATCGCGGTGTACGCGTCGATTTCGAAAGAACTCGGCCTGCCGCTGCGGTTTCCGGGCCGGCCCGGCGCCTACGACAGCCTGCTGGAAATGACCGACGCCGGGCTGCTGGCATCGGCGACGGTCTGGGCCACCGGGCACGAGGGCGCGTTCAACATCGCGAACGGCGACCTGTTCCGCTGGCGCGAACTCTGGCCGAGGCTGGCGGCGTACTTCGGCATGGAAGCCGCGCCACCGCTGCGGATGTCGCTGGCAGACGTCATGGCGGACAAGGGTCCACTGTGGACCACGATGGCGGCGAAGCACGGACTCTCGGCGTCCTATGCGGACGTTTCGGCCTCATGGGCCTTCGGCGACTTCGTCTTCGGCTGGGACTACGACATGTTCGCGGACACGTCGAAATCACGCCGTGCGGGTTTTCACGAATACGTCGAGACGGAGCAGATGTTCTACCGGTTGTTCGACGAATTCCGGAAGGCCCGGGTGATCCCCTAGCCGCGGCCGATGAACGGCATGGTCGTCGCGGTGACGGTGAGGAACTGGACGTTGGCCTCGAGCGGCAGCCCGGCCATGTACCGCACGGCGTCGGCCACGTGCCGGACGTCGAAGGTCGGCTCGGCGACGACCCGGCCGTCGGCCTGCGGGATACCGGCGGCCATCCGCTCGGTCATCTCGGTGGCGGCGTTGCCGATGTCGATCTGCCCGCAGGCGACGTCCCAGGCCCGGCCGTCCAGCGAAATCGACCGGGTCAGCCCGGTGACGGCGTGCTTCGTCGCGGTATAGGCGACGCTGGCGGGCCGCGGCGCGTGGGCGGAGATCGAGCCGTTGTTGACGATCCGGCCGCCCCGCGGATCCTGGTCCTTCATCAGCCGCACGGCTTGGCGCGCGCAGAGGAACATCCCGGTGAGGTTGACGTCGACGGTCCGCTTCCAGTCCTCGACGGACAGGTCGGCGACGGTCCCGCCCGTCGAGATCCCGGCGTTGTTGAAGAGGAGGTCGAGCCGGCCCCACCGGGCACGCACGGCTGCGAAGAGCGCCTCGACGGCCCGCTCGTCGGAAACGTCGGTGGGCACGGCGAGCGCGTTCTCGAAGCTCGAGGCCGTTTCCTCGAGGGCGGAAGCGCGCCGGCCGGCCAAGGCGACTCGGTAGCCGTCCGCCAGGAGTGCGCGGGCCACGGCCCGTCCGATGCCCGAACCCGCTCCGGTGACCACCGCCGTCTGCACCATGTGCCGACCCTAACGAAAAAGGGCCCGGCGTGTGCCGGGCCCTTTTCGCGAAAAGGTCGTTACTTCGCCGCCACGCCCAGCGCGGCGAGCGCCGGGCCGGCCATGATCACGCCGTTGCCGGTCACCGTGTCGAACCCGGGCGTGCCCAGGTCGATCGCCGAGGACACCAGGGCCGTGCGGATCTGGGCCGGGGTCGCCGTCGGCCGGCCCGACAGCAGCAGGGCCGCGATGGCCGCCGCGTGCGGCGCCGCCGCCGACGTCCCGAAGAACGGCTGGAAGCCCGTCACCGAGGTCGCGACGCCGTCGGCCGCGGTGATGTCCGGCTTGTTCCGGACCGTTCCGCCGGTCGAGGACACGTTGCCCGGCGTGATCGCCGTGCCGTCGGCGTTGTAGAACAGCCGGCGCTTGCCGTCGGAGGAGAACCGCTCCCACTTGCTCGACGCGGTGAACAGGCCGGGGTACGGGCCGGCCGGGTTGGCCGGGTCACCGGCCTCCAGGGGACGGCCGAACGCGGCCGCCGCCGGCGCCGCCGCCACGCTGAACGCGTCGACCGCGGCCGAGTGGCCGTTCGTGACGCCGTTGGTGCTGAACGCCTTGAGCTCGCCCGAAGCCACGAACCGGCCGCGGATCACGTTCAGCGCGAGGAAGCGGTCGGCGCCGCTGTACTTCACGACCGCGACCTTGTAGCCGGACCCGGTCGCCGGCACGTTCGCGATCTCGTAGGGGTTCTGCGCGCCGGACTGCCCGTTCTCGCTGGAGGCCACGACGCTGCCCGCGGAGTTCAGGATGAACAGGTCGTAGTCGTTGGCGGACTTGCCCCACGGGTCGGACCAGAACAGCGTCACCGGCTTGCCGAGCGAGCCCGCCGAGAGCGCGTCGAAGTTCTGCGTGGTGCTGCTCGGGTCGAAGTCGTGCGGGGTACCGGTGACGCCGCTGATCTTCGACGACGAGGCCCGGAAGTCGCCCTCGTAGTAGCCGCTGGTGCCGTCGGTGGCGTTGCCCGAGTTGCCGGCCGACGAGAAGTAGAGCGTGCCGGCCGCGGTCACGTCGTTGACCGCCTGCGCGACCTGCGTGTCCTGGAACGGCGATTCGTCGAAGTAGGAGACGTCGTCGACGATGATCTGGCAGTTGCCGGTGCTGCGCAGCGCGCGGATGTTCGCGGCGAAGCTCGCTTCGCTGGTGAACGCGGTCGCGAAACCGAGGGTCGCGTCGGGTGCGAGGTCGTGGACGATCTCGAGCATCGCGGTGCCCTCGTCGCCGCTGCCCTGCTGGCCGGACAGGACGTCCACCGCGGGCAGCTCGCCGGCGGCCTGCGACTTCGCCAGGGAGTCGACGCCGTCGGAGAGCACGCAGACCTTCACCCCGGAGCCGCTGACGCCGTAGGTGGCGCGGGCGGCGTCGGCGCCGTGCGCCTTGTCCCCTTCGGACACCTGGTTCGCGGCGGCGGCCTGCGCGGCAGCGGTCCGGGCAGCCGCGCGGAAGTCGCGGTTGCCCGGCTCGCTCCAGGTGGTGGCCTGGGCGGCGGGCTTCACCTCGGCGACATCGGCCCGGCCGGCGATCGCGTCCAGGGCGGACAGCGGCAGGTCGGCGCGGACGGCGCCGTCCGGCGAGACGGAGCGGACCGCGCCACCCACCGCCTTGACGGCGTTCGCGACGGCCTTCCCGTGCGCGGCGATGTCGACCGAGACGGTGCCGGCGGTGCTGACGCCGACGCCGGAGCGGTAGTCGGGCAGCTTCGCGGCCAGCGACCGGTCGGCCCGCAACCGCTTCTCGACGACCAGCTGGCTCGATTGCTTGCGCTCCGCGGGGCTCAGGCTCTGCTTGATGCTCTGCAGTGCGCTGATGCCCGCTTCGGTGCGCGCGGCCGCCGCATCCACCACGGACGGCTGCGCCGCCGAGACCCCCGTCGTCAGCAGCAGCGCGCCGACCGTCAGCGGAACCGCGTGCGCGGCGACCCGGCTGAATCTCACCATCGATGTCTCCCTGTGGTACTCGGCCACCCGGCCGAATGACACCCGATTGGGTGTAATGGGGAGAATCTAAGGAGCGGCCGGGCCGGATTCCAGCGACCAAAGTCGGGAACGCCCTGCGGTCCACATGCTGGAACGATCAGGGGCCGGTGGTTCGGGAAAACGTGAGAACTATTTTCCCTCCCCTGCCGTACGGTCCGCGGCATGGCAGAAATCGAGATCCACCGCGCCACGGCGGACCAGGCCGGTACCCTCACCGCCCTGATGCACGCTTCCTCGGCCTACCGAGGCGAGTACGCGTCCATTTTGGACGGTTACACGATCGCCCCGCACTACATCGAGACCAATCCGACCTACACCGCCACACGGAGCGGCGAAATCCTCGGCTTCTACGCGCTCCTCGACGCCGAACTCGACCTGCTCTTCGTCGCCGACCAAGCGCAGGGCCTCGGCATCGGCGCCCGCTTGATCGAGCACATGCTCGCCGGGGCCCGCGAGCGCGGACTGGACAGCGTGCGCGTCGTGTCGCACCCGCCCGCTTTGGCGTTCTACGTCCGGATGGGCGCGCGGCGCACCGGCACGATCCCGGCGAAACCGCCGAAGATCCGCTGGGACCGGCCGGAACTCCGTTTCGACGTCCCTACATGTTGATCATGTGACCGGCGAGGCCGTGGACCGCTTCCTTCACCGCTTCACCCAGCGTCGGGTGAGCGTGCACGTTCCGGGCCACCTCGTACACCGTCAGGTCCCACTGCTGAGCCAGCGTCAGCTCCGGCAGCAGCTCCGTCACGTCCGGGCCGATCAGGTGCCCGCCGATCAGCTCCCCGTGCCGAGCGTCGCTGATCAGCTTCACGAACCCGCCCGCGTCGCCCAGCCCCTGGGCCTTGCCGTTGGCCGTGAACGGGAACTTCGCCACCTGGACGTCGAAGCCCTTCTCGCGGGCCTGCTCCTCCGTCCAGCCGAAGCTGGCGATCTGGGGCTGGCAGAACGTCGCGCGCGGGATCATCGGGAAGTCGAGTTCCATCGTCTCCGCGCCCGCGATCGTCTCCGCCGCCACCACGCCCATCGACTCCGACGCGTGCGCCAGCATCAGCTTCGCCGTCACGTCGCCGATCGCGAAGATGTGCTCGACGTTCGTGCGGCCGCGGCCGTCCACGGCGATCGCGCCGCGGTCGGTCAGGGCGACGCCCGTCTTGTCCAGGCCGTAGCCCTCCACGCGCGGCTGGAAGCCGATCGCCTGCATGACCTTGTCGGCCTCGAGGACCTGCTCGCCGTTCTTCTCCGAGGACACCGTCACCCGCACGGAGGAACCCGAGTCGTCGATCGACTCGACGCGGGTCGAGGTCAGCACCTTGATGCCGAGCTTGCGGTAGCGGCGCGCCAGCTCCGCCGACACCTCGGCGTCTTCCAGCGGCACCATCCGGTCGAGGAACTCGACGATCGTGACGTCGACGCCGTAGTTGTGCAGCACGTAGGCGAATTCGACGCCGATCGCGCCCGCGCCGGCGATCACGATGCTCGACGGCAGCTCGCTCGAGAGGATCTGCTCTTCGTAGGTGACCACCCGGGAACTGCGCGAAGTCCCGGGCAGCAGCCGCGTGGTCGCGCCCGTCGCGATGATGCAGTGGCCGAACGTGAGCTGCTCGCCGTTCACCTCGAGGGTGTGGTCGTCGAGGAAGGTGCCGTGCCCGTCGAACTCGGTGATCTTGTTCTTCTTCATCAGGAAGTGCACGCCCTTGACGCGCCCGTCGGCGACCTTCCGGCTCCGCTCGTACGCGGCCGTGTAGTCGACCTTGATCGGGCTGTCGGAGGAGATGCCGAACGCCTTCGCCTCCTGCGTCACCACGTGCGCCAGTTCGGCGTTGCGCAGCAGCGCCTTCGACGGGATGCACCCGACGTTCAGGCAGACGCCACCCCAGTACTTCTCCTCGACCACCGCGGCGCTCAGCCCCAGCTGGGACGCGCGGATCGCCGCGACGTAGCCGCCCACTCCGGCCCCCAGCACGACGACATCAAAGTGTTGTGCACTCATGCTTCGAAACTACTCTCCGGGGCGTGTTCGGGCGGGGTGACCCGGGACTCAGGCGGCGACCGGCGGCCGCTCCCCGCGCAGCGCTACCAGCAGCTCGGTGATCGCGGCCATGATCCTCGCCGTCGCCTCCTCCAGCACCGCGCGGGTCAGTTCGCGGCCGACGAGGTCGGACAGGTCGACCGGCGGCCCGGCGACCAGCTCGACGGTCTTGCGCGGCAGCCCGCGCGGCAGCTTCGCCGTCGACGGCAGCAGGTGGTGGGTCCCCCAGTTGGCCACCGGGATCACCGGCGCCCCGGTCTCCAGCGCCGCCCGCACGACGCCGGTCTTGCCGCGCATCGGCCAGCCGTCCGGGTCGTTCGAGAAGGTGCCTTCGGGGAAGATCGCGACGCACTCGCCCGCCCGCACCGACGCCACCAGGTCGCGGTAGGCCTCCGCGGCCGTCGCGGCGCCGCGGTAGACCGGGATGTGCCGTCCGGAGCGCATCACCGCACCCACCACCGGCAGCTTCCACAGCGAAGCCTTCGCCAGGTAGCGCGGCACGCGGCCGGCGGCGAGGCAGAACGCGGTGAGCGTCGTCGGGTCGGCGAACGACAGGTGGTTCGACGCCACCAGCACGCCACCGGTCTTCGGGATGTGCCGGGCGCCTCGGACGCGGAAGCGGGTGGTCTGGACGAGGAACTGCCAGACCACCTCGATCGCGAAGCTGTACCAGGCGCCACGGCCGGCGCGGGCGAAGCGCCGGCCGTAGGCGATCATCCGGCGCCGGGTGAGCAGCTCACCTTCGAAGTCCAGGGCGGTCCAGCGGTCGGTCATGGGTGTCATTCGTAGCCCACGACCGGCCGGATCGGCCCTTGCCCGCGCCGAACGCGGCGCAGATCACAGTACGAATTTCGGTGCGGATTTCACTGCCGCTCGAGCACCACGACCGGAATCTCACGGTCCGTCTTCTTGGCGTACTCGTTGTAGTCCGGCCAGACGGCAGCGAGCTTTTCCCACAGCTTCGCGCGCTCTTCGCCGACGGCCGTGCGCGCGCGGGCCGTGAACTTGTCCGCCTTGACCTGCACGCCGACCTCGGGGTGCTCGACGAGGTTGAAGTACCAGCCGGGGTGGTTCGGCGCGCCGCCCTTGGAGGCCACGATCACCGGGTTGCCGTCGACTTCCTGGTAGATGAGGGCGAACTTGCGCTCCTGCCCGGTCTTGCGGCCCTTGGTGGTCAAGACCAGCGTCGGGACCCCTTCCTTCCACTCGTGGCCGACTTCACCGTCGGTCTCCTCGTAGCGGCGGACGTGCTCGTCACCGAACAGCATGCGTGGTTCCTTTCGCGTCGATCGGCAGTGGCGTGCTCACCACTTGAAGGTTCTCCTTGTTCCCAACACACGCGCCACGCGCGATCTTCCCGGGCCTTTTCACTCGTTCGGGGGAGGTGCCCCGAACAGCGGCTTCTCCGGACACACCCCCCTCCCAGTAGATTGCACCGACCGAGCACGCGGAGACACTCGAGACCGATCTTGGAGGAGCCAGCCATGAAGGCCCGGCCGCACGTGACACTCGAAGACGTGGCACGCAGCGCGAACGTCTCGCTCGCGACGGCGTCGCGGGTGCTCAACGGCACCGCGTCCGTCCGTGCCGACCTGCGGGAGCGGGTGTCCGCCGCCGCGGCCGAGCTGGCCTACGCCCCCAACGCGCACGCACAGGCCCTCGCCGGCGGCACCCACCGCACGGTCGGCGTGATCTGCCACGACGTCAGCGACCCGTACTTCGCGGCCATCGCGGGCGGGGTGATGCGGGTGGCCACCGACAACGGCCTGCTCGTCATGCTCGCCGGCACGTTCCGCGACCCGGACCGCGAAGTCGCCTACGTCTCGACCCTGCGCGCGCAGCGGGCCGCGGCCATCCTGCTCATCGGCTCGGCGTTCGAGGACCGCGCGTGGGAACGCGCGATGGCCGCCGAGCTCGAGCCCTACCGCCGCGGCGGCGGCCAGGTCGCGGCGGTCAGCAGGCACCGCGGGCTCAAGATCGACACCGTGCAGCCGGACAACAAGGGCGGCGCCGCGGCACTGGCGAAGGAACTGGTCGGCCTCGGCCACAAGCGGTTCGCCGTGCTGGCCGGGCCGCGACGGCTGAGCACCGTGATCGACCGGCTGGCCGGCTTCTCCGGCGAACTCGCCGCGCACGGCATCGAACTGCGCGAAGACGACGTCGTCGAGGCCGCGTTCAGCCGCGACGGCGGCTACGAGGCGACGAAGCGGCTGCTCGCCGGCCGCAAGCGCAAGCTGCCGACCTGCCTGTTCGCCGTCACCGACGTGATGGCGATCGGCGCGCTGACGGCGTTGCGCGAGGAAGGCGTGTCCGTGCCCGGCGACATCTCGGTGGCCGGCTTCGACGACATCCCGGTGGTCCGCGACCTGGCCCCGGCGCTGACCACGGTCCGGCTGCCGCTGGAAGAGCTCGGCGAACGCGCGATGGACATGGCGATCAAGGGCTCCGCGGGTGCCCGGCCGCGGACGGTCCGGCTGTCCGGCGAAGTCGTCCTCCGCGAAAGCACCGGACGCCCCAAACGCTGACCCCACCGGGCCTTGTCGCGGCGCGGCACAGGCCCTACCGTGGGTCGAGAAAGCGCTTTCCGACCCCTTTCGGAGGTCCTCGATGCTCGTGCTCCCGGCCCCCGGCGGCGAGCTGCTGAACTGGTCGCCGTCCGGGCCACGGCCCCCCGCGCCCCCGAAGACACCACAGACACCACAGCCGCCGCCGACGTCGCGCATCGCCTACGCCGCCGCGCACGTCGTCGCGGACGCGCTGGCCGACGAGCCCAACGCCGTGGACTGGGACACGACGCTGGCCTTCCGCGAGCACCTCTGGTCGTGCGGGCTGGGCGTCGCGGAGGCGATGGACACCGCGCAGCGCGGCATGGGCCTCGACTGGGCGACGACACAGGAGCTGGTGTCCCGCACCGGCGCGGTCGCGGCCGGGCGGCGCTGGTGCGCCGGGGTCGGCACCGACCAGCTGCCGCCGGGACCGGCCACCGTGGCGTCCATTGTGGACGCCTGGCGCGAGCAGCTCGAGCTGGTCTCCCGCGCGGGCGCGGTCCCGGTCGTGATGGCCAGCCGCGCGCTGGCCGCGGCGGCGGCCGGCCCGGACGACTACCACGCGGCGTACGGGAAGCTGCTGTCCGAGGCGGGCGGGCCGGTCCTGCTGCACTGGCTGGGCGAGCAGTTCGACCCGGCGCTGGCCGGCTACTGGGGCCACGACGACGTCCGTGCCGCCGCCCGCGAGTTGGCCGCGCTCTGCGCCGAGCACGCCGCCACGATCGCCGGGGTGAAGGTCTCGGTGCTCGACGCCGAGATCGAGGTCGAGTTCCGCCGGGCCCTCCCCGACGGCGTCGCCTGCTACACCGGCGACGACTTCAACTACCCCGAGCTGATCGCCGGGGACACCGAAGGCCACAGCGAAGCCCTGCTCGGCATCTTCGACCCGATCGCCCCGGTGGCCGCGGCGGGGCTGCGCCGGCTGGACGACGGCGACCGGGCCGGGTTCCGCGCCCTGCTCGACCCCACCGTGCCGCTGGCCAGGGAGATCTTCCGCGCGCCGACCCGGCACTACAAGACCGGCGTGGTGTTCCTGGCCCACCTCAACGGCCACCAGGGCCACTTCCGGATGCTTGCCGGCCAGGAGTCCGCGCGTACGATCACGCACCTGGCGACGCTGCTGCGGCTCGCCGACGAGGCCGGCGTGCTGGCCGACCCCGACCTGGCCGAAGCCCGGATGCGGCCGCTGCTGCAGGCCGCGGGGGTCGTGTGATGGACCCCCGGCTGAGCCTCAACCAGATCACCACGAAGTCCTGGTCGCTGCCCGAGGCGGTGGCGGGCTGCGCCGAGGCGGGTGTCGGCTGGATCGGGCTGTGGCGCGACAAGGTCGCCGAGACCGGCGTCGACGAAGCCGCGCGGCTGCTCAAGGAGCACGGGCTGCGGGTTTCGTCGTTGTGCCGCGGCGGGTTCTTCACCGGCGTGACACCGGAGGGGTCCCCTGTGGACGGTGTGGCGCAGACCCGGGAGGCGATCGACGAAGCCGCCGCGCTCGGCGCCGACGTGCTCGTGCTGGTCGTGGGCGGGATCGCGGGCAACGACCTGGCCGCGTCCCGGCAGCGGGTCGCCGACGCGGTGGGTTCGCTGGCGCCGTACGCCGGGGAGCGCGGGGTCCGGCTGGGCCTGGAGCCGCTGCACCCGATGCAGTGCGCGGAGCGGTCGGTGCTGTCCACTGTGGAGCAGGCGCTGGCGATCGCTCTCGAGCATCCCGTTGATCAGGTCGGCGTGGTCGTGGACGAGTTCCACGTCTGGTGGGACCCGCGCATCGAGCAGTCGATCGCCGCGGCCGCCGGCCGGATCGCCGGGTTCCACGTGTGCGACGTCCTGGTGCCGCTCCCGGACCCCCTGCTGGGCCGCGCTCTGCCCGGCGACGGCCCGATCGACCACCGCCACCTGCGCGCGGCGGTGGAGGCCGCGGGCTACACCGGGCCGATCGAGGTCGAGGTGTTCAACGCGGACCTGTGGGCCCGCCCGGGCGCGGACGTGCTCGCGGCGACGATTGCGGCGTTCGAGCAACACGTGGCCTGAACCGGCCCGGCCGGCTCCTGCCGCACCGCCGCTGTCAGCCAGGTGTGACCGCACGCGGGAACGCAGTGAATGACTCATTCATGGCGTCCGACGTCATGAATGAGTCATTCACTGCACCGACGGTTGCGGCGTTCGAGCGACACGTGGCCTGAATCGGTCCGCCTGGCGGTACGCTGGGTCCACCAGGCGGACGGGGGTCGCTCATGAAGGCGGACGAAGACGGATCGGTCCGGAGCGTGCTGCGCGCGTTCGACCTGCTCGCCCTCTTCACCGAACACCGCCGGACCTGGGCGGTCAAGGACCTCACGACGGCCAGCGGCCTGGCGAAGACGACCGTGCTGCGGCTGGTCGCCACCTGCGAACAGCGCGGCCTGCTCTGGACGCGGCCGGACGGGCGGATCACCGTCGGGCCCGGGATGCTGCGGTGGGCGCAGCTGGCGAACACCGCGTGGCAGCTGCCCGAGCCGGTCCGCCAGGTGCTGCGCGAGCTGGCCCGGGAATGCCGGGAGACGGTGAACCTCTACGTGCGCAGCACCGCCGTGCTCGTCTGCGTGGCCCAGCAGGAGGGGCCGCTGGCCATCCGGCACGTCGGCCGCGTCGGGGACGAACTGCCGCTCGGGTTCGGGGCCGCCGGGCGCGTCCTCGACGGTGCCGAGGGCGCCGCGGTCAGCCACGGCGAGCCGGAGCCGGGCGCGTCCAGCGTCGCCGCGCCGGTGCACGACGGCGATGGCCGGCTGCTCGCGGCCCTCGCGATCACCGGCCCCAGCAGCCGGTTCGGGCCCGGCGAAGTCGCTGCGTTCACCGAAGCCCTCGCCGCCGCTTCGGTGCGGATATCGCAGATCGGCCTCGCGACGCGGGCGGAATAGGCCACAGCCGTCCGGAATCCGGGGTGCGGTTGGTTAGGCTTCCGGCATGCCGAACCTGCTGGTGGTGGAAGACGACGCGGCGATCGGCAGCGTGCTCGAATCGACCCTGCGACTGCACGGTCACCAGGTGTGCTGGCGCCGCGACGGGCGGACCGCCCTGCAAGCCGCCGAACCCGGGGATTTCGACCTCGTGCTGCTCGACCTCGGCCTGCCCGACCTGGACGGCGTCGAGGTCTGCCGCCGCCTGCGGGCCGCGCTGCCCGGCGCGGTGCTGGTCATCCTCACCGCGCGGCAGGAGGAGATGGACGTCGTCGTCGGCCTCGACGCCGGGGCCGACGACTACCTCACCAAGCCGATCCGGCTGGGCGAACTGCTCGCCCGGGTGCGGGCGCACCTGCGGCGCGGCGCGCCGGCCGGGGCGCGGCCCCCGGTGACCATCGGCGGGCTGACCGTCGACATCGCCGGCCGCCGGGCCACCCTGGGCGGGCGTGAAGTGGTGCTGCGGGCCAAGGAGTTCGACCTGCTGGCCCGGCTGGCCGAGCAGCCCGGCGTCGCGGTCAGCCGGGAGACGCTGATGTCCGAGGTCTGGGACGCGCACTGGTACGGCTCGACGAAGACGCTGGACGTGCACATCGCGGCGGTGCGCCGCAAGCTCTCGGCTTGTGCATCCCAGCCCGGCGACGAGGTGCCGCGGATCGTCACCCTGCGCGGGCACGGCTACCGGCTGGAAGACCCGGCGCGCACCGCCGCCGAAGGGTAGCCGTGCGCCGCCGGATCATTTCGCTCACGGTGCTGGCCGCCCTGGTCTCGACCGTGCTGTTCGCGCTGCCGCTGGGCATCGCCGCGACAAGGTACTACCGCGACGACACCACCACCGAGCTGGAACGGGCCGCGGACACCGTCGCGCTCGCGGTGTCCCACGCGCTGGACGCCGGGCTGCCGCCCGAGGTGCCACCGCCGGGCGACGAGGACGACGCCGACCGCGAGGTCGGGGTCTACAGCCCGGACGGGCGGCTGCTCGCCGGGCACGGCCCGGCCGCCGCCGGTTCGATCGAGCAGCAGGCGGCGAGCGCCACGATGGACGTCGTCACCGGCAACGAAGGGGACGACCTGGTGCTGGCCGTGCCGGTGCTCAGCGGCTCGAAGGTGACCGGGGTCGTCCGTGCCGCGATGCCGTCGTCCACGCTGACCGTGCGGATCGCCCTCACCTTGCACGGCATGGCCCTGCTGGCGGCGGCGGCGATCGGGGCGAGCTGGCTGCTGGCCCGGCGGTTCGCGAAGCGGCTCGTCCGGCCCCTCGAGGAGCTGGCCGCCGCGGCCGGGCGGCTCGGCGACGGCGATTTCACCGTCCGGTCGCCGCGCGCGGGCGTCCCCGAGATCGACCAGGTGGGCGAGACGCTGGACGCCACGGCGGCCCGGATCGGCGAGACGCTGGAACGCGAGCGGGCGTTCTCCGCGGAGGCGTCGCACCAGCTGCGGACCCCGCTGACCGGGCTGCGCCTGCAGCTCGAAGCCGCGCTGGAGACACCGGGCGCCGACCCGTACGCGGCGATCCGCGCCGGCATCGCCTCCGCCGACCGGCTCGAACGCACCATCGAGGACCTCCTGGCCCTGGGCCGGGAACGCCGGGGGCAGCGGGCCGAGCTGAACCTCGACCGGCTCCTCGACGAGCTCCGGCAGGCCGGCGAAGCCCTGCTCGGGCCGCAGGGCCGGAAGATTCGCATCGTCCGCGAAGACCCGCCGCCGGCGCGCGCGGCGGCCGCGGCGGTCCGGCAGGTCCTCGGCGTGCTCATGGACAACGCGGCGACCCACGGCCGCGGCACGGTCACGGTGCTGGCCCGCGACGCCGGCGACGCGCTCGCCATCGACGTCGCCGACGAAGGCCCGGACCTCGGCGAGACGGACCCGTTCGCGACCGCGGCCAGCGGCCACGGCATCGGCCTGCGCCTGGCCCGCGGCCTCGCCGAAGCCGAAGGCGGCCGCCTCCGGCTGAGCCGCCCGGACCCGCCCACGTTCACCCTCCTCCTGCCCGCCGCCCCGCCGTGATTGGGGAGTCATCTCGCGTGATTGGGGAGTCATCTCGCGTGATGGGGAGGTCGACACGACGGCCGGCCGTGTCGCCCCTTCAATCACGCGTGTCGACCCTTCAATCACGAATGATGGCTTCCCCATCACGGGTGCTGCCCGGTTACATCGGGAAGGTCTTGCGGAAGGTGGCCGAGATCGGCTCGAGGTCGGCCACGAGACGGGTGAGTTCGCCGGGGGTCAGGGCGGTGTAGGGGGCTTCCGCGAGCCGGTCGGTCAGTGCCTCGACGCGGTCCTTCGTGGCCTGGCCGGCCTCGGTGAGCCAGCCGTCGGTGCCGACGAGGCCGCGGGCGCGCAGGCCGTCGATGACCGCCGTCAGCTGGGCGGCCGGGAGGTGGCCGACCCGGCCGAACTCCCGGGCGGGGATGCCGCTGGACAGGGCGTGGAGCACGTGCGCCTCCGTCCCGCCGACGCCCTCGGCCAGCAACGCGACGGTGTGACCGTCGCCGCGGTGCTCGCGCAGGAGGGTGGCCGCGTGCCAGAGCCGGGCCACCGGCTCCTGCGGTACCGGGACCGCACGCAGGGCGGCGTAGAGCGCACGGCCCTCCACCGGTGCGCTGGTCGCCGCCTTCAGCAGGAGGTCGCCGGCGCGGGCGACGCCGGGGTCGTCGGCGAGTTCGCCGAGGATCCGCCGCATTCCCGCGACGCACCCGCGTTCGCGCGCGGCCAGCGCCGCTTCGGGGGTGGTCAGGTCCCACACCCGCGGGAGGTGCCGGGCCACCTCGCCGGGGGCGAAGTTGTAGAAGACGGCGTGGACCACCTCGGCCGGCACCGACCGGCCCAGCGGCGCGGCCCGGCCGGCGAAGTAGGCGTCCCACACGTTGCGCAGACCCAGCGCCATCAGGGCCTCGTCGGACTCGTCGGCGAAGTAGGGCACCAGGCCGATCGGCTCGACCAGGTCGTACATGCGGCGGGCGACGGGCTCGGACATCTTCATCCCCTGTGGGTCCCGGCGGCACCCTCGTGGCGGCCGCTCACCCCCTCCACGAACGGCTCCCCGGGGATCCGACACCCACGCTCGAGCAAAATTTCCATCGGAACGAATCGCCACGATCCGACGTCGATGTGCAATGAATCACCTGTGATTCATCTGTACGTGCAATGTTCTCCTGTTTTGCGCTCCGGAAACGACCGTTACCGTCGTCGGCATGACTTTGCGAGCCGCGACGGTGCGGCGGAAACCAGTCGCCGACCTGGTCACCGAAGGTGATCATGGCACGTTGAAGCGGTCGCTCGGCCTGGGGCAGCTCACCATGCTCAGCATCGGGGCGACGCTGGGCAGCGGCATCTTCGTCGTGCTCGGCGAAGCGGTCCCGGTGGCCGGCCCGGCGGTCGTGCTCTCCTTCGTGCTCGCCGGCGTCACGGCGATGTTCTCGGCGCTGTCGTACGCCGAACTCGCCGGGATGATCCCGCTGTCCGGTTCGTCCTACTCCTACACCTACGCCACGCTCGGCGAGCTGGTCGCCTGGGTCTGTGGGTGGTGCCTGGTGCTCGAATACGGCGTCTCGGTCGCTTCGGTCGCCGTCGGCTGGGGCCAGTACCTCAACGAACTGCTGCGGCTGGCCTTCGGCTTCGCCATCCCGGACGCGCTGAGCCGGCCGCCGGGCTCGGGCGGTGTGGTCAACGTGCCCGCCATCCTCGTCGTCGTCCTCGCGATGCTCCTGCTGCTGTCCGGCGCGAAGGAAAGCGCGCGGGCCAACGCGGTCATGGTCGTGGTCAAGATCGGCACGCTGGTGCTGTTCTGCGTGATCGCCTTCAGCGCGGTGCAGGCGAAGAACTTCACGCCGTTCCTGCCGCTCGGGCTGGCCGGGCTGAGCGCCGGCGGCGCCAAGCTGTTCTTCTCCTACATCGGCTTCGACGCGGCCTCGACCGCCGGCGAGGAGGCGAAGAACCCGCAGCGCGACCTGCCGCGCGCGATCCTGCTCTCCCTCGGCATCGTCACCGTGCTGTACTGCCTGGTCGCCGTGGCCGCCGTCGGCGCCCTGCCGTGGCAGCGGTTCGACGGCCAGGAGGCCGCGCTCTCGCACGTGCTCGACGTCGTCTCGGACAACCCGTTCTGGGCCGGGCTGCTGGCCGTGGGCGCGATCGTGGCGATCTCCAGCGTCGTGCTGACCGTCCTCTACGGACAGACGCGCATCCTGTTCGCGATGTCCCGCGACGGCCTCGTCCCGCCCGCGCTGTCCAAAGTGGACGCCAAGAGCGGCTCCCCGCGGATCAACACCCTGGTCGTCTCGGCCTTCGTCGCGGGCCTGGCCGCCTTCGTCCCGCTGGGGAAGCTGGCCGACGCCACCAGCATCGGCACGCTGTTCGCGTTCGGCCTGGTCAACGTGGCCGTCCTGCTGCTCCGCAAGCGCCAGCCCGACCGCCCGCGCTCGTTCCGCGTCCCGCTTTCGCCGGTGACGCCGATCCTGGGCGTGCTCTGCTGCGGGTACATGATGCTCAGCCTCGACGGCGCCACCTGGCTGGTCTTCGGCGCCTGGATGGCACTGGGCCTGCTGATCTACTTCGGTTACGGGATCCGGAAGTCGAGGCTGGCATGAGGGTCGCCGTCCACCAGGGCCCGCTCGGCGACCTCCCTCGGATCGACGCCGACCTCGTCGTCACCGCGGAGATGATCACGACGGGCTACCACATCGGCGTGCGCACGCACGAGCTCGCCGAACCCGCCGACGGGCCCACGGCGGCCCGGATGTCCGCGCTGGCGCGGCAGCTCGGCACCGCGCTGGCCTACGGCTACCCGGAAACCGACGGCGAGCACGTCTACAACAGCGTCCAGCTCGTCGACGCGACCGGCCGCCGGCTGGCCAACTACCGCAAGACGCACCTCTTCGGCGACCTCGACAACGCCTGGTTCACCCCCGGCGACGAGGCCGTGGTGCAGGCCGACCTCGGCGGCCTCCGGATCGGGCTGCTCATCTGCTACGACGTCGAGTTCCCGGAACTGGTCCGCGCGCACGCGCTCGCCGGCACCGAGCTGCTGGTCGTGCCGACCGCGCTGATGAGCCCGTACGAGCTGGTCGCCGACACGCTCGTGCCCGCGCGCGCCTACGAAAGCCAGCTGTTCGTCGCCTACGCGAACCGCTGCGACACCGAGCGGGAGCTGACCTACTGCGGGCGGTCCTGCGTCGTCGCCCCGACCGGCGAGGTGCTGGCCCGCGCCGGTTCCGGGCCCGAGGTCATCGCCGCCGACGTCACGCGGGACGCGCTGGCCGCGTCCCGGCTCGAGAACACCCACCTGGCCGACCGACGGCCCGAACTGTACCGGGGAACCACCGCATGACCTCCGCCGTTCCGACCGCGATCCACCACGACGAACCGGCAGGCCGCCCGATCACGATGTTCGGCCCGGACTTCCCGTTCGCCTACGACGACTACCTCGCCCACCCCGCCGGCCTGGGCTCGCTGCCCGCCGAGCGGCACGGCACCGAGGTCGCGGTGATCGGCGGCGGCCTCTCCGGCATCGTCACCGCGTACGAGCTGATGAAGCTGGGCCTGCGGCCGGTGGTGTACGAAGTCGCCGAGCTCGGCGGCCGGCTGCGGACCGTGCGGTTCCCGGGCTGCCCGGACGACGTCGTCGCCGAGATGGGCGCGATGCGCTTCCCGCCCGCGTCGACCGCGCTGTTCCACTACATCGACAAGGTCGGGCTCGAGACCACGCCGTTCCCCAACCCGCTGGCGCCGGGGACGCCGAGCACCGTCGTGGATCTGAAGGGACAGAGCCACTACGCGCGTACCCCCGAGGACCTGCCGGCCGTCTTCCGCGAAGTCGCCGCGGCCTGGGACCGGACCCTGGCCGAGCACGCCTCCTTCGCCGAGATGCAGACGGCGATCCGCGACCGCGACGCGAAGACGATCAAGCGGCTGTGGAACGAGCTCGTCCCACGGCTGGACAACCAGACGTTCTACGGGTTCCTCTGCGACTCCCCGGCGTTCGCCTCCTTCCGCCACCGCGAAATCTTCGGCCAGGTCGGGTTCGGCACCGGCGGCTGGGACACCGATTTCCCGAACTCCATCCTGGAGATCCTGCGCGTCGTCTACACCGGAGCCGACGACGAGCACCGCAGCATCGCCGGCGGCAGCAGGCAGCTCCCGCTGCGGTTGTGGGAGCACGCCCCGGAAGAAATCGTTTTCTGGCCGGCCGGCACCAGCCTACGCACGCTGCACGGCGGACGGCCGCAGCCCGGCGTCGCGCGGCTGCACCGCACGGCACCCGGCAACATCACCGTGACGGACACCGAAGGGCACATCCGGACGTTCCCGGCGGCGGTGTTCACCGCGCAGAGCTGGATGCTGCTGTCGAACATCGAGTGCGACGAAGCGCTGTTCCCGATCGACCACTGGACGGCGATCGAGCGCACGCACTACATGGCGTCGTCGAAGGTGTTCGTGCCGGTCGACCGGCCGTTCTGGCTGGATCGCGACCCGGCGACCGGCCGCGACGCGATGAGCATGACGCTCACCGACCGGATGCCCCGCGGCACGTACCTGCTCGGCGACGACCCGGACGCGCCCGCGGTGATCTGCCTGTCCTACACGTGGGCCGACGACTCGCTGAAGTGGCTGCCGCTTCCGGTCGGCGAGCGCGTCGAGGTGATGCTCCAGTCGCTGCGCGAGATCTACCCGGGTGTCGACGTCCGGCGGCACATCATCGGCGACCCGGTGACCGTGTCGTGGGAGGCCGAACCACACTTCATGGGCGCGTTCAAGGCGAACCTGCCCGGCCACTACCGCTACCAGCAGCGGCTGTTCACGCACTTCGTGCAGGACGAGCTGCCGGCGCGGTACCGGGGCCTGTTCCTGGCGGGCGACGACATCTCGTGGACGGCGGGCTGGGCCGAGGGCGCGGTGCAGACGGCGCTGAACGCGGTGTGGGGCGTGCTGCACCACTTCGGCGGGGCAACCGATCCGGCGAATCCGGGCCCGGGTGACGGCTTCGCGGACATCGCCCCGATCACGCTACCGGACTGACCGTGCCCCGATCGTGTATTGGGCAGGCAGCACATCCGACATCGTGCTCACTACCCTGCCCGGCGCAACGGCCCGTGCGACGATGGGCGGATGAACACCGAGCCGGCGCCGAGATGGCGAAGACTGGAACCGGACGAACGGAAGGAACAGATCTACGCTTGTGCGGCGCGGCTGTTCGGTGAGCGTCCCTATTCCGCAGTGTCCACTTCGGACATAGCCGCCGCGGCGGGGGTGGCGCGGGGGCTGATCAACCACTACTTCGGCACGAAACGCGAGCTGTACCTGGAGATCATCCGCCGCGCGCTGACCGTGCCGCGGCTGGCCGTCGAGATCCTCCCCGAGGGGCCGCTCGAACTGCGGGCCGACGTCGCCATCGAGTGGTTCCTCGACATGGTCACCAGCCAGGAGCGGATGTGGCTGGCCGCGATCGCCCCCGAAGGCATCGGCCGCGACCTCGAGGTGGAGCGCATCCTCGAAGAAGCCGACCGCGAATCCGCCGACCGCGTGCTGGAGGCCGTCGGGCTCTCCCGGGAGAGCGAGCACGGGGCCCAGCTCAACGCGCTGGTGCGCGCGTTCGGCGGAATGGTGAAGTCGGCGGGCCGGGAGTGGCTCGTGCGCCGCTCGCTGACGCGGGCGCAGGTGCACCTGCTGCTGTCGAAGTCGCTGGTGACCCTGGTCGGCGAGATCTTCCCGGCCATCCAGGCGGAGCCGCCGCGCGGCGCTCCCCCGGCGCCGCGGCAGGGCGAGTCCGGGTAGACCGAAGCCCCCGGCGCCACGAGGGGGAGGAGGGCGCCAGGGGCTCCGGGTCAGTGGGCGAACCACCGACGCACGCCCACGGTACGCCGAGGCACTGTCAAGTCGCTGTCAACCCGAAATCTCCGGATTGCGCAGTTCGTCCAGTCGGTGCGTGAGCCCGTCGAGGCACCGCCGGACCGCGTAGTCGTAGAGCTGCGCGTAATAGCCCGAAGCGAGGTCCGGGTCACCCATCAGGTCGTGCATCGCCGCGCCCAGCTCGGCCATCCCCGGCAGGTCGGCCCGCTCGCGGTAGGTCGCGTACTCCTCGGTGTTGTCGATCCGGAGCGCGAGCGCGCCGTCGCGGTCGTCCTCCATCGCGACGAACTGGCACGCGGTCATCAGCAGCAGGTTGTAGGCCAGCACGCTTTCGCGGCCGAACCCGGCGGTCAGCAGCACGCCGACGCCCGCGTCGATGGTGCGCGTGGCCGCTTTGACGGACGGGCCGAACAGCGCCAGCCGCCGCGCGCAGCCCGGGTAGGTCCGCAGCACCGCGCGCAGGCCGGCCAGCAGCTCGGTGAACCACTCCTGCCACGGCAGCTGCTCGGCCGGCAGCTCCAGCAGCCCGACGACCCGGTCGACGACGGCGTTCACCACCGCGTCCCGGTCGCCGACGTGGTGGTAGATCACCGCCGGGTAGGCCTCGACCGAGCGGGCGAGCTCCCGCAGTGTCCAGTTGTCGAGGCCGCGCTGGGCGGTGAGGGCCGTGGCCGCGCTGACGATGCAGTCGGCCGTCAGCGCCGGCAGTCCCGCCGCGGCCCGCGACCGAGGGCGGTGTCCCGTGCCCGAGGATGAAGTCGGCATGGGGTGTAACGGTATCCGCACCGCCCGTGCCGGTGCCAGCTCCGCGCGGGTACGGCAGGATCGGGGTATGGCACGCGCACAGGCCAACGGTCTCGAGCTCGAGTACGGCACTTTCGGCGATCCGGCGGCTCCGCCGCTGGTCCTGGTGATGGGCCTCGGTGCCCAGATGATCACCTGGGAGGACGGGTTCTGCGAACTGCTCGCCGGCCGCGGGTTCTTCGTCGTGCGTTACGACAACCGGGATGTCGGGCTCTCGACGTGGCTCGACCACCTGCCCCCGCCGGACCTGGCCGCGCTGGCGGCCGGCGATCTGTCGAGTGCGCCGTACACGCTGTCGGACATGGCCGACGACGCCGTCGGGCTGTTCGACGCGCTCGGCATCGAGAAGGCCCACGTGGTGGGGGCGTCGATGGGCGGGATGATCGTGCAGCAGCTGGCCATCGACCACCCGGACCGGCTGCGGTCGGTCACGTCGATCATGTCGACCACTGGCGACCCGGCGGTGGGACAGGCCGAGCCGTGGGCGCTGGCGATGCTGACCCGGCCGCCGGCCGGCACCCGCGAACAGGCCATCGCCGACAGCGTCGAGGGCTACCGGCGGCTCGGCTCCCCCGGCTACCCGGACGACGAAGCGTTCCTGCTGGCCAAGGCGACCCTGCACTACGACCGCGCCCGCCACCCGGTGGGCACGCTGCGCCATGCGGCGGCGGTCATGGCGTCCGGCGACCGCACGGCCGGGCTGCATTCGGTGCGCCTGCCGGCCCTGGTCGTCCACGGCGACGCCGACCCGCTGATCAACGTGAGCGGCGGCAAGGCGACGGCCGAGGCGATCCCGGGCGCGGAGCTGGTCGTGATCCCGGGTATGGGGCACAACCTGCCGCGCGCGGTCTGGCCCGAGCTCGCCGACGCGATCGGCCGCGTGACGGGTAAATAGCGCGTAAAGATCCCTGGGCCCGGTGTAGGGAAAGTGTCCGGGGTCACGCTCGTCGTCGTCCCCGGGCCTGGACTGGATGGATGACAGAGGACTTCGGGTTCCCGTTCGGCTGCGTGGCCGCGGTCGCCGCGGTGGTCGTGGCGGACCTGGCCGGAGCGACGGGTCATCCCTGGTACGCGCTGGTCACCCTGGGAGCGGTCGTCCTGTCGGCCGCCTACCGCAGTTCCCCGGCGGCGGCGGTGGGCGTCGCGGTGATCGCCTGGGCCCTGCACACGGGTTTCGTGCTCGGCCGCTTCGGCGAGCTCACCTTCGACCGCGCTTCCGCCCTCGCCGCCCTGGTCCTGGCTTGCGCCGTGGTCACCGGCGCCCTCGCCCGCACCGTGTCGCCCCCGCAATCACGCGTGTCGTCCGTCCAGGTACGCGAGTCGTCCGTCCAGGTACGCGAGTTCGCCGGCCGGGTCCTCCGGGTCCCGTGACCGGAAGGTCGGCTCGCGTACCTGAAGGGTCGACCTGCGTACCTGGAGGGTCGGCTTGCGTACCTGGACGGACGACACGCGTACCCCGGGGGACGACACGCGTACCTGGGTGGACGACGCGTCAGCGGCGGGGGAGGGCGGCGCGGCGGGCGGCCGAGGCCGCGATGATGCGGGGCAGGCCGGCCGGGTGGAGCGGGTCGATGCCCGTGAGGTCGCGGACGCGGCGGAGGCGGTAGTCGACCGTGTTGGGGTGGACGTGGAGCTGGGCCGCCGTGCGGCGGCGGTTGGTGTCCAGCGCCAGGTAGGTGTCCAGCGTCTCGACCAGCTCCGGGTGCGCTTCCAGCGGGTCGAGCGCCGCCGCGAGGCGGTCGCGGGCCGCTCCCGGGCGGGTCAGCTGGTACTCCACCAGGACGTCGTCGAGGCGGTACAGCCCCGGCGGCCGGCCGAACCACCGCAGCACGTCCAGCACCTCGCCGGTCTGCGCGGCCACCGCCCGGACCTCGGCCGGCGCCGCCGGTTCCGCCGCCGCCAGCACGGTCACCCCCGCCGCGCGCCCGGCCGCGTCGAGCACCGCGTGCCACTCCGGAACCGAGGCCAACCGGCCGGCCACCGGGAGCAGGACGAGCCCGCCGGGACCGTCCAGGGACGCCAGCACGCCGTCACCGCACGCCTGGTCGAACGCCGCCAGGAACCGGCGGAGCTTGCGGCGGACGGCGATCTCGGCGTCCACCCCCGGCGACTCCTCGTCGGCGTGCGGCCCGAGTTCGACGCTCAGCACGACGTACCGCGCGGGCAGCGTGATCCCGGCGCTGCGGGCGACGACGTCGACCGGGCCGCCGTCGACGAGCACCGACAGCAGCGTCCGGCGCGCGGTGTGCTCCTGCCCGACCTTCGTCCGCAGCTCCTCCAGGTACCCGCGGGTGACCGCGCCGGTGACCGTGCCGACGAACGCCAGCACCCGGTCCGCGACTTCGAGGAGATCGGCGACGTCCGCACTGCCCGACAGAGCGGCGCCGACGGCGAAGATCTCCCGCGCGCCGACGTGGTACGCGGTCAGCACGGCCTCCAGCGGGAAGCCCTCCTCCGCGCGGCGGACCGCGGACGCGCCGACCTGCCGCAGCTCGGCCGCGTTCAGCTCGCGGTTCTCGCGCAGGCTGCGCGCGAACGCCCGCACCGCCTGCCGCGTGATGCCCGCGATGTCGCCGGCCAGTTCCTCGACCGGGAGCCGCCGGTAGTCCGCGACCTCGGCCTGGATGCGCGCGAGCACCCGGGCGATCAGCTCGGGCTCCTCCCGGGTGAGCCGCTCGTGCACGCGCTGCCCGCCGAGGGCGAGATCCCCGCCGGGCTTGTGCTCCGTCACAACCGATCCCCCCGTTCTCTGCCCGCATTCCCAGTCAATCGAGCCACGCCCGGTGCCGATGGTGTCACGGAGACCAACAGTCGGCACTGCATCAAGAGAACAGCGTGTCAAGGAGGACGGCGTGCGAGTGAGAACGACGGCGTTCATCGCGATCATGGTCACCGCGCTGGCGGGCGCGACGGCGGTCCCGGCGGCGGCGGGCACCGCCGGGGAATACGTGGCACTGGGGGATTCGGCGGCGGCCGGGCCGCTGATCCTCCCGCCCGACCTCTCCTCCCCCGGCTGCCTCCGCTCCCTGGCGAACTACCCGCACGTCGCCGCGAAAGAACTCGGCGTGCCGCTGACGGACGTCACCTGTTCGGGCGCGACGACGGCGGACATGACCGCCCCGCAGCAGACGTCGGCCGGCGCCGTGCCGCCGCAGCTGGACGCGCTCGGCGCGCAGACCCGCACGGTGACCGTGACGATCGGCGGCAACGACGTCGGCCTGGTCGGGGCCGCGACGAGCTGCATCAACCTGCTGCCCGGCATCAACCCCGACTGCGTCGACCGGTACACCGCCGGCGGCCACGACCAGCTGGCCGAGAAGATCGCCGCGTTCGAGCCCGTGTGGGGCGCGCTGCTCGACGCGATCCACGCGAAGGCGCCGGACGCCGACGTCTTCGTGGCCGGCTACGGCACCTACCTGCCGCACAACGGCTGCTGGCCGATCGCGCCACTGACGCCCCGCGACGCGAACTACATCCAGGGCAGCATCGACAAGACGAACGCCGCGCTGGCCCGGCAGGCCGCCGCGCACGACGCGCACTACATCGACGTCCGGACGGCCTCGATCGGGCACGACGTCTGCAAGCTGCCCGGCGTGAAGTGGTTCGAGAGCGTGATCCCCACGTCGGTCGCCGCGCCGATGCACCCGAACGCCGACGGCATGGCCGCGATCGGCGGGCTGGTCGCCGCCGCGATCAGCGGCTGAAGTCCCAGCGCGCGGCACCGTGCGGCTCGGCGGTGGCGACGCCGACCGCCCGGTGCAGCGTGAGCCGGTACAGGTGCCAGGGCGCCGGCCCGGCGCTCGCCGCCATGAACGGCGCGTTGAACCCGCCGTCCTCCACCGTCGCGGGCCAGCCGCCCTCGCGGTAGACGGCCGCCACCCGCTCCAGGACCTCGGGTTCGGCGACCCGGTGGGCCTCCCCTTCCATCGTGAGGTCGAGGCCGCGCAGCCGCACCGACACGCTGCACGCCGGGTTCGCCGCCAGGTTGCGGGCCCGGCGCGTGCCCGGCCCGCTCACGAAGTACAGGGTGTCGTCCACCCAGATGGCGCCGACGCCGGCGGCGTGCGGACGCCCGTCGGGGCGGACGGTCCCGACGAAGAACGTCAGGTCCTCCTTGGGGGTCTGGGTGGCGAGGAGGTCGCGCGCCCTGCTCCACGGCAGCGCCGCGGACCCGGATCGGTCGAGGTTCTGGGTTGCTGTCGGTTCCGTCATGCCTACGCGTCGAACGGGACGGCCGCGGATCGACACGCGGCGAGGGTTTTCTCGCCGCCGGGATCGTCGTCGCTGGTCGCGGGCACGATCGCCAGCTCGTCGACGCCCGCGGCCGCGTACGAGCCGATCTTCGCCGCGATCTCGTCGCGGGAGCCGAACAGCCCGACCGCGGCGATGGCTTCGGCGGGCACCGCGGCCAGGAGCTCGCGCGGGTGCGGCCGGGTGCGGGCGAAGTCGATCAGGTCGCCGAAGCCCGCCGCGCGGAACATGTCCGCGTAGCCGGGCGCGGCGAGGTAGCCGACCACGCCCCGGCGCAGCTGCTCGAGCTCGGCCGGCCCCGGATCGGCCGCGGCGACCACCCACGCGGCCACCGGCGGCGGGGTGGTGCCCGCGCGTCCGGCGGCAGCGTGCAGCCCGCGCACCAGCGTCGCCGCGGCCGCCGGGCTGACGAGGTTGACGACCATCCGGTCGGCGTGCCGCGCGGCGACGTCGAGCGCCCGCGGCCCGAACGCGGCGATCGTCAGCGGCGACTCCGGAGCGGGCAGCCGCAGCCGGTAGCCCAGCGAGCCGACGACCGTGCCGTCCACAGAGGACTTCTCGCCGGCCAGCAGCTGCCGGACCGCGACGGCGGACTCCGCCAAGGCCGTGGCCGCCCGATCGCGCGAGCGGCCGTGCCAGCCGCGCACCACGACGTCACTGGACGTCCCGAGCGCGACGCCGGTCGCGCGCCCGGTCAGCGCCGCCACCGACGCGACGCCCATGGCGATCGTCGCCGGGTCCCGCACGGTCACCGCCAGCGGCCCGAAGGTCAGGGAAATCCGCGAAGTGGCCGCGCCGATCGCGGTGCCGAGCGCGAAGGCGTCCCACGTCGCCATCTCGCCGATCCACAGCTCCGGGTAGCCCGCGGCCTCCGCGGCGCGGGCGGTGTCGAGCGCCTCCTCCGGCGGCCGGTCCTGCCAGAGCCCCAGCGACGCCGAAAGCTTCATGCGGCGGCCTGCACGATCATGGTGACCACCGTGGTGAACGAGCCGCCGACGTTCAGCGTCAACGCCGTCCGCGCGCCCCCGACCTGCGTCTCGCCCGCCGTGCCCGAGACCTGCCGGGCCGCGTCGCGCAGCATGCGGACGCCGGTCGCGCCGACCGGGTGGCCGAGGCCGATCAGGCCGCCACCCGGGTTGATCCCGGCCGCGTCGAGCCCGCCGCCGTCGATGAACCGGCCGCCGCCGCCGGGCGGTGCCGCGCCGAGGTGCTCCAGCGCGACCAGGCCGGTGATGGTGAAGCAGTCGTGCAGCTCGACGACGTCGAGCGCGCCGGGGCCGGGCACGCCCGCTCGCCGGTAGGCGTCGGCGACGGCGCCGTGCAGGTGCGGGAACAGGTACTCGCCGCCGGAGGCGATCTTCGGCGCGAGGCCGATGTGCGCGGTGCGGTGCCCGAAGCCCGCGATCCGCGGGAACCCGCCGCCGAGCCGTTCGGCGAACGCGGGCGAGGCCAGCAGGACCGCCGCGGCGCCGTCGGTGATCCGGCCGCAGTCCTGCTTGCGCAGGCGGCCCTCGATGACGGGGTTGAGCTCGTCGTCCGGTCCGAACGCGGCCGCCGGAAACCGCCAGTCGCGGGCCTGGGCCAGTGGGTTCAGCGCCGCCCGGGTGAAGGCGTGTTCGGCGAACAGCCCGAGGTGCCCCGGATCAAGACCATAACGGGCGTCGTAGGCGGAAGCGACGTCGGCGAACAGCGCGGGCCACGGGAACTTCGCGGCGACGGCCTCGTGCCCGGCCCACGCGGCGGACCCGAGGTGCTCGGCCGCCCGCTGCCCGTCGACGTTGCGCATCAGCTCGACGCCGACGACCAGCGCCACGTCGTACCGGTCCGCTTCGAGGTCCGCGCAGGCCGCGAGGACGGCGGTGCTGCCGGAGGCGCAGGCGGCTTCGTGCCGGGTCGACGGCACGCCGTCCAGCTCCGGGACGGCCGCCACCAGCAGGCCGCCGAGCTGCGCCTGGCCGGTGAACAGCTCGGCGGCGAGGTTCCCGACGTGCGCGACTTCGACGTCGTCCGCGCTCACGCCGGCGTCGGCCAGCGCGGCGGGCACCACCTCGGCGAACAGTTCGAGGAGCCCGCGCCCTTCCTTCGTGAAGTTGCGCGCGAAGTCGGTCTGCGCCCCGCCCAGCACGTACACCGTCATGACCTCATCCCAGGCTTTCCCGCAGCTGCCGCTTGAGGATCTTCCCCACCGGGTTGCGCGGCAGCACGTCGGCGTACTCGAGCCGTTCCGGCAGCTTGAACGCAGCCACCTTGCGGTCGCGCAGGTACGCGACCAGCTCGTCCAGGGCCGGCTTGCGCGAGCCCGGCACCACGACCGCACACACCCGCTCCCCCATGACGTCGTCGGGCACCCCGACGACGCCGACGTCGGCGACGTCCGGGTGACCGGCCAGCAGGCCCTCGACCTCGGCGGGCGAGATGTTCATGCCGCCGCGGATCACGAGATCCTTCAGCCGGTCGACGTACCGCAGGAACTCCCCGCGCTCGCCGTCGATCTCGAAGACGTCGCCGGTGCGGAAGTGCCCGTCTTCGTCGAACGCCGAGGTGTCGAGCGGCTCGCCCATTTCCGTGAGGTAACCGGCGAACACCGTCGGCCCGGCGATGTGCAGCTCGCCGGGGCGCCCGGGTTCGGTCACCCGCTCGCCGGTGACCGGGTCGTGCAGCCGCACCGACGTCCACTCGGCCACCGGGGTCGACCAGGTGGCGGCGGAGGCGTAGTTCGGGAAGTAGGTCGCGCGCTGGTCCGGGTCCGGGATGTCCACCGGTCCGGACAGCAGCGCGGTGCCCTCGTTCGAGCCGAAGAAGTTGATGATGTCGATGCCGTACCGCTCGGCCCAGGTGCGCACCAGCCACGGCGAGAGCGGGGCCGAGCCGGACCCGATCTTCCGCAGCGCCGAGATGTCCACTTCGGACAGTATCTTCTCGTTGTGCAGCAGCATGGTCAGCAACGCCGGTGGCGCGAGAGTGTAGGTCACCCGCTCGGCCGCGAGCTGGCGCAGGAACACCGGCAGGTCGAACGGGTGGTGCGGGACGAACACGGCGCCGGTCAGCAGCCACGGCAGGAACATGCCGCCGATGCCGGCCATGTTCGTCATCGGGAACGGCGAGAGCAGGACGTCGTCGCGGGTCATCCCGGCGGCCTGGACGCACCCGGCGGCCGTCGCCAGCCAGTCTCCGTGGCAGCGCGGCACGGCCTTCGGCACGGCTTCGGTGCCGGAGGTCCAGCAGATCGTGACGCAGTCGTTCACGTCGGCTTCGGTCAGGTAGGAGTCCAAAGTGGATTTCTCCGCTTCGGACAGTGGAGCTTCGGGCCAGGCCAGGGCGCCGGCCGGTTCGTCGTCCCCCGAGGCGACGACGAACCGGACCGACGGCGCCGAAGCGCCTATTAGCCCAAGGGCCGCCCCGGCGAGCTCGTGCTCGCCGTATCTGGATGCGGTCACCACCCCGACGGCCCCGGTGCGCCGGCACATGGGGCCGAGTTCGTGTTCCCGGTAGGAGACCGGGAACGGGGTGACGATCGCGCCGATCCGCACGATCGCGAGGAACGCCTGGACCAGGGCCGAGCAGTTCGGCAGCTGCACGGCCACGACGTCGCCTGCTCGCACCCCTCCGGCGAGCAGGAACGCGGCCAGGACGTCGACGCGTTCGTCGAGCCGGTTCCAGGTCCACCGCACCGGGTCGCGTCCGACCAGTGCGGTGGTGTTCGGTGGATCGACCAGCGCGAGACCCTCCGGGTCGGCACTGACCCGCTCCTTGACGAGCTGGTCGATCGTCTCCGCACTCCACCATCCCCACGTCCGGAAGTCCCGGGCGCGACCCTCTCGATGGCATCTCATGAACGGAGGTTTTCCAGCTGGTCCGCCCGGACCCAGGTCGCGTGAAAACCGAGCGGGACACGCTGGGGAAGCAGGACCCTGGCCACGGGTCCGGCAGCGAGGTCGGCGGCGTCGAAGATGTCCAGTTCCGAGCGTCCCTCACGCTCGTCCTGCACGAACGTCACCAAGTACCCGTCCGCCGAATCGACGGGTGCTCCTTCGCGGGGTGCGAACGGAGCCTCGCTGCCCCACCGGCCGGGACCGAACCGGTATTCGGTCTTCGTGCCGGCAAGATTGTCGTGGCGCACCAGCCCGTCGAACTTGAGCGTCGACTCGGGCGAGATGTGCACCGCGTAGGAGTACCGGTTCCGCCGTCCGACGCCGCGGGCGTCGACGGTCGGGAACTCGGTGTTGTCGTCGTCGAGCGGCGCCTCGTGGCACGCACCGGTCCGCAGGTCGAAGCGGTAGCGGTGCAGCTGGGCGTCGAGCCGCAGGTAGGACAGCATCTTCGCCAGCGGCGTGTGCGCGTCGGCCCGCGGCTGCGGACGCTGGACGCGGCAGACGTCGAGGACGACTTCGCCGCCCTGCTCCCAGGCGTTGACGACGTGGTAGATGTAGCACGGGCTCGCTTCGAACCACCGGACCTGGCTACCGTCTCCGTAGCGTGGCAACACGCCGAAGCGGCTCGGCATCGAGCGGTCGAAGTGCAGCTTGTGGCGCCCCTGCTGCGCCGCCGCGAGGTCCTGGACCAGCGGCAGGTCCATCAGCACCGCGTAGTGCTCGGTGATGGCCATGTCGTGTGGCAGGCGTGGGCCTGGCAGTTCGACGTCGGTGGTGCGCACGACCTTGCCGTCCGCACTGATCACGCCGTAGCGCAGGTACGGCGGGCGGGGCCCGTAGTCGAACCAGAACAGCTCGCCGGTGGTCTCGTCGACCTTCGGGTGGGCCATCATGTCGCCGGCCAGCGTGCCGAGGAAGTCTTCGGCGCCGAGGGTCTCCAGCGACAGCGGGTCGACCGCGTACGGCGAGCCGCACAGGTACCACGTGGCGAGGATCCGGCCGCGGTGGAAGACGACGTCGGTGTTGGCGTTGTCCTTGAGGCCCAGGCCGTGGGTGTTGCCGAAGGGGTTGTCCTTCGGGTTCTCCATGACGCCGGTCCAGAGCCCCTTGCCGGCTGCGGACTCGGCCTCGAAGGCCTTCGTGCGGATCCAGCGGTTGCGGTAGCGGGCCTTGCCGTTCTCCAGGTGGACGGCGTGGATCATGCCGTCGCCGTCGAACCAGTGGTAGCGGCCTTCGGGGGCGAACCGCGGGTTCGGGCCGTTGCGCAGGTAGACGCCGTTGAGATCCTTCGGGATCTCGCCGATGACCTGCAGGTCTTCGGCGTCGATCTCGGTGCCGACCGGGGCGTAGACGCCGAGCAGGTAGGGGTTCGCCTCGTCCGCGTCCGCCGTCCGGGCCACCATCAGCGGCTGTTCGGAGGTGCTGGTCATCGGGCTGCTCCCTGGCTGCGCGGGCTGATGGGAATCAGACTATGATTTGTGTACCCAGCTGTCAATAGGCTTCTTTTGGTGTAGCCAGGTGCTATCCTGAGGTGGCGATGTAACGAGGGGAAAGCTTTTGGTGGAGGCGACTGCACAGCGCATCCGGCCGGCGGGGGATCCGCTCCGCCGGGCGCTCGAGCTGGTCGGCGACCAGTGGACGCTGCTCATCCTGCAGGGCCTGTTCCTGCACTTCCGGCGGTACGAAGAGCTGCGACTCCGCCTGGGCATTTCGCCGACGGCGTTGTCCGGGCGGCTGCGGGACATGGTGGACGCGGGCATGCTCACGCGGGTGCCGTACCGGGACGCGCGCCGCACGCGGCACGAGTACCGGCTCACCGAGCGCGGCCTGGAGCTGTGGCCGCTGCTGATCTGCATCTGGGCGTGGGAGCGCGAGTGGGTCGAAGGCCGCCGCGAGGTGCTGCCGACGCTGATCCACCTCGACTGTGAGCTGGCTACATCAGCGCCCCTCGGCTGTGCCGCCTGCGGCCGCCGGGTCGACGCGCGTGACGTGCGGGCGTCCCGGCTGGACAGCACCGGCGTCGCGGCGGCGACGGCGTCCAAGCGCTTCCGCCGCAAGGACGCCGAATCCCTGGCCGGCGATCCGATGATGTTCTTCCCGGACACGATGGAGCTGCTCGGCGACCGGTGGTCGACCGGCCTGCTGGTCTCGGCGCTGCTCGGCTGCCGGCACTTCTCGGAGTTCGAGCGCGAACTGGGCATCGGGCCGAGCGTGCTGTCGGGCCGCCTGAGCAAGCTCGTCGAGGTCGGCGTCCTGCGCACGGGCACGGCGAAGACCCGCACCGACGCCCGCGACTACCGCCTGACGGCGAAGGGCCTGGCGTTCTTCCCGGCGCTGGCGTTCATCGCCGAGTGGTCGCGCGGGTTCGAGGTGACGGGCCAGGAGCCGGACATCACGCTGCACCACGTCGAGTGCGGCGAGCGGCTGCGCCCGATGCTGCTGTGCGACCATTGTGGCCGCCCCCTGACCCGCAAGTCGGTCCAGTTCGGTGGCGTGCCGTCCCCCAAACGCTGACGACGTGACCAAATCGACTCGCCAAGCAGTTTGCGGGATGCCAGGCTGGGGCGGTCACACGTCGTCATTTTCGGAGGTAAGCATGAGTGAACCGGACCCGTCGCCCAGCGGCGAGGAGGACGACGTCAAGCGCAAGTTCCGCGAAGCACTGGAGCGCAAGCAGGCCCACGCGCGAACGGGAGCGTCGCACGAGAACGCGGGCGGCAAGAACCAGCACGCCCACGGCCCGGCGGCGAACAAGCGGACGTTCCGCCGCAAGAGCGGCTGAGCCGAAGGCCCCCACCGCGAGCGGTGGGGGCCTCGCGCTTTCAAGGGGTGAATTCCCCGAGGTGGTCCAGCACCACGAACTCGCTCCCGGGACTCGCCGCCGCCACCGCGGTCCGCAGCACCTCCAAACCCCCGTTCGGGTCGTGGGCCTGGCCCAGCGGCAGATCGAAGTCATCCCAATGCGTAGCCGCCACATAGCGCGGGTTTCCCAGGACGCGCAGCAGGCGCGGCACGTACTCCCGCACCTTCGCCCCGCCCGGCGGCAGGAGCACCACGTCCGGCCGGAGCCCCGCCAGCTCGGACTCGACGTAGTTCGATCCCCCGAAGTCCAGCACGCTCGCTCCGCCACCGGACACCACGTACGCCAGCGTGCCGCCCTCCAGCAGGTCCGCGATCACGCGGGGGCGGTCGCGGCGGGACAGCGGCCGGGTGCCCGGGAACGCCACCCGGGCCCGGGTGCCCGTCGCCGAATGCAGGGACCGCAGCACGCGGATCGAGTACCCGTCGAACGTCAGGTCCTCTCCGCCCGTCGCGATCGCCAGCTGGTCTTCCGGGGCACCCAGCGCCGCCATGAGACTCAAATGGGTCTCGGTGCCGATGACCGTCGCTCCGGTGAGTTCGGCCAGGTACGGAACGTCCGTCAGGTGGTCGTAGTGGCCGTGGGTCACCAGGATGTGGTCCGCCCGGAGGAAACCGCGGTCGAGGTAACCGTCGATCAACGCGCGGTTCACCGAAAGCGGCGTCCGCGGATCCGCGCCCGCCGACGTGTACGTGCCCGTCTTGAACCGCGTCAGCCACGGGTCGATCAGGATCGTCTTCGCCCCGATGCGGATCTCCCAGCCGTTGTTCCCCCACCAGCGCAGCACCATTCCCGAACCGCCCGCCGCCGCCGCGATCGGGGCGCCCGCCAGGATCGCGGCCGCCGCCGCGCCCGCGCCGAACAGCCCGCGCCTGCTCACTCCCTTGTCCATACCGGACACCCGACCACGAACGGCACCGAGCTGTCCAAGATCTGGACGACCACTCCTTGATAGGTGAACGGCTATCGTCGCAGCGTGGACCACCTCCGTTCGCTGCGCTACTTCCTCGTCGTCGCCGACGAACTGCACTTCGGCCGGGCCGCCGAACGGCTCGGGATCGCGCAGCCGCCGCTGAGCCAGCGCGTCAAGCGGCTCGAAGCCGAGCTGGGCGCGAAGCTGTTCGAACGCGGCCGCCGCGTCACGCTCACCGAAGCCGGCGAAGTCCTGCGCGCCGAAGCCCGCGATCTGCTCTCCCGCTGGGACCGCATGACGACCCTCGTGGCGAAGGCCGAACGCGGGGAGCTGGACAGCCTGCGCGCGGGCGTGCCTCCGGAACTGCCCGGCCGGGTGCTGGCCGCGATCCTGACGAAGTTCGCCGCCGAGTGCCCGTCCGTGCGGCTGGACCTGCAGGAGCTCACCACGGCCGAGCAGGCCCGGCTGCTCGCCGACCGCGAACTCGACGCCGGCCTCCTGCAGCTGCCGGTGGACGTGGTCGGGCTCGACCTCGGCCCGGTCGTCGACACCCCGCTGGGCGTGCTGCTCCCCCGCGACTCGCCGCTCGCCCGCCGCGCCGAGCTCACCCTCGCCGATCTGGCCGGCGAAGGCCTGGTCCACGCCCCGCGCGCCGCCGCGCCGGGAAGCTACGACGCCCTGCTGCGCACCTGCTGGGACCACGGCTTCCGCCCGGCGGCGATCCGGCACGCCCGCAATCCCGAGTTCGTGCTCGGCCTGGTCCTGACCGGGCACGGCGTGGCGTTCGAACCCGGCGCCCGCAAGGAACCGCGGGTGGTGTGGCGGCCGCTCGAAGGCGCGGTGCTGCGGGCCCGGATGGCCTTCGCCTGGCCCTCGACCAGCCCGCACCCCCAGGCGGCGAAGCTGGGCGAAATCGCGGCCCGCGTCCTCGAAGACGACGGCGTTTCGCGGATCGTGCCCCCTGCGCCGGGCCCCCGGCCGTGGGACGTGTTCTACGAGCGCAGCTGATCGACCGCCGCCCGGGCGGCCGCGCCGATTGCCCGGTCGATGTCCGGGCGCCGCAGCGTCTCGGCGCCGCCGGTGGTGAACACCGCGACCGCGTAGGCGGTGCCGTCCGGGTAGGTCGCGACGCCGATTTCGTTGCGGATCCCCGGCATCGTGCCCGTCTTGCCCGCCACCGCCACCTCCGGCGGGAACCCCGCCGTCAGCCGGTGCCAGCCGACCTGCACGGACATCCACTCGCGCACCGGGGCGCCCACGTCGTCCGCCCAGATCGCCGCCAGCAACGTCGTCATCTCGCGAGGTGTGGTCGCGGAAGTCCGCAGGGGATCCAGCGCGCGCAACGGGCGGCCCGCCGAAGTGTCTTCGATGATCGTGCGCAGCACGTCCCGCGGCGCGCCGATCACCGTCGTGCGGGTCAAGCCCAGCTCGGCCAGCAGCGACCGGACGTTGTCCACGCCGACGCGGTCGAACAGCAGGTCCGCGGCCGTGTTGTCGGACACCGAAAGGGCCAGCAGCGCCGCGTCCCGCAGGCTGTACTCGGCGTCGTCGGCGAAGGCCGCCGAACCGGTTCCGCCGAGGCGGTCCGCGGCCGACGCCCGCACCCGGTCGGTCGGGTCGAGCTGCCCGGCGGCCACCTGCCGCGCGAACTCGAAGGCCAGGGGCACCTTCACCACGGACGCCATGACCACCGGCGAGTCCGCGTCCAGGCCGCATTCGCGAGACGAACCGAGCCGGTGGGCGTGCAGGAAACCCCGCACGCCCACCGCTTCGAAGAACTCGGACGGACTCACCCGGTCATGATGGACCGCAGCCGCCCGACCTCCGCCATCCGCCGCTCGGCGAGCCGGTCGGCCGCCGTCGCCGGGGGCACGCCGTCGGCGTCGGCCAGCGCGAACACGGCCTTCGTCGTGTCGTAGATGGCCGTGGTCTTGCGCTTCGCGCGCTCGAAGTTGAAGCCGTGGCGCTCGTCGTCGACCTGGATCACGCCGCCCGCGTTCACCAGGTAGTCCGGGGCGTACAGGACACCGCGGTCGGCCAGCTGCTTGTCGATGCCCGCGTGCGCGAGCTGGTTGTTCGCCGCGCCGCAGACGATCCGGGCGCCGAGCACCGGCACGGTCTCGTCGTTCAGGACACCGCCCAGCGCGCACGGCGCGAAGACGTCGAGGTCGGTGCGCAGCAGAGTGTCCACATCGGACGCCACCTGCACGGACGGGTGGCTTTCGAGCGTGCGCGAGATCGCGGGCGCGTAGACGTCGGTGATCGTCACCTGCGCGCCGGCCTCCACGAGGTGGCCGACGAGGATGTGGCCGACCTTGCCGACGCCGGCCACGCCGACGCGCTTGCCGGCCAGGTCCGGGCGGCCCCAGACGTGCTCGGCCGAAGCCCGCATACCCTGGAAGACACCGAACGCGGTGAGCACGGACGAGTCGCCGGCCCCGCCGTCCTCCGGCGAGCGGCCGGTGACGTACTGGCACTCACGGGCCACGACGTCCATGTCCTGCACGTACGTGCCCACGTCGCACGCCGTGATGTAGCGGCCGCCCAGGGACTGCACGAAGCGCCCGTACGCGCGCAGCAGCGCTTCGGACTTGAGCGTCTTCGGGTCGCCGACGATGACGGCCTTGCCGCCACCGAGGTCCAGCCCGGCCAGGGCGTTCTTGTACGCCATGCCCTTGGACAGCGCGAGGACGTCGTCGAGCGCGTCGGATTCGGTGGCGTAGGGGTGGAAGCGCGTCCCGCCCAGTGCGGGACCGAGCGCGGTGGAGTAGATGCCGATGATGGCCTTGAGGCCACTGGCCTGGTCGTGGCAGTACACGACCTGTTCGTGCCCGGTGCCCCGGGCGAACACTCCTTCGGTCACGGTGGTGACTCCTTTGTCTCCCGCGCCCGGTTCGTGGCCGGGACGCGCTTCACGGGTAGGCGGGAACCCGGCGCGCGGAGGTCGTCCGCCCGGTGGGTGCCCGGCACCAACCTAGATCCCCGGTGATCGCCAGACCAGTGGAGGTCTCGCCATACGGACAGGTAGTCAGCCGGTGATCACCTTGCCGAGAGTGCGCATCGCCGTCTCCAGCTGGGTGTCCGAAAGGTACGGCGCGGGGCCGAAGCGCAGGTACGGCCCCCGGCTGTCGGTCCGGACGCCCTCGGTGGCCAACGCCGCCTGCAGCCCGGCGGCGTCGGCGCAGCGCAGCGAGAGGAATCCGCCGAGGCGCTCCAGCTCCACCGAACGGTCGCGCGTGACGACGTCTTCGGGCAGCCCGAGCGAGTCGAACACCGAAGCGAGCAGGCCCACCTGGTGCTGCGACACCTCGCGGAGGAACTCCGGCGTCAGCCCCTGCTCGGCGAAGAACCGCTGGACCCGCGCACCGCGGTAGTGGCTCGCCGGGTCGTACGTGGCGCCGGCGAACCGGTCGCCGCCGATGGCGTAGGGCACCCGGCCGGGGTGGCGCTCGTCGGCGAGCGCGCCGAACTCGGCGTACCAGCCGGTGATCACCGGCCGCAGCTCCTGGGCGTGGGCGGGCAGCCGCAGGAAGCAGTTGCCCTCGCCGAGCTGCAGGTACTTGTAGCCGCCGCCGAGCACCCAGGCGTTGGTGAGCCCGAGGTCGTGCAGCGCGAACGGCACGACGCCGAGCGCGTGGTAGGCGTCCACGACCAGCTCGATCGAGCGCCCGCGGCAGACGTCGGCGAGGTGCGCGAGCCCGGGGACCAGCCTCGAGGTTTCGAAGAGCACCGCGGACACGAGCACGGCCGCGGTGTCGTCGTTCACCTCGCCCGCGACGCGCTCGGCGAGCGTCGTCACCGGCTCGAGCGGCACCCGCACGATCTCGACGCCCTCCTCTTCGAGGCGGGCGAGCTGACGGCGAAGGGTGTGGAACTCGCCGTCGGTGGTGACCAGGCGCGGCCGCCGCGGCAGCTCCATCGCCGACAGGAAGCGCAGCACCAGGTCGTGCGTGCTCGCGCCGAGCGCGTACTCGCCGTGCGGGTCACCGAGCAGCAGGCGGAAGCCCGCGCGCAGCTCGTCCGCCTTCGCGAAGGCGCGCTCCCACTTGACGTCGACGTCACGGGCGGCGTCGGCGAATGACTCCAGGAGTCCCTCTTCGGCGACGTCCGGCCAGGCCTGGTGCGAGTGCCCGGAGAGCAGGAGGCGGTCGGCCACCGCAAACCGGGTGTAGTGCGCGGCGAGCGCGTTGTGGTCCGCGCGCAAGTCGTCCAAAGTGGTCACAGTCGGCTCCGTACGGCCCAGAGATCCGGGAACATCGGCTGGAAAAGCGTGGTACGCAGGTAAGTCGCGCCGGATGATCCTCCTGTCCCGGTCTTGTCGCCGATGGTGCGTTCGACCATCTTCACGTGCCGGTAGCGCCACTCCTGCATCCCTTCGTCGAGATCGACCAGACACTCCGCGACGACCGAGGGTCCCCCGTCGTCGCTGTACACGTCCAGCAATATCGCCTGCAGGGCCGGCGACGGCTCCACCGAGCGAGTGACGTCTCTGTCACAGTCGACCGCGTAGCCAGAAACCTTGAGGTACGCGAGGAAAGAGTCGAACAACGACGGGCGCGCCATCGCTTCGGAGATCCGTTTCCGCTGCTCCCCGCCTTCGGGGTAGTGCGCGAACACCCGCTCGTCACGGCGGCCGAGCACCGCTTCCAGCTCCCGGAACTGGGCCGACTGGAAGCCGCTCGAAGCGTCCAAACGGGCGCGGAAACTGGTGAACTGGCTGGGCGTCATCGTTTCCAGCACGTCGATCTGCGCGACCGCGACCTTGAGGATGGTGAGGATCCGGCGCAGCGTCCGGATGGAGTGCGCGGTGTTGCCCTTTTCGAGGTTCGTCTGGAGGAAGGCGGCTTCGTGCAGGATCTGCTTGAACCACAGCTCGTACACCTGGTGGATCACGATGAACAGCAGTTCGTCGTGTTCGTCGGACCGCAGGCGCTGCGAGTTCAGCACCTCGTCCAGCCCGAGGTAGGAGGTGTAGCTCAGAGCTTCCTGGGTCGCTTGGCCGGGTTCGGTCATCCGTGGGTCACCTCGTCGAAGTGGCGCTGAGCGGGGTGCGCGAGCGCGGTGTACAGATCGTGGAACAGTTCGACCGCCGCCGCCCGGCAGTCCGGGGCGGGCACCAGGTCAGCGGGCAGTTCGGGATCGAGCGACGGGAACATGCGGAAGGTGTGCACCAGCCGGGTGCGCACCTCGAACGCCTCGGCGTCCGGCGGCTCCCGGCCCGCGTACCCGCCGAACTGGCCGACGAACGCGGCGTACCGCGCGGCCAGATCGTCGAGGTCCCACGCCCGGCCGGCGAACCGGCGGACGTCCAGCGCGGCCGACGGGCGGCCGAGCAGCAGCCCCGCGTGCTCGGTGACGTCGAGTTCGCCGAGCAGGGCGACGACCTCGGCCTCGCGGTCGTGCGGAGCGATCCAGGTGCCGTCCTGATAGGGCCCGAACCCGAGGAACCGCAGCCGCCGGACCAGGCGTTCCCTGGCCTGGCGGCGGCTCTCCGGGATGCTCTGCCACAGCACGGTCCACTCGCCGGCGGCACGCTCGCGGCGGCCGAGGGAGAAGATCCGGTGGTCGCCGTCGGCGAGCAGCGCGACGGTGCGCCGGGTCAGCGAGTAGTGCACGGTACGGCCTTCGCGGTGACGCTGCAGCAGGCCGCGGCGCACCAGGCGGGTGAGCGCGATTCGGGCCGCGCCGTCGGAGAAGCCCAGCTCGGCGAGCACCGCGACCAGGCCGCCCGACCACACCCGGCGGGTCTCGCGCGGGTGCACATAGCTGCCCAGCAACGTCACGACCAGCTCCTGAGGGCTGGCTTCGAAGGCGTCTCCGGGCATGGGCGCAACTCTATACACCTCAGGGCGCTGCGGTGTAGCTTGATTTGCGTGACGTACTTCGCGGACCTCAGCTCGCGGCAGGTCGCTTCGCTGCCGGACGACGAGCGCGTCCCGGTGCTGCTGCTGCCGGTGGGCGCGATCGAGCCGCACGGTCCACACGCGCCGCTGGGCACGGACCCGCTGATCTCCCGCGGGATGTGCGAGCGCGCGGCCGAGCGGCTGGCCGCGGACGACGACGTCCACGTGCTGGTCTTGCCCGAGGTGCCCTACGGCGTCACGCGGTTCGCGGCCGGGTTCGCCGGCGGGATCCACATCGGCGAGGAGACGCTGCACTCCCTGCTCGTCGACATCGGTGCGGCGTTGATCGCTCAACGACTCGGGCGGATCCTGCTGGTCAACAACCACTTCGAGCCCGCACACCTGGTCACCCTCCGGCGGGCCGCCGAGACGCTGAACTTCGCCTACGACGGGCGCGTCGCCCTGCTCGAACTCGTCCGGCGGCGGCACGCGGAGCGGCTGACCGACGAGTTCCGGTCCGGCGAGTGCCACGCCGGGCGGTACGAGACGTCGCTGGTGCTCGCCGACCGGCCCGAACTGGTGGATCAGACGCTGATGCGGACGTTGCCGCACGTGCCGGTCAGCTTGGCCGCCGCTCCCGCAGACGGCGGTTTCCGGGAAATGGGGATGACCGACGCGTACTGCGGCAAGCCCGCGGAAGCAACCGCGCGCGAAGGCGAAGAAACCTTCTCGACGTTGACCGACCTGCTGGTGGAAGCGATCCGGGAGCTGGCCCGTGAGTGAGCCGTTCAACCTCGCCACGTATTTCCTCGACCGGCACGTGACGGAAGGCCGGGGTGACCGGACCGCCCTGTACGTCGGGGAGCGCGAGGTCAGTTACGCGTCGCTCGCGGCCTTGGCGAACCGCGTGGGGAACGTGCTGCTCGACGCCGGTGTCCGAAAAGGACACCGGGTGCTGCTGGCGCTGAGCGACGGCGACGAGTTCGTCGCGGCCTGGTACGGCGCCCAGAAGATCGGCGCGGTCACCGCCGAGGTCTACCCGTTCCTGCAGCCCAAGGACTACGCGTACTACCTCGGCTACACCGAAGCCGTGGCGGTGCTCGCGGACGCCGTCACGCTGCCCGCGTTGCGTGCGGCGGGCGCCACCGGGTTGCTCGTCACGGGCGTGCCCGAAGCCGAGCTGCTCCCCGGTGAGCGTCCGTTCCGGACACTGGTCGACGCGGCGCCGGAGACCCTGGAAGCCACACCGACCACTGTGGACGACATCGGCATCTGGAAGTTCACCACCGGCAGCACGGGCGCACCCAAGGCGTGCGTACACCCGTTGCGCAGTCCGAAGGAGAGCTTCGAGCGGTACGCCGTCCAGGTGCTCGGCCTGCGGGAGGACGACCGGATCGTGGCCGTGCCCAAGCTGTTCTTCGGCTACGCGCGCGACCTGGTGGCGCTGTTCCCGTTCGGCGTCGGCGCGGCCGGCATCGCCTTCCCCGAGCGCAGCACGGCGGACCTGATGTTCGGGCTGATCGCCCGGTACCGGCCGACCGTGCTGGTCAACGTGCCGACGATGATGAGCGCGATGGTCGCCCACCCGGCCGCGGCGGAGCAGGACCTGAGCTGCCTGCGGATGACGACGTCGGCGGGCGAGGCGCTGCCGCCGGAGCTGCACCGCAAGTGGGACGCGGCCTTCGGGATTCCGGTGGTGGACGGGATCGGCTCGTCCGAGGCGTACCACATCTACCTGTCGAACCGCCCGGGCGCCGCGCGCGTCGGCACGCTGGGCACGCCCGTTCCCGGCTACACCGCCGAGGTCGTCGACGAGCTCGGAAACCCGTTGCCGGACGGGGAAATCGGGCCGCTGCGGGTGACCGGGCCGACGATCGCCCTGGAGTACCACGGCGACGCGGAGAAGTCGGCGCGGACGTTCGACGGCGACACGCTGACGTCGAGTGACCTGTTCAGCCGCGCCCCGGACGGGTACTTCCGCCACCACGGCCGCGCCGACGCGCTGCTCAAGGTCGGCGGCGTGTTCGTCGCGCCCGGCGAGATCGAGGACTGCCTGCTCGGCCACCCGGCCGTCACCGACTGCGCGGTGGTCGGCCACGAGATCGACGGCCTGGTCGTGCCGCGCGCGTACGTCGTGGTGCGGGCTCCGGTGCCGGCCGAGGAGCTGAAGGACCACGCGAAAGCCCACCTGGCCAAGCACAAGTACCCCCGCGAGGTGGTCTTCATGACGGAACTCCCCCGGACGGCCAACGGAAAGCTCGACCGGCGTGCCCTGGCGGCCCGCCCGTGAGCCGCCTGGTGGTGGTCACCGGCGGCACGCGTGGCATCGGCGCGGCGATCGCGGACCGGTTCCGTTCGTCCGGCGACACCGTGCTGGCGCCGGGTCGCACCGACTGCGACGTGACCGACGAGGAAGCCGTGGCGGCTTATTTCGCTTCGGCGGGGCCGGTCGACGTGCTGGTCAACAACGCCGGGATCTCCTCGAGCGCCCCGGTTTCCCGGACCTCGCTCGACGACTGGCGCGAGCAGTTCGAGGTGAACGCGACCGGCGCGTTCCTCTGCACGCGCGCGGTGCTGGACGGGATGCGCTCGCGCGACCACGGGCGGATCGTCACGGTGGCGTCGACGGCTTCGCACGTCGGCTACCGCTACACGGCCGGGTATACGGCGTCGAAGCACGCCGCGGTGGGCTTCATGCGGGCGGTGGCGGCGGAGCTGGCCGGCACCGGCGTCACGGCGAACGCGGTGTGCCCGGCGTTCGTCCGCACCGACATGACGGCGACCTCGGTGGCGCGGATCGTCTCCCGGTCCGGACGTTCTTCCTCGGAAGCGGAAGCGGCGCTGGCGGCGGCGTCCCCGCTCGGCCGACTGCTCGAGCCCGCCGAGGTGGCGTTCGCGGTGTCCTTCCTGGCGGCCCCGGAAGCCGCCGCGATCAACGGCCAGACCCTCGTACTCGACGGCGGAGGAATCCAGTCATGAGCCCGTTCCGCGCAACTGCCCCGCTGACGAAGGAGTGGGAGCACTTCGGCTTCACGGTGGCCGACGGGGTGGCCACGGTGACGTTCACCCGCCCGGAAAAGCTGAACGCGCTGACGTTCGACGTCTACGCCGATCTGCGGGACCTGGTGCTGGAGCTCCCGCAGCACGAGGACGTCCGGGTGCTGGTGATCACCGGCCAGGGCCGCGGGTTCTGTTCGGGCGGCGACGTCGAGGAGATCATCGGCGAGCTGCAGAAGTTCGAGACGGCGGAGCTGCTGGAGTTCACCCGCATGACCGGCGCGGTGGTGAAGGCCCTGCGCGAGTGCCCGCTCCCGGTGATCGCGGCGGTCAACGGCGTGGCGGCCGGAGCGGGCTCGGTGATCGCGCTGGCGAGTGACTTCCGGTTGCTGGCGGAGTCGGCGAAGTTCGCGTTCCTGTTCACGAAGGTGGGACTGGCCGGGGCGGACATGGGGTCGGCGTACCTCTTGCCGCGGCTCGTCGGTCTGGGCCGGGCGACCGAGCTGCTGATCCTGGGCGACAAGGTTTCGGCTTCACGGGCGTCCGAGATCGGGCTGGCCACGCAGGTGGTTCCCGATGACGAGTTGCCGGCCGCGGCGGCCGCGTTGGCCCGCCGGCTCGCGGACGGCCCGGCACTGGCGTACGCGACGACGAAGGTGCTGCTGACCCGCGAGCTGGACATGGACCTGGGCAGCGCGATCGAGCTGGAGGCGATCACCCAGGCCCTGCTGATGACGGCGAAGGACCACAAGGAGTTCTACGCGGCTTGGTCCGCGGGGCGGGAGCCGCGCTGGACGGGCCGCTGAGCGCGCGGATCAGTCCCGGCCGGCCACCCGCCGGCCCGCCACCCAGGTGCCGAGGACTTCGATCGTGTCCAGGAAATCCGGGTCGACGGCGAACGGGTCCGCCGCGAGGTGCACGAAGTCGGCCACCATGCCCGGGGCGATCGCACCGCGCCGGCCCTCGTCCGCGGCCTGGTACGCCGCTCCCGCGGTGTAGGCCGTGAGCGCCTGTGCCACGGTGAGCCGCTCCTCCGGGCACCACGGCGGACTCGAACTCCCGGACCGCTTGCGGGTCACCGCGGTCCGCAGGCCGTCCAGCGGGCGGACCGAGCTCACCGGCCAGTCGCTGCCGAAGGACACCCGCGCTCCGCAGGCGTGCACCGTCGCCATGGCGTACTGGCGGTCCACCCGGTCGCCGATCAGCGGGCTGGTCAGGTTGGTCTGGAACTCGTCCCATTGCGCCCAGTACGGCTGGAAGTTGGCGATGGTGCCGGTCCGCGCCAACCTGGCCACGTCCGCCGGGTCCACCAGCTGCAGGTGGGTGATCGTCGGCCGGCGGTCCCACCACGCGTTGCCGTCCGCGACCCGTTCCACCGCGTCCAACGCGCTGCGCACCCCGGCGTCACCGATGGCGTGCACGTGGGTGCGCATCCCCGCGGCGTCGAAGACGGCCATCGCGGCGGCCAGTTCGGCCGGCTCCCACATCGGCATGCCGCGATCGCCGTCCTGGCCGCAGTAGCAGTCGAGCAGCGCCGCGGTGGCGCTCTCGATGATCCCGTCCGCGAAGAACTTCACGGTCCGGGCACGCAACCGGTCGCCGAGGCCCGCGGCCTCGACCCTGGCCCGCGCGGCCGCGATGACGGGCACCTGCTCCCGCCATTCGCGCGGATCGACGCGGAAAGCCAGGTCGAACCGGGTCGAAGTCTCGCCCGCGGCCACGGCGTCGAGGTAGGCGTCGACGACCCCGGACGTCACGTCGACCCAGGCGTCGAGGATCCAGGTGAGCCCGGCGGCGGCGCAGCGCGTGCTCGCCGAGGCGACCGCGCGGCGCAACGCCGCGGGCGAAGGCGGTGGCACCCGGTCGAGGACCAGGTCGCAGGCGCCCCACTCGAGCAGCGTCCCCAACGGCGATCCGTCGTCGCGGCGCACGATCCGGCCGAGCGCCGGATCCCGGGTGCCGGGCCCGATCCCCGCCGCCCGCAGCGCGGCGGTGTTGCACCACACCGTGTGGTAGTCGCTGGCCCGCAGGACCACCGGCCGATCCGGGACGACCGCGTCGAGCCAGCGGGCGTCGAAGTTCCCGTCCGCCGTGAGGGACCGATCGACGCTGGCCCCGACCACCCAGTCCGGACCCGGGTGGGCTTCGGCGAAGTCCCGGACCACCCGCACCACCTCGTCGACGGTCCGCGCGGCCCGCACCGCGGGACCGTCGTCTTCCAGCGCACCGAAGACGGGGTGGGCGTGACCGTCGCCGAAGCCGGGCAGCAGCGCACCCCCCGCCAGGTCGACGATCCGCGCGGCGGCGGGCAGCGGCTCGTCCCGGTCGACCACGGCGAGCACCACTTCACCGTCGACCAGGACGGTGGCGTCCCGCACCGCGCCGGCCCCGGTCCAGACCGCCGCGTTGGTGAACGCCGTCGTCATCACGCCTCCAGTCCGAGCCCTTCCGGGTCGACCGTCACCCGCCACAGGTGCCGGCTCCGGATCTCGGCCAGCCAGCGGACCCGCCGCACGTAGTCGCCGTCTCCGACACCCAGGTCCCGATCCGACGGCGGCGGTGGCAGCATCGCCTCCCGTTCGCCCGCACCACCGTCCCAGAACGGGGCGAACAGGTCCACCAGCGCCGCCTCCACCCGCGCGGCCACGGCGGCGTCGCGCTCCCGGACCTCCGCGACCAGCGCGTCGGTCCGCGCGATCATCTCCAGGTAGACCTCACGCGTGTAGCCGTCCGGGAAGTTGTGCATCTGCGGGAGCAGGAGCTGCTTGGCCTGGTAGGCCAGCGCGTGGAGGGTGGCCGCGGCGATCGCCGCCGCGGCGTGCCGGAGTTCGCCCCGGCGAAGGTGCGCGTCGGCGGCCACCCGCAACGCCAAGCAGAACATCTCGACGTCACCGACGCCGCGGGCGTATTCCAGCAGTTCGGTGAGTTCGCCGGGGGCGACCTCCCGGAGGTCGTACGTGACAGCGAGGTCGATCCGGTGCAGGCGCGCGTACCGGCGGTTCCAGTCGTTGTGCTCGCCCACGTACCACTCCGCCGCCTCGAGGTAGCGTTCCTCGGCGGCCTGGGGACTCGCACCGGAGTAGTGGAAGCACTCGGCGAGCAGGTGGGTGGCGAGGGCGAAGACCTGCCCGGCGTCGGTCACCTCGGCCGGCGGACCGGCCGGCTGCCACCCGGTGGTCCGCAGGTGGGTGAGGGCGTCGATCGCCCGGCGCCACACCGCGGGCTCGGCGGCCTTGCGCCACCCGCGGGGGTAGTTCTGGTGCAGCGCCGCCAGGCAGTCGAGCCATTCCACGTCCTCGTTGGTCCGCCGGATCTCGGCGCAGTAGCTCAGCAGGCTGGAGCAGAACCAGTGCGGGACTTTCCACTCGTACCAGAAGAATCCCTCCAGGTACCACCGGATGATCTTGCTGCGCGTCTCCGACCGCAGCCGCGGTTCGGCGTGGGCGACGTGGTGCACCCATTCGGAGAAGTACCGCCGGGCCAGGCCGCCTTCGAGCGCCGACCAGTGTGCGAAGGGATCGCCGGTTTCGGCGCCGGCGGCGTCGACGGCGGCCTGGTAGAAGTCCGCCGCGCGCCGGTGCAGCTCGGCCGGCCGCGCCGGGCCCTGCGCCCGCGCGCTCGTGCCGGCCACCCGCCGGACCAGTTCCGGCAGGCGCAGCGACGTCGGTGCGTGCGCGACGTCCGCCGACCGGGTCCGGGGGTCCCTCCCGAGTACGCCGGTTTCGACCAGCAGCGCGTCCACCAGCTCGTCCAGCACTGCCTCGGCCCGGTCGGGTGGCGTGCCGCCGGCGCCCAGCATGTGCACCGCGGCCGCCCGGTCGAACTCGCGAAGCACCGCGAGCTGCTCGAGCGCCGTCCGCAGTTCCCCGGGCAAGGCCGCCAGCACGTGGCCGAAGAGCTCGTCGAGCTCGAGCGGACCGGTCGGGACGACCGGGGGTCCGGCGGTCTCGCCGCGCGCCCGGGCCAGTCCTTCGGCCAGCACGCCGACGCCCCAGGCCAGCCGCCCCGTCACCAGGCACACGTGGTCGACGAGCGCCGGTTCCGCGCCCGCGCCGAGCCGCTGGGCGAGGTGCGCGGCGACGTCGTCGCGGGACAGCGGCCCCAGCCCGTGGCTGCGGAAGACGCGGCCGAGCACGGTGTCGGCGGCCGCGCCGCGGCGCGCGGCCACGACCCGCACGCCGTGGAGCGTGCGGACCAGCTCCAGCAGCCACGCCACGCCGCGCTTTTCGTCGAGGTGCTGCACGTCGTCGATCAGCAGGGCGACCCGGCGCCGGCGGCCGGCCCGCGTGATCGCCTCGACGACGTGGTCGCCGAGCGCGCGGTCGAGCACGCCGAGGTGGTCGCCCCACTGGATCTGCAGCCCCTGCGCGCCGTTGGCGTGCACGATCGCCCGGCCGGACGCCGAGATGGTCTGCTGCACCCGGATCGGCGCGATCTGGGCCTTGCGGGTCAGCGTCGCCGTGGCCTTGGCCAGCCGGGGGTGGCCGAACTGCTTCAGCTGCTCGCCGAGCTGGCGGGAGATGTCCAGTGTCTGCCGGAACTGGTCCAAGGTGCGGCCGATCCCGTCGCCGGGCCCCTCGCCCGGGGGAACGACCACCCGGAGGACGACGTACTCGCGGGCGATGAGCCGGTCTTCGAGCGAACCGAGCACCCGGGTCTTGCCCGCTCCGAACGGGCCGGTCACCAGCTGGGGGCACGTGTCGTCCTCGAGAATCGCCGCGACCGTGGTTTCCCGCGTCCGGGAAAGCAGTTCAGCCATCCGGGTCCTTCGCCCCGTCGTCACCGCGCACGACCTGGGCGCCGGGGGCGTCGATCGTCCCCTTCCCCCGGCCGGCGATCCGCTGGTCGACGCCGGCGGCCGGCGATCCGCTCGCTTGCTGGGCTCCCCGGGCCTTGACGACCGCGCTGCCCTCCGCCGTGATGACCTGGCGCGCGCCCGCGGCCGTGTTCCGGGTCCGGCCCACGTGCCACCCCAGCACCAGCCCCACGACGGCGACCACCAGCGCGGCGATGTTGAGGTAGACACCGATGACACTGGCCCATTTGTCCGCCGCATCCAGATCGCCACCGCGGAGCACGGCGGATACGACGACCAGAACCGCGGCGACGACGCAACCGCCACCGATGACGAGGAACCTCGCCGCATTCCGGGACATCGACGCCCTGCCGTCTGGTCGATCAATAATGGCGGATCACCGCGTTCGCCACTGCCGGAATCAGCGTACCCAGCAGGGGAACCACGTCAGCGACCTTTCGAGTGAACCTCGGCCGGGCCCATCAGGTCGGAAAAAATCAATCCCGGAAAACGGCGCTTTCCGACAAAGATCATTTGCCGGTTGCTTTCGATCGGCATTTTCTTTGCCGAGGTTTTCACCCGGCGCTAAGGCACCACTTCGCCCAGCCCGATCAGGTTGCCCTCGCTGTCGCGGAACCACGCGGCCCGCTCGCCGCTGCCCTTGCTCGGGTAGTTGCCGCGGATCTCCATGATCCCGCCGCGCATGCCCTCGTACTCCTCGAACACCACGCCACGCGAACGCAGCACCGCGACCGTCGATTCGAGGTCGTCGACGTAGAAGGCGACCTGCGTGAACGAACCGTCGGACGCCCCCGCCGAGGCATACAGGCAGAAGACGCCCGACGCACCTTCGTACCGCAGGCCGTTTTCGCGTTCCTCGACCGCCTCGAGCCCGAGCTTCTCCGCGTACCAGCGCCGGGCGCGAGCCAGGTCCTGGGTGGGGATGCGCGCTTCGATCCGGACGTTGTTCAGCATCACCCGATGGTAGGCGTCACCGCGATCGCCGGCTCCTCCAAAGAGCCGAAACAGAGTTGCCCCTGCCACTCGCGGACGCCCACCAGCATGTGAAAGCCGGGGATTTCGCCGCGGAACGCATGCACGACCCGGCCGTCCGCCGCAACGCCCAGCACGCCGACCTCACGACCCGGGCGGGGCTGCACCGACGCCGGCAGCCGCCGGATGCCCGCCCGCAGGAAGGCCGGCAGCCGGCGAACCACGTCGAGGGCCGCCACGCGCGGGGACGCCTGCGTGATCCAGATCAGGCCGTCCGTGCCCGTCGAGATGTTGTCCGGGAAGCCCCACAGGCCGTCGGCGAAGACGTCGGTCCGGCCGTCGCCGAGCCACACCCGCGACACGCTGAACGCGCCGGTTTCCGCCACCGCCACGAACGATTCGTCCGGGGCCAGCGCGACGCCGTTCGCGAACTGGAGGCCGTCCAGGAGCAGGTCGATCGAGCCGTCCGGTGACCGGCGCAGCAGCCGGCCGCCTGCCGTCTGCTCGATCAGGTCGTCGCGCCAGTGGTCGATGCCGAAGCGGCGGGACGAGTCCGTGAAGTAGATCGTCCCGTCGGAGGCCACCGCCGCGTTGTTGCAGAACACGAAGTCCAGGCCCAGTGCGGACGTGGCCAAGGCCGAGACCGCACCACCGGACAGGGGGGCCACCAGCAGCCCGGCCCGTGCGTCGCAGATCAGCAGCTCGTCCTCGCCGTACAGCTCGAGCCCGAGCGGGCGGCCGCCTGTGTCGGCGATGACGTCGATGTGCTGCCCGTCGGGCGACAGGCGCAGGATCCGGCCGTCGTCGACGCCGGTGTAGATCCGGCCCTCGCCGTCGACGACGACGTCCTCCGGGCCGTGGCCGTTCACCGGGTACAGCGTGACCTCGCCGAACTCCATCGAGCGTCTCCTACCGGTAGGTGAGCAGCGAGGCGGCGTCCGCCTCGAAGTGCGGGTGCTCGTTGAACGAAAGCAGTGTGACGCCGCCGCGCCCGGACACCAGCTTCGTGATCCCGCCGTTGACCGTGACGCGGTTGAGCTTGAGCAACCCTGCTTCGGGGGTGCCCATGAGCAGGCCGCAGATCGTCGCGATCACGCCGCCGGAGGTGAACACGACCGCGTGCTCCCCCTTGCCCAGCGACGCCACCAGGTCGCTCAGCGCGTCCCGGCACCGCGCCAGGAACGCGGGCCACGTCTCGGCGCACGGACCGTCGGCACCGGCCGACGTCCAAGCCGTCAGAGCCGCGTCCAGGACACCTTGGTAGGACCGCGAATCCTCCTGCGGGGCCCCGCCGGCGTGGTGGCGGGCGATGTCGACGTGGTCGTACTCGTTCCAGCGCGGGTCCTCGACCACCGGGACGTCACTGCCTAGCACCTTCAGCGCCGTAGCCGCCGTGTCGCGCTGCCGGGCCAGCGATCCCGACCGGACCTGGCTGAAGGAAACGCTGCGCCGCAGCAGTTCCGCACCGACCACAGTGGACTGTTCGAAGCCGCGGGGCGACAGTGCGTCGTAGTCGGCCGCGCCGAAGGACGCCTGCCCGTGCCGGACCAGATAGATGGCGCCCACTACACGCCCCCCTTCGCGATGATCTCGCGGCAGCGCCAGTCCAGGTACCCGACGAACTGCCAGAAGTCCTTGAACGCCGGGTTGCGGGTGGCGCCGTCGTGGTAGCGCCGGTACAGCTGCTGCAGCACCGCGGCGAGCCGGAACAGGCCGTAGACCTCGTAGAACCGCCAGTCGCCGATCGAAAGCCCGGTCTTTTCGGCGTAGCGCGCGACGAACTCCTCGCGGGTGAACATGCCGGGCAGGTGGGTCGGCTGGCGGCGGCTCGCGTGCATGACGTCGTCGTCGCCGGCCTGGACCCAGTATGCGAGCATGCTGCCCAGCTCCATCAGCGGGTCGCCGAGCGTGGCCATCTCCCAGTCGAGGACGCCGGTGATGTTCAGCGTCGACGGGCCGTCCAGCACCAGGTTGTCGAGCCGGTAGTCGTTGTGGATCAGGCAGATCTCGACCTCGCCGGGCTGGTTGGCCGCCAGCCACGCGCGCACCTCGGCGAAGTCGCCGACGTTGTCCGTGCGCGCCGCGACGTACCGCTCCGACCAGCCGCGGACCTGCCGCTCGACGTACCCGGCGCCCTTGCCGAGGTCGGTGAGCCCGGCCTTCCCGACGTCGACGGCGTGCAGGTCCACCAGCCGGTCGACGACCCTGCCGGACAGCTCGCGCGCCTGCTCCGGCGCCAGCGCCATCCCCGGCGGCAGGTCGCCGCGCAGGATCAGGCCGTCGAGCTTCTCCATGACGTAGAAGTCGCCGCCGAGCACGGCCGGGTCGTCCCCGAACGCCACCATCCGCGGCACGTACGGGAACACCGGCTTCAGCGCGTGCTGCACGCGGTATTCGCGCCGCATGTCGTGCGCCGACGCCGCTTTGCGCCCGGCGGGCGGGCGGCGCAGGATCAGCTCGCGATCGGCGTAGGTCAGCAGGTACGTCAGGTTGGACGCGCCGCCGGGGAACTGCCGGACGTGCGGCGGTTCGTCGCCGAGGCCCTCGACCTTCGCGCTCAGCCAGGCGTGCACCGCGGCGGCGTCGAAGGCGTCCTCCGCGCGGACCTCGACCGGGGCGTTCACGCGAACTTCCGCAGCAGCGCCGTCGGCACCACGCGCATGACGGCGCTCAGCGGCACCCACGGCCACGCCGGGGCGTAAGCCCGGGCGCGCTCGGCCTCGATCGCCTTGGCCAGCCCGCGGGCGCCGGTCTCGGCCTTGGCCAGCAAGGGGTTCCGGCCGATCCGGTCGTTCATCTCCGACTCGATGTAGCCGGGCCGGACGTCGGTGACGGCGATGCCCTGGCGCTTCAGCTCGAGCCGGGTGCCGTCGACGAACGCCGAGATCCCGGCCTTCGATGCGGCGTACGCGGTGAGCTTGCCCGGGAAGGGCCGGATCGCGCTGAACGACGAGATGACGGCGAGGTGGCCGGCGCCCTGCTCGCGGAAGATGCCGGCGGCGGCCTCGATCTGGGCGGCGGCCGCGACGAAGTTGACCTCGAGGGTCTGGCGGTTGGCGTCGAACCGGCCCGTGCCGACCGGCTGCCCCTTCCCGAGCCCGGCGTTCACAATCACCCGGTCGAGGGATCCGAGCTCGTCGCGGAATTCCGCGAAGACGGCGAACACGCGGTCGTGGTCGGTGACGTCGAGGGTGCGCGTGACGACCTGGATCCCGGGGTGCGCCGCGGTCAGCTCGGCCGCCAGCTTCTCGAGCCGCTCGGTGCGCCGCGCGCACAGCGCCAGATTGCGTCCCTTCGCGGCGAACTGACGGGCCATGCCCTCGCCCAGGCCGCTGCTGGCGCCGGTGATGAGGATGTTCTGCCGGAGCGTCATGTCCCGGATGCTACCCGGTGGTAACAAGACCGGTGGCCCGGCGCTGGGGGCGTCGCCGGGCCACCGGTCATCGCGCGGCCACACCGGCCGGTCGCACAACGCGGCCGGGTGAACCGGAGCCGGAACCGCTCTCGCGGCCGGTCGCGCCTGCGCCCGGGTGGGCCGTGAGGGGGAGGCGGAGCCACCGGCGCAGGCAAGTCATAAAAGCGCGTCGGCCCAGGCCGGGGCAATGGTTCACAGTTGCCAGTACTAGCCCGTTCGCCCGAGTGGGCGTCCCGGCGGTCCCGCCGAAGTGGGGCGCGGAGACCGGGCGGAAAACTGCTAACGTGCTCCGTGTCGGGGATCGTCGGGGGACGGCACGGGGCGGGTCGGGAATTCAGCGATGGCGGGCAGCGCGGCGGGTGACGGCCAGGAGAGCGGCCGTACCGAATTCGCCATCCGGCTGCGCGCGGCCATCGCCACCAGCGGGCTCTCGCTCGACCGGATCCAGGCGCGGCTGCGGGCCCGCGGCGTCGTCGTCAGCGTCACCGCGCTCAGCTATTGGCAGTCGGGCAAACGGCAGCCGGAGCGGCAGAGCTCGCTCTCGGCCGTCCGCACGCTCGAGGAGATCCTCGACGTCCCCGCCGGGTCCCTGCTCGGGCTGCTGCCCCCGCCCCGGCCCCGCGGCGGCGCCGGGAAGCGCCAGGCCGGCGGCGAGCCGATGTCGTTCCCGCGCGAGGTGCTGCAGCCGCTGCTGGAGAAGGTCGGGGCGCCGCACGCGCTCGACCGCCAGCAGCCGCTGAAGATGGTCGGGCTGCACGACCTGTGCGAGATCGCCGCGGACGGCGGGCAGCGGGCGGTGACCGCGCGGGCGGTGTTCCAGGCCGCCGCGGACGGCCAGGACCGCTGGCTGCTGGTCTACTCCCAGGACGACCCGGCGGCGGGCGTTCCCGAACTGCACGCGGTGCGCAACTGCCGGGTCGGCCGCGCCGAGACCGACGAGGCCCACGGCCTGCTCGTCACGGAGCTGCTCTTCGACCAGCCGATCAACCGGGGCGAGACGCACCTGATCGAGTACACCCTGACCAACAGCGGGCCGCCGTACCCGGAGTGCCGCAACACCCACTACCGCGAGTTCCGCCGCCCGGTGCGGGAGTACCTGCTGGAGGTCCGCTTCGCGCCGGGGACCGCGCCCGGCCGTTGCTGGCAGTACTCCCGCGGCGGCGCGAACGGCACCCTCGCCCGCCGCCCCCTGAAGCTCGACGGCGCGGACGGCGTCCACGCGGTGACGTTCGACTTCGGCCCCGGCGTCTTCGGCATCGACTGGGACTGACCTTCAGTTGAGGCGAGCCGCCGCGATCGAGGCGAGTTCCGTGCGGTTCGCGATGCCCAGCTTCGCGTACACGTGCGCCAGGTGCGTCTTCACCGTGCCGCGGCTCATGAACAGCCGGGTGCCGATCTCCGGGTTCGTGCAGCCCTCCGCCGCCAGCTTCACCACCTCGAGCTCGGTCGGCGTCAGGCTGCCCCAGCCGCTCGACGGCCGGCCGCGGGTGCCGCGGGTCCGGCGCACGAACGCGACCACGTCGTCGAGGGTCATCGCCGGTTCGGAGGTCGCCAGGCCGAGAGTGTCCAGCTCCGCCTGCGCAGACGGACGGCGAGGAACCCCCAGCTCGGCCCGGGCCTGCGAAGCCGACACGAGCACGCGAGCGGCGTCGGCCTCGCGGCCGGCGCGGGCGAGCAGCGTCGTCAACGCGTCGAGGCTGTTGAGGACGCCCAGCCGGAGGCCGTGGTCGAGGCGCAGGCTCAAAGCTTCGTGGTGCAGTTCGGCCGCCTGCTCCGGCTCCGCCAGGTATCCCTGCTGGTCCAGGGCGTCGGCCAAGGGCGACGGCAGGAACCAACCGCGGGTGAGCTCGACGGCGGTGGCCAGCACCTCCGTGGCCTCCTCGGTACGGCCGAGCGCGCGCAACAGAGCGCCGCGTTCGGCCAGGCCCTGCGCAGCCAGGTACGTCCCCGGCACGGGTTCGCGCTCGAACCAGCGCAACGCGGTTTCGCACTCGCCTCGCCGCCAATGCAGCTCGCCGAGCACGCCGGCCATCCCCGGGACGAAGACGTCACCCGCCGTCTCGAGCAGCCGCAGGAACGGCTCCATCACACGGAACCCGGCGTCGACGTCGCCGGCCGCGCAGTGCACCAGCGCCAGGCGGCACAGCGTCGTGTTGACGCGGTGGAAGTCGCCGAGCGGCGCAGCCACCTCGACGGCCTGCCGGGCGAGTTCCCGCGCCCGCGGCAGGTCCGCCGCGGCGAGCGCGATCCCGGACCGGACACTGAGGACGGTCGACGCGAGGCCGCGATCGCCCCGGCGCAGCAGTCCTTCGGCCGCCTCGTCGAGCAGTGGCGCCGCTTCGTCGTGGCGGTCGCGGGCGAACCGGACGATCCCGCGCAGCATCAACGCGCTGTCCCGCGCGAAGCCGTCTCCGGCGTCTTCGGCGACCTTCCCGGCTTCGACGGCGACGTCCCAAGCGGTGTCCAGGTCCGTGTACACGTGGCCGAGGGCGGTCAGGGAGAGGCACCGCGCACGCAGGCCCGTTTCGCCGAGTTCGGTGGCGAGGTCCAGGCCGCGCCGCGCGGCTTCGACGTCGAACGGCGCGGTCGTGTCCGCCACCAGGCCCATCCCGGTCAGCAACCGGGCCTGCAGCGGGGTCCGGTCGTCCGGGCACCGGGCGACCGCGCGCCTGAGGTACTGGAGGCCTTCGTGGCCGCGTCCGTGCAGGTTCCACAGCCACGCGACGGCGGCTGCGAGCCGGCGGCCCCGGGCCGGATCTTCCTGCGCCAGCCCCCATTCCAGGGCCGCGCGCAAGTTGTCGCGCTCGGGCTCGACCCGCGCCCGCCAAGCGTCCTTGTCGCGGTCGAGGTCGGGCTCGGCGGCTTCGGCCAGCGCCAGGTAGAAATCGAGGTGGCGGTCGCGGACGGCGGCGGTCTCCCCCGCCTCGGCCAGCCGGGCCGCCGCGTACTCGCGGAGGGTTTCCAGCAGCCGGTACCGGCCGTCTTCGGCCAGTACCAAGGACTTGTCGACGAGCCGGCCGAGCGCGGGCAGCACGGCCGGGCCGCCCGCCGCGTCCAGGGTGAACCCGCCGGCGAACACCGCCAGCCGCCGGAACACGACGCGGTCCTCCTCGTCGAGCTGGTCGTGGCTCCAGGCGAGGGAGCCTTCGAGCGTCCGCTGCCGCGCCGGCGCCCCGCGCGGGCCGCGGGTGAGCAGAGCGAACCGGTCCTCGAGACCGGCGTCGATCTGGTGCGGGGCCAGGGTTCCGAGCCAGGCCGCGGCCAGCTCGACGGCCAACGGGATGCCGTCGAGCCGCGTGCAGATCGACCGGACGGCGGCCGCGCTGGAGGCGTCCAACGTGAACAGCGGCCGGACCGCGCCCGCGCGTTCGACGAACAGCGCGACGGCCTCCTCGACGGCCAGCGGCGGCACCCGCCAGACCGTCTCCCCCGGCACGCCCAGTGGCTCCCGGCTGGTCGTCAGCACCGCGGCTTCCGGGCAGGAGCGCAGCAGTTCGACCGCGATTTCGGCGGCGCCGTCGAGGACGTGCTCGCAGTTGTCGAGGCAGAGCAGCACGCGCCGGTCGCACAGCTCCGTCGCGACCGAGCGCGCCGCGCCGATCCGGGGCTCCACCGGCACTCCGAGCGTCGCGGCCACCTGCTCGGCAACGTCGGTCACGGCGTCCAGCTCCACCCACCAGACGCCGTCGGGCCACTCGGTGCTCGCGGCGACCTGCGCGGCCAGCCGCGTCTTGCCGCTGCCGCCGGGGCCGGCCAGCGTCACCAGCCGCGCCCCGGCGAGCTGCCGCCGGACGTCGCGGACCTCGGTGTCACGGCCGACGAACCCGGTCAGCTGCACCGGGAGGTTGTTCGGGACCGTGTCGAGCGAGCGCAGCGGCCCGGGTGTCCCGCCGAGTTCGAAGATCCGCTCGGGCGCGGTGAGGTCCGGCAGGCGGTGGACGCCGAGGTCGTGCAGCGTGACGGCGTCCCCGAGGGCCGCCGCGGTGCGGGCCGAGACCAGGATCCGGCCGTCTCCGGCCAGCGCGCGCAGGTGTTCGCAGCGGCGGACGGCGGGGCCGGTGGGCGTGCCGTCGTCGCGGATCAGCACGTCCCCGGTGTGCACGGCCGCCGGGCCGCCGGCCAGCGCCGCGAGCGCCTCGTCCGGGGTCGCGAAGAGGGCCGGGGCGGCATCGCCGGCGCAGAGGATCGTGACCGTGCCGGCCGGCAGGAGTTTCGTCGCAGTCATGGCCCGGCCAGTCTGCCAGCGGATCTCGGCCAGGTGGCCGATGTTGCGCTACCCGGCGCCTGCGACCTTCGAACAGTGGAGACGTTCGAGGAACTGCTGGCCCGCTGGCGGGACGCCGACGCCGGCGGCGACACCGAGGCGCTGGCACCGCTGCTGGCCGACGGCTTCCGCGGCGACGGCCCGGCCGGGCGCGTGCTCGGCAAGGCCGGCTGGCCCGGCCGCGTCCCGGCGGGCGCCTTCCGGTGGACGCGCCTGCAGGTGACGCCCTCGGTCGGCGTCGCGACCGGGCACCGCGACGGAGTGGCCTGCACGGTGGTCGCCGAGCGCCGCGACGGGCGCTGGCTGGTCGTCAACGTGCAGCGGGGGTCATGAATCGCTTTTCGGGGGTCCGGGTGGCGAAGCCCCCGGCCCGAGGCGAAGCCTCGATTGTCACTGCAATTTGGTGCGCAGCACCTTCCCGGTCGCGTTGCGCGGCAGCTCGTCCAGGAACTCGACGTCTCGCGGCACCTTGTAGCGGGCCAGGTTCGCCTTGACGTAGTCGCGGATCTCGTCGGCGTCCAGTTCCGCGCCCTCGGCCCGGACCACGAACGCCTTGAGCCGCTGCCCGAACTCGGGGTCCTCGACGCCGATCACCGCCGCCTCGATCACGTCTTCGCGCTCGACCAGCAGGTTCTCCACCTCGATCGGGAACACGTTCTCGCCGCCGGAGACGATCATCTCGTCGTCGCGGCCGTCGATGAACAGCAGGCCGTCTTCGTCGAAGTGGCCGACGTCGCCGCTGGAGAGCAGGCCGTCGATGATCTCCTTGTGCCGGCCGTCGGTGTAGCCGCCGAAGCTGAGCCCGCTGCCGACGAACACGCGGCCGGTCACGTTCGGCTCGGTGATCTTGCCGCCCTTGGCGTCGTACAGGGCCACCTTGCAGCCGACCGGCGCGCGGCCGACCGTGCCCGGGGCCTTCGCCCAGTCCTCCGGCGTCGCGACCGTCGCCACCGCGACCTCGGTCGAGCCGTAGAGGTTGTGCACGACCGGGCCGAACGCCTCGTTGGCCCGGTTGCCGAGGTCCGGCGACAGCGCCGAGCCGGCGACGAAGATGATCCGCAACGCCGAAGTGTCGTACTTCTGCCGGACCTCCTTCGGCAGGTCGACGATGCGCTGCAGCATGGTCGGCACCAGCACGAGCGCGGTGCACTTGTGCTCGGCGACGCCGCGCAGCGCCTCTTCGGGGTTGAACTTGCGCCGCATCACGACCTTCGAGCCGAGCGCGAAGGACAGGATGAACTGGGACAGGCCGGTGCCGTGGAACAGCGGCGCGCCCATGTAGGTGGCCTCGTTCGACCGCAGCGGGATCCGGTCGAGGAACTGCGCCGACGCCAGTGCGGAGGTGTGCGGCCGCGGCGCGCCCTTCGGCGTCCCGGTGGTGCCGCTGGTCAGCAGCACGAACCCGCCGGGTTTGGCCGGCGCGGGCCACGGCCGGTCGTCGGTGCTGGCGATGATTTCGTCGAGCACCGGGACGGTCCGGTCGGTCAGGTCCGAGCCCGGCTCGACCCAGGCGAGGTAGCGGTCGACGCCGTCCGGGATCGCGTCGAGCAGGCCGGTGAACTCCTGGTCGTAGACGAGCGCGGTGACGCCTTCGCGCTGGGCCACGTCGGCCAGCTGCGGCTTCGCGAACCCGGTGTTCATCAGCAGCAGCCGGACGCCGAGCTTGCCCGAGGCGGCCATCGTGAGGACCAGGCCGCGGTGGTCGCGGCAGAGTGCGGCGACGACCTGGCCGGGGCGGATGCCGCGCTCGGACCAGGCCCTGGCCAGCGCGTTCGACTGGTCGTCGAGCTGCTTGTAGGTGAGCGGGCCGAGCTCGTCGACGATGCCGACGGCGGCCGGGTCGCGGCGGGCGGAGATGTGGTTGGCGCCCGCGAACGGGCCGAACTTCCGCAGCGCGACCAGCGAGCGGACGCCTTCGTCGAGCCGGGGGAAGGGGACGAGTCCCGCCCGCCGCATCACGTCGACGCTGCGCGCCGTCTCGGCCACCTTGTCCGCCACCTGCGCTGCGAGCGCGACCAGGCTCATCCGGGCACCTCCGTTGCTGCGGGGAAGAGTGAGGCTTGTTCGGGTTAGACCGCTGCGCCCCACACGTGAACCGCCGGGTAGCTCGGACGTCATGCAGCGGGCGACGGCTGAACAAGCCTCATCGCCCACGCCGACGGCGGGCGTACCGGCGGTATGGGAGCTACCGGAGAGTAAACCAACCGTAGGCCGAACGCACCAGCCCGCGAGCGGGCGGAAACTGCCGGTGGTGGTCGGCGTCGAGCGGAAACTGTCGGTGGTGGTCGGCATGATGTCCGGGTGCAGGTGATCGCGGGACGGGAGGAGGACGGGAGCTTCACCGTGCACACGCCGTCGGACACGGTGTCCGGCCTGGACGAGGCGGCTTTCGCGGGGCTGGCGCGGGAGCTGGAGGCGTCGACGGCGCCGCGATGGGTGTTCCCGTCGGTGGAGCGGACGTACCCGGTGCTGCTGGCAGCCGGGCTGCGGGTGCGGCGCTGCTACGACCTCGAACTGGCCGAGGGGCTGCTGCTGGCGTACGAGGGCGCGGAGGAGCAGTCTCGGAGCCTGCGCGCGGCCTGGGCCAGGGCAAACGGCGAAGAACCGCCGGCGGACTCGTCGGCCGTCGAGCTGGCGCAGCCGACGCTGTTCGAGACCCGCGTGCCGACGTTGCCCGAGGGCGTGACGGTCGTCACGGCGGTGCGGCGCGTCCTCGTGGAGCAGGAGCGGCGGGTGGCGGCGACCGAGCACCCGGACCGGATGCGGCTGCTGCTGGCCGCGGAGTCGGCGAGCGCGCTGGCCGCCGCGGAGATGTCGGCCGACGGCCTGCCGTGGCGCGCCGACGTGCACGAGGCACTGCTGGCCGCACGGCTGGGGCCGCGCGTGCCGGCCGGGCAGCGGCCGAAGGCGCTGGTCGAGCTGGCGGCGAAGATCAGCGAGGCCTTCGGCGGCCGGCCGGTGAACCCGGACTCGCCGCCGAGCGTGGTCCGGGCGCTGGCCCGCGCCGGGATCGAGGTGCCGGCGGCGCGAAAGTACCTGCTGAAGGGGATCGACCACCCGGCGGTCGGGCCGTTGCTGGAGTACAAGGAGCTGTCGCGGCTGTTCACCGCGAACGGCTGGGCGTGGCTCGACGAGTGGGTCGCCGACGGCCGGTTCCGCCCGCACTACGTGGTCGGCGGGGTGGTGTCCGGGCGGTGGGCCAGCCGCGGCGGCGGGGCGCTGCAGATCCCGAAGGTGCTGCGCACCTGCGTGCGCGCGGACTCGGGCTGGAAGCTGGTGGTGGCGGACGCGGCCCAACTGGAGCCCCGGGTGCTCACGGCGCTGTCGGGCGACCGGCGGCTGGCCGACGTCGCGGCGGCGACGGACCTGTACGCGCGGCTGGGCGAGGCGTTGTTCTCCGGCGCCCGCTGGGTGCCGGCCGCGGACGACGACCGCGACGACCGGGCGCGCGCGAAGATCGCGATGCTCTCGGCGATGTACGGCGGCACGTCCGGCGAAGCGGGCCCGTTGCTGGGGTTGCTGCGGCAGCGTTTCCCGGACGCGGTGTCCTATGTGGAGCATGCGGCGCAGGCGGGCGAGCGCGGCGAGCGGGTCCGGTCCCGGCTGGGCCGCACGTCCCCGGCGCCCTCGGCGGCGTGGCGGGCGTTGACGGGCGGGCTGGCGTCGGACGAAGCGGCGGAGCTGAAGGCCCGCCGGGCCTCCCGCGGCTGGGGCCGGTTCACGCGCAACTTCGTGGTCCAGGCGAGCGCGGCGGACATGACGGCGGTGATGCTGGCGACCCTCCGCACCCGCCTGCCCGCCCCGGCCCACCTGGTGTTCTTCCAGCACGACGAGGTGATCGTCCACACCCCGGCGGCCCTGGCTCCCGAGGTGTCGTCCGCCATCACGGACAGCGTGACGGAGGCCGCCCGGATGCTGTTCGGCCCGGCCTGCCCGGTCCGCTTCCCCATGCAAACCGCCGAGGTCGACACCTACGCCGACGCGAAGTAGCCCCAACTGCCCGAACCCGGACGGACGACACGCGTACCCAGGTGGACGACACGACCTGGCTGCCCGGCCTGCAGCGTGTCGTCCGTCCAGGTACGCGTGTCGTCCGTCCAGGTACGCGTGTCGTCCGTCCAGGTACGGCGGGTTACGGGAACATCGGGAGGGTTTGCGTCCCGACGTCCTGGTTCGGCAGGGTCCTCCCCGGGTTGCCGCGGAAGTCGGTCCAGGCCGGGTGCAGCCGGAAGTCCGCGCCGACCGCGGTCGCCGTGTAGTCGCCGATGAACACGCCCTGGAGTTCCTTGCCCGTCTCCGCGCCCGTCGACACGAACTGGACCTGCGGGTTCGCCGTCTGCGTCGTGATCCGGCGGAGCGGGGACAACCGGTCGCCCCAGCCGGTGGCGTACGCGTAGTCGAGGCCGATGCCGTTCGGGTCGTACGCGCGCGTGTAGGACGTGACCGCGACGCGCCCGGCCAGGGCCGCGACCGCCGGGAACACCTCGTCCGCGCCGGTGCCGATCTTCACCGGCTTCGACCAGCTGTGCCGGCCGTCGGACCCGCTCAGGAACGCGTCGCCGTTCGTCTTCACCGACTCGCCGTCGCGGTAGGTGCCGTTGCGGTCGTCGGCCCAGGTCACCCACAGGTGATCGGTCACGCGGTCGTAGGTCAGCTGCGGGAAGCTGTTGACCCGGAAGTTCTCGCCGGTCAGCGCGTTGTTGGCGACGTCTTCGTCGACCGGGAAGTCGAAGTCGAGCCCCACCTCGGCGTGCCGGAAGGTCCGGCCGCCGTCGCGGGAGGTCGCCACGACGACCGCGTCGTGGTCGGCGGGCTGGTCGCACGCGGCCGTCGCGCACACCGACGTCTCGTAGGCGACCTGGAGCGTCCCGTCGCGGGTGACCACCGGGTTCGAGCCGCTGCCGAACGGCGTGATCCCGCCGGGGAACCCGGTCAGCGACGGCGAAATCCGGCGCATCGGCGACCACGTCCGGCCGAAGTCGCGCGACTTCGACAGCACGATCGGCGACTCGGTGAACGCACCGGTCGCGTCGTAGGTGAACTGCGTCCAGGTCACGTAGACGTCGCCGGACACGGGGTCGGCGGCGATCCACTCCTTGTCGTTGAAGATGTTCGTGGGCGTCGCCGTGCCGGCCGGGGTGACGCCGTCGAGGTGCAGGATCGCCGGGTCGCCGAAGCTGCGGCCGCCGTCGTGGGACACCGACACGGCGATGCCGCTGGCGAGCTGCTGGTCGTCCGGCACCGCGGCGCGGCTGAACACGAGCGTCGCGTAGTAGACGGTGTTGTGCGGCCCGAAGGCGATGGCCGGGTCGCCGGCGGCGTCCATGTAGGACAGTGGCGCGGCCGCCCCGGTCGGGAAGTCGAGGTGCGGGAGCTGGACGTTCGCCCAGGTCCGGCCGCCGTCGAACGAGGTGTAGGCGAAGCCGCCGGAGTCGTTGCGGGACTCACGCGTGTTGTACAGCCGGTAGTCGTTCGCCCCGGCGACGATGTTGCGCGGGTTCTCCGGGTTGACGGCGATGGTGGTCTCGTTCTGCGCCGTGCTGCAGCCGGTCTGGCTGCCGGTCGGCACGATGGTGTCGCCGTCGATGACGTCGGTGTTCGGCGCGAGCGGCCGGTACGGGTTCGGCTTGCCGATGTAGGTCTGGCAGAGCGCGGACAGCGCGGGATTGTCGCCGTCCTCCTCTTCCCCTTCGGCGAACTGCTCCTTGAGCAGCGGATTCGGCACGTCGTGCCGAGCCTCCGCGGCGATCTTGTGCTTGCCGGCGTGCGGAACCACGGGCAGCGGCGAGCCCCCGGTGGCGGCGTGCGCGGTGGGCGCGAAGAGCAGCGGCAGAAGAAGCGCGGTACAGACGGCGAAAATTCTTCGCCTGGCGGACGAAACACCCAAGGACATCGGAAAGCCCTTTCCCAGGAAGGTCTCCAGCCGACCCAGGCTTGACGTCCATCCGGCCGCGGTCAACCGACGGAAGTTCGAAGCCGGACATTCCCGGCGTCAGGCCAGGGCGTCGTCCAGGGCCTTCGTGATCCGCTTCAACGACACCGGGTGCGCCGTCCCCAGTGTCTGGGCGAAGAACGAAACCCGCAGCTCCTCGATCATCCACCGCACCTCGCGCAGCTCCGGGGACGACGTTCCCGGTGGCAGCGAAGCCAGCGCGTCGGCGTACTCGCCCTGGATCCACGCGATGTCCGCCGTGCGCTGCAGGTCGCGCGTCGGCTCCGAAACCAGCTTCTCCAGCCGTCGGGAAATTCCCTGCAGGTACCGGACCACGTTGCGCAGTCGCGAAGCGCCCGTCTCCGTCACGAAACCCGGATACACCAGCGCCGTCAGCTGGGCCCGGATGTCCGCCAAGGACTCCGCCGGGCCGCGCGACGAGGACAGCTGCACCTCGACGTCGTTCGCCGCGCGCAGGATCTTCTCCACCTCGGTCAGCACGTCCAGCACCGCCGGGTGCAAGCCCGCCCGGACCTTCTCCAGCAGCACCTTGAAGCCGGTCTCGTCGAACGCCGGGCCGCCGCCCGCGGCCATCAGGGCGTCCACCGCGCAGTCGACGCAGTCCTCGAGCAGCGCCGCCACGCTGCCGTGCGGGTTCCGGTTGAGCACCAGCTTCGACGAATTGGACAGCGACCGCGTGATGAACTTCATCGGCGAGTTCAGGTTCAGCCGCAGCATCCGCCGGGTGCCCGCCCACATCGCGTGTTCCTGCTGGGCCGGCGTGTCCAGCAGCCGCACCGCCACCGTCGCGCCCTCGTCCACCAGCGCCGGGTACGCCTTGACGTCGTGCCCACGCTGGTGCGAGGAGAACACCTCCGGCAACGAACCGAACGACGGCTTCGTCAGGCCCGCCTTCTCCAGGGTGTTGGCCGCCTTGGAGATCGTCTCGCGGACCTTCGGGGCCAGGCGGCGCTGCAGCTCCGCCACGTCCTTGCCCTCGGCCACGCGGCGACCCCGCTCGTCGACCACCCGGAACGTCATCTTCAGGTGCTCCGGCACCGAAGACAGGTCCCAGTCCGCGTACGGCACCGTGATCCCGCGCAGGGCACGCAGCTCGCGGCCGAGCACCTCCAGCAGCGGACCGTCCGAAGGGGACACTCGCGAAAGGACTTCCCGGGCCGTGTCCGGCGCCGGGACGAAGTTGCGGCGCACCGCCTTCGGCAGCGACTTGATCAGCTGCGTGACCAGTTCCGCCCGCAGCCCCGGCACCTGCCAGTCGAACCCGTCCGGCGTCACCTGGTTGAGCACCGGCAGCGGGATGTGCACGGTGACGCCGTCGGCGTCCGCGCCCGGCTCGAACTGGTAGGTCAGCTTGAAGACCTGCGTGCCCTGCGTCCACGAGTCCGGGTAGTCGCCCTCGCGGACGCCGCCGGCGGACTCGTTGATGAGCATGGACTTCTCGAACGACAACAGGTCGGGTTCGGTGTGCCGGGCCTTCTTCCACCAGCTGTCGAAGTGGCGCACCGACACGACGTCCGCCGGGACCCGCGCGTCGTAGAACTCGTACAGCGTCTGGTCGTCGACCAGGATGTCACGCCGCCGCGCGCGGTTCTCGAGGTCTTCGACCTCCTCCAGCAGCGCCCGGTTCTCGGCGAAGAAGTGGTGCCGCGTCTGCCAATCGCCCTCGACCAGCGCGTGCCGGATGAACAGCGCCCGCGACAGCTCCGGGTCGATCCGGCCGTAGTTGACGCGGCGGTCGGCGATCAGCGGGACGCCGTACAGCGTCACCTTCTCGATCGCCATCACCGCGCCCTGCTTGCGTTCCCAGTGCGGCTCGGAATAGGACCGCTTGACGACGTGCCCGGCCAGCGGCTCCACCCACTCGGGTTCGATGCGCGCGTTGACCCGCGCCCACAGCCGCGACGTCTCGACCAGCTCCGCCGACATCACCCAGCGCGGCTGCTTCTTGAACAGCGCCGAGCCCGGGAACACGCCGAACCGGGCGCCGCGCGCGCCGAGGTAGTCGCCCTTCGCCGGGTCCTTGAGCCCGATGTGCGAGAGCAGCCCGGCGATCAGCGACGTGTGCACGCGCTGCGGGTCGGCCGGGGCCGTGTTCGTGTTCAGCGAGATGCCGAGCGGCTTGGCCAGCTGACGCAGCTGGCTGAAGATGTCCTGCCACTCGCGCAGCCGCAGGTAGTTCAGGTACTCGGTGCGGCACATGCGCCGGAACTGGTTGCCGGACAACGCCTTCTGCTGCTCGGCGACGTACTCCCAGAGGTTCAGGTAGGCCAGGAAGTCCGACGTCGGATCGGCGAACCGCGCGTGCTGGGCGTCCGCGGCCTGCTGCTTCTCGGCCGGCCGTTCCCGCGGGTCCTGGATGGACAGTGCGGCCGCGATGATCATCACCTCGCGGACGCAGCCGTTGCGGGCCGCCTCCAGCACCATCCGGCCCATCCGCGGGTCGACCGGCAGCTGCGCGAGCTTGCGTCCGATGTCGGTCAGGCTGCGATCGGACCCGGAACCGCCCGGCGCGAACGCGCCCAGCTCCTGCAGCAGGCCGACGCCGTCGGCGACCTGGCGGCGGTCCGGCGGTTCGACGAACGGGAACGCCGCGATGTCGCCGAGGCCCAGCGACGTCATCTGCAGGATGACCGAGGCGAGGTTGGTCCGCAGGATCTCCGGATCGGTGAACTCGGGCCGCGCCTCGAAGTCCGCTTCGGAGTAGAGCCGGATGCAGATGCCGTCCGACGTCCGGCCGCAGCGGCCCTTGCGCTGGTTCGCCGACGCCTGCGACACCGGTTCGATCGGCAACCGCTGCACCTTGGTGCGGTGGCTGTAGCGGGAGATCCGCGCGGTGCCCGGGTCGACGACGTACTTGATGCCCGGCACGGTCAGCGACGTCTCGGCGACGTTGGTCGCGAGCACCACCCGGCGCCCGGTGTGGGACTGGAAGATGCGCTGCTGCTCGGCCGACGAAAGCCGCGCGTACAGCGGCAGCACCTCGGTGTTGCGGAGGTTCGCCCGGTTGAGCACGTCGGCGGTGTCGCGGATCTCGCGCTCGCCGGACAGGAACACCAGGATGTCGCCGGGGCCCTCGGCGCACAACTCCTCGACGGCGTCGAGGATGCCCTGGGTCTGGTCGCGCTCGTCGGCGTCTCCGGAGCCTTCGGGAGCTGCCGGATTTTCGGGGTCGACGAGCGGCCGGTAGCGCACCTCGACCGGGTACGTCCGGCCGGAGACCTCGACGATCGGCGCGTCGTCGAAGTGCTTCGAGAACCGTTCCGGGTCGATCGTCGCCGAGGTGATGATCACCTTGAGGTCGGGGCGGCGCGGCAGCAGCTGCTTGAGGTAGCCGAGGATGAAGTCGATGTTGAGGCTGCGCTCGTGGGCCTCGTCGATGATCAGCGTGTCGTACTGGCGCAGCGACCGGTCGGTCTGGATCTCGGCCAGCAGGATGCCGTCGGTCATCAGCTTGACCAGCGTGTCCTGCCCGGACTGGTCGGTGAACCGCACCTTGTAGCCGACGGTCTCGCCGAGCTCGGTCTTCAGTTCGCTCGCGATGCGGTCGGCGACCGTGCGCGCGGCCAGCCGCCGCGGCTGCGTGTGCCCGATCTGGCCGCGGATGCCGCGCCCGAGCTCCAGGCAGATCTTCGGCAGCTGGGTGGTCTTGCCCGAGCCGGTCTCCCCCGCGACGATCACGACCTGGTGCTTGTCGATGGCGGCGGCGATCTCGTCCTTGAGCTTGCTGACCGGCAGCTCGGCGGGGTACTCGATCTTGGGCACGCTTTCGCGCCGCGACCGCAGGCGCAGCTCGGCGGCGTCGACGTCGGCGGCGATCCGCGCGAGGGCGCTGTCACGGTCACGGGCTTTGCGGGCGCCCTCGAGCCGGCGGCGCAGCCGCTGCTCGTCACGCGGCATGAGCTCGGGCAGGCGCGCTCGCAGCGCGTGGAAGGGGGATGGCTCGGACATTCTTGGTCCAAGGATAGCCGTGGGTGACCGACCGGGCTTCCGAATATCCCCGCCGCGTGACCGACCAGACATCGACCCGGCCCCGAGCGCCCCAATGTGGCCTTCGGTGCGTTCAACGCACCGAAGGCCACATTGGGTGCGTTGAACGCAACCAAGGCCACATTGGGGCGCTTTGGGCTCAGCCGGGCTGGCCGGGCTGCTGCGGCGGCTGGACCGGCGCGTGCTGCTCCGCCGTCTTGGCCCGGCTCAGCGCCACCGAGCCACCGATCAGCGCGAGCCCGGCCACGCCGAGGACGATGCCGAACACCGGCTGCATGTCGGTGGCCCAGGACAGGATCCGGAACTCGTAGTCGAACTGCTCGAGGACGAGCGTGCCGAACCCGAGCACGGCGCACAGCACGCCGATCCGCATCATGATCGAAGACATGGGAAACCCCCTGGTGAAAGGAACGATGGAACCACCGGTCCGTCCCCGAGCGGCCGTGGCGAGGCAGAACCGTAGCGGCCCTCGCCCGCGCTGTCGCCCGAGTTCCCGATTCGTTACCTCACGTCCGCTGCAGCGAGTCCGGGCCCAGGTCGGCGAGCGTGCGGTGGCCGGACAACCCCATGGTCAGGTCGAAGTCCGCCAGCAGGCTGCGCAGGACGTGGCGCACGCCGTCCTCGCCCGCGTGGGCCAGGCCGTACACCCACGGGCGGCCGACCAGCACCGCCCGGGCGCCCAGGGCCAGTGCCTTGAGGACGTCGGAGCCGGTGCGGACGCCCGAGTCGAACAGCACCTCGATGCGGTCGCCGACCGCGGCGACGATGCCCGGGAGGGCCTCCAGGGCACCGAGCGCGCCATCGACCTGGCGGCCGCCGTGGTTCGACACCACGACGCCGTCCATGCCGGCCTCGGCCGCGCGGCGCGCGTCGGCGACGTGCTGGATGCCCTTGAGCACGATCGGGCCGTCCCAGTGCTCGCGCAGGAACGGCAGCTGGTCCCACGTCCGGTCGGTGCCGGTGAGCATGCCGATCCACCGCAGGATCGCCATGTTCGGGTCGTCTTCCGGCGACTTCTCCAGCAGGCCGCGGAACACCGGGTCGGTGAACGGGACGGCGCAGCCTTCGCCCTTCAGGAACGGCAGGTACGCCTGGTCCAGATCGGACGGTCGCCAGGCCAGCGTCCACGTGTCGAGGGTGACGACCAGCGCGGTGTAGCCCGCGTTCTTCGCCCGCGTCAGCAGGCTCGCGCAGACGTCGTTGTCGCCCGGCCAGTACAGCTGGAACCACCGCGGGCCGTCGCCGCCGGCCGCCGCGACGTCCTCGATGCCGGTCGAGGACGCCGTGGACAGGGTGAACGGCAGTCCGACCGACGCGGCGGCGCGGGCGGTCGCGGACTCGGCGTCCGGGTGGACGATCGACTGGACACCCACCGGGGCGAGGGCCACCGGCGCGGGCAGCCGGGTGCCGAGCACCGTCGTGGCCAGGTCGCGGTCCGTGGCGCCGGTCAGCATCCGGGGCACGACGCGCCAGCGGTCGAACGCCTCGCGGTTGGCCCGGGCGGTCGCGCCGGAGCCGGCCGCGCCCGCGACGTAGGAGAACGGCCCGGGTGCCATGACCTCGCGGGCCGACGCCTCGAGCTTCGTCGCGTCGGTCGAGCACGGCGGCAGCCGACCACCGAGTCCCTGCAGGTAGATCTCGTTCTGGTAGCTGCCGAAGCGTTCGGTCACGGTGGCCTCCTCGCGGTCGAGGGGGCACTGTACCCGCCGGTAGTTCACCCGGCGCCGGGAACTGACCGGCGGGTAACCTGAGCCCGCCGACGTCCCTTCGAAGGAGCTGCCATGCGCGCGTACGACGTGGTCCTGTTCGGCGCCACCGGGTTCACCGGCGGCCTGACCGCCGAGTACCTGGCCCGCCACGCCCCGGCCGACCTGCGCTGGGCGCTGGCCGGGCGCAACCGCGGCAAGCTCGAGGCCGTCCGGACGCGGCTGGCGGAGATCGACGACCGGTTCGGCGCGCTCGACCTGCTCGTCGCCGACTCCGGCGACCGCGCTTCCCTGGTGGCCGTCGCGGAGGCCACGAAGGTGGTGATCACCACCGTCGGCCCGTACCTGACGCACGGCGAACCGCTGGTGGCCGCGTGCGCCGAAGCGGGCACCGACTACGTCGACCTGACCGGCGAACCCGAGTTCGTCGACCGGATGTACCTGGCGCACGACCGGCGCGCCCGCGAGACCGGCGCGCGGCTGGTGCACGCGTGCGGGTTCGACTCGATCCCGCACGACCTCGGCGCCTGGTTCACCGTGCAGCAGCTGCCCGAAGGCGTGCCGCTGCGGGTCGACGGCTACGTCCGCGCCGGCGGGATGCCCTCGGGCGGCACGTTCCTCAGCGCGCTGACCATCATGTCCCGGCTGCCGGCCGGGGCCCGCGTCGCGAAGGAACGCGCGGCGACCGAGCCGCGGCCGGCGGGCCGGTTCGCCCGCGCCCCGCTCGGACGCCCGCACCGGGTCGCCGAGCCGGGCTGGTGGGCGGTGCCGCTGCCGACGATCGACCCCGACGTCGTCCGCCGGTCGGCGGCTGCGTCCGAGCGCTACGGGCCGGACTTCACGTACCGGCACTTCGCCGCGGTGAAGCACCTGCCCGTGCTGGCCGGCGGTGTGGCCGGGGCGGGTGCCCTGCTCGCCGCGGCGCAGGTCCCGCCGGCCCGGCGGGCGCTGTCGCGGTTGCTGGCGCCCGGCAACGGGCCGAGTCCCGAGCGGCGCGCGCGGTCGTGGTTTTCGGTGCGGTTCCTCGGCGAAGGCGGCGGCTCGCGGGTGGTGACGGAGGTCTCGGGCGGCGATCCGGGCTACGACGAGACGGCGAAGATGCTGGCGGAGTCGGCCCTCTGCCTGGCGACCGACGACCTCCCGGAGACGGCGGGCCAGGTGACCACGGCGACCGCGATGGGCGGTGCGCTCGTGGACCGGCTCACCAAGGCGGGCATCCGCTTCACGACGTTGTGATCTCGCAGTCGGTGATCTCGTAGTCGGCTTCGCGGAACTCGCCCACCCGCGAGCGCAGCCGCCCGGTGGAGAACGGCCAGCTGAAGCTGTTGCGCCCGTTGACGTCCGTGTAGTAGCTGGAGCAGCCGCCGGACTGGTAGACCGTGCCCGGCAGGGCCGCCTGGACCTCCGCGTTGAACGCCGCCTGCACCTCCGGGCGGACCGAAAGCGACGTCCCCGGCGACCGCAGCGTCCGGGTCACCGCCGCGACCGTGTGCCGCAGCTGGGCCTCGACGATCGTGAACGCCGACGAGTGCCCGGTGCCGAGACTCGGGCCCAGCAGCAGGTACAGGTTCGGGAACCCGGCCACCGTCGTCCCCGCGTACGCCTGCGGGCTGCCCTTCCAGTGGTCGTCGAGGCTGCGGCCCTCGGCGTCGAACACGCGCGCCGACACCGGCATGTCGAGGATGTGGAAGCCGGTGCCGAAGATGATCGCGTCGACCTCGGCGACCGTACCGTCCGCGCCCAGCACGCGGCGGCCCTCCACCGCCCGCACCGCCGTCGGATGGACGTCCACAGTGGACTCCGTCAGGGCGCGGTAGTACGTGTTGGACATCAGCAGGCGCTTGCAGCCGAGCGTGTAGTCCGGCGTGAGCACCTTGCGCAGCACGGGATCCCGGACGGACCGGCGCAGGTGGGCGAGCCCGATCTTCTGCACCTGCCGCAGCAGCCACGGGTGCCGGAAGCCGAAGCCGAGCGTCTCCATCAGGCCGTACTCGGCGGCGCGCAGGGCCCCTTGCAGGGCCGGGAACCGCCGCAGGAGGAACCGCTCGGCGCCCGCGACGGGGTGGTCCGGCTTGGGCAGCACCCACTGCGCGGTGCGCTGGAACAGGTGCAGCCGCCCCACCCGGGGCACGATCTCCGGGACGAACTGGACCGCGGACGCGCCGGTGCCGATCACCGCGACCCTCTTGCCCGTCAGGTCGTAACCGTGGTTCCAGCGCGCGGAGTGGAAGACCTCGCCGGGGAAACCGGCGAGCCCCGGCAGGTCCGGGATCAGCGGTTCGTGCCAGGGACCGGTGCCGGCGACCAGGATCCGCGCGGTGCAGGGCCCCTGCGACGTCTCGAGCTCCCACCGGGACTCCCGGGCGTTCCACTGCGCGCGCGTCACCTCGACGCCGTAGCGGATCTTCTCGGTGACGCCGAAGCGCGCGGCCGTGTCCTGCAGGTAGGCCCGGATCTCGGCCTGGCCGGCGAACGCGCGCGTCCACTCCGGATTGGGCGCGAACGAGTAGGAGTACAGCGCGGACGGGACGTCGCAGGCGCAGCCGGGGTAGGTGTTGTCGCGCCAGGTCCCGCCGAGCGCGCCGGCCTTCTCCAGCACGGCGAGGTCACCGACGCCGGCCTGGGAAAGGCGGATGGCGGCACCCAGGCCCGATGCCCCGGCACCGACGACGAGGACGGCGAAGTCGCGTTGTTCCATTTTCGGAGACTAGCAGTATCCGAAAACCATCGGTACCCCAATTCCACTGTTCGCTAGAGTGCCCCCATGGCCCGACTCACCCGCGCGGAAAGCCAGGCACGCACCCGCGAGCAGCTGATCGAGACCGCCAAGCTGCTCTTCCTGCGCGACGGCTACTCGGTGACGTCGCTGGAGAAGGTCGCCGACGAGGCCGGGTATTCGAAGGGCGCGGTGTACTCGAACTTCCGCAACAAGGACGAGCTCTGCCTCACCGTGCTCGACCGGATCCACGACGAGCAGGTCGCCCTGATCGCCGAGGCGCTGGCCGGCGCCGAAGGCATGGAGGGACTGCTGGCGGCGTTCCAGACCTGGGCCGAGCGCAGCATCGGCGACGAGGCCTGGACCGCGCTCGAGGTCGAGTTCGCCACGAACGCGCGGCGCGACCCGCACGTGCGTGCCGAGCTGGCCGCGCGGGACAAGGCCATCCGCGACACCATCGCCGGCCTGCTCACCGGGTACGCCGAGCGGTTCGGGATCACCCTCCCGATGTCGGCCGACGACGCCGCGACGGCGTTGCTCAGCCTGGGCATCGGGCTCGGCGTCCAGCGCGCGATCGACCCGACGATCCCGGTGACCGTGCTGCCGGACGTCATCCGCCTCTTCGCCGGGGTGCGCTGACCGTCCTTTCCGGACCCGTCGGTGGTGGTCTGGACCGTTCACGAACATGAACGAATTCCGCCTCTTGTGGAGCCTGCTGACCCTTCGCTACCGTGTCGTTACGCCGCAGCTCCACCCACATCACCCGTAACCGCCGTACTCCGACGGCGCATCCCGCGGAAAGGGTCCCCTCCCCATGAGCAAGAAGTTGCGGCCGGTCCTCGTCGGCACGCTCGGTGCGGCCTCCGTCGCCGCCCTCGTGATCACCACGCCGGCCCTCTCCTCGGCCGCCCCCGCGCCACTGGCGGCGTCCAGCGCGTCCGTGCTCGCCACCGGTGACCTCTCGGCCCCGGCCAAGAAGGAAATCGCGATGAAGCTGGTCTCCAGCGCGGAAAACTCCTCGCTGGACTGGAAGGCGCAGTACAAGTACATCGAGGACATCGGCGACGGCCGCGGCTACACCGCGGGCATCATCGGCTTCTGTTCGGGCACCGGCGACATGCTGGAACTCGTCGAGGCGTACACGAATTCCGTGCCGAACAACCCACTGGCGAAGTACCTTCCCGCGCTGCGCAAGGTGAACGGCACGGCTTCGCACTCCGGGCTGGGCTCGGCGTTCGAGAGCGCGTGGAAGCAGGCCGCGGCGACGACGGCGTTCCAGACCGCGCAGAACAACGAGCGCGACCGCGTCTACTTCAACCCGTCGGTGAACCAGGGCAAGGCGGACGGCCTGAGCAACCTCGGTCAGTTCGCCTACTACGACGCCATCGTGATGCACGGCCCCGGCGACAGCTCCGACAGCTTCGGCGGCATCCGCAAGGCCGCGATGAAGAAGGCGAAGACCCCGGCACAGGGCGGCGACGAAGCGACGTACCTCAAGGCGTTCTTCGCCGCCCGCAAGGTGATCATGAAGCAGGAAGAGGCGCACGCGGACACCTCCCGCGTCGACACCGAGCAGGCGAAGTTCCTGAGCGAGGGCAACTTCGACCTGCACACCCCGCTGAAGTGGAAGGTCTACGGGGACTCGTACACGATCAACTGAGCCGGGCTATCGGGTCAGGAGCGCATCCGCCGTACGGGTGTTCAGGATGCGCTCCGGCCCGATTCCCGCCTTGATCGCGCGCTCGCAGCCGTAGCCCAGCCAGTCGAGCTGGCCCGGCGCGTGCGCGTCGCTGTCGATGGTGAAGTCGCAGCCGATTTCCGCCGCCAGGCGCAGCAAGCGCATCGGCGGGTCCAGGCGCTCCGGCCGGGAATTGATCTCCACCGCCACCCCGTTCTCGCGGCACGCCGTGAACACCGCTTCGGCGTCGAACTCCGACTCCGGACGCCCGCGGCCGACCACCAGCCGTCCGGTGCAGTGCCCCAGCACCCGCACGTGCGGGTTCCGCACCGCCGCCACCATCCGGCGTGTCATGTCGCGCGCCGGCATGCGCAGTTTCGAATGGACGCTCGCGACGACGAAGTCCAGTTGCCCCAGCAGCTCCTCTTCCTGGTCGAGCGAGCCATCGTCGAGGATGTCGACCTCGATGCCGTGCAGCAGGCGGAAGGGCGCCATCAGCTCGTTGGCCTTCGCCACGATCTGCATCTGCGTCCGCAGCCGGTCCGGGGACAACCCGTTCGCGACCGTCAGCCGCGGCGAGTGGTCGGTCAGCACCATCCACTCGTGGCCGACGTCCCGGCCCGCCACCGCCATCTCGCCGATCGAACTGCCGCCGTCCGACCAGTCCGAGTGGGTGTGGCAGTCGCCGCGCAACGCCGAGCGCAGCGGCTCACCGTCCGGCAGCTCCTTGTCGACGATCTTCCCCCGGTACGCCGGGTCGCGGCCGGCCAGCGCGTCCTCGATGACGCCGGCGGTGGCCTTGCCGATCCCCGGCAACGACGTCAGCGTGCCGTTCTCCGCCAGCTGTGCCAGCTTCTCGGCGCCGGTCTTGTCGACCGTCGCCGCGGCGTTCCGGAACGCCCGGACGCGGTAGGTCGGTTCGCCCGCGCGTTCGAGCTGGAACGCGATCTCCCGCAACGCCCATGCCGGATCCATGGGACCTGTCTACCCCCTCCGGGGCAGTTGATGCAGCTCGACGCCGGTCAGCGCACCGTTTTCGATGCGGCAGGTCTGGTACGTGCAGTACGGCTGACGGCGGCGGTCCGTCGGCGAACCGGGGTTGAGCAGGCGCAGCCCGGACGGCGCCACCGTGTCCCACGGGATGTGGCTGTGCCCGAAGACCAGCACGTCGGTGTCCGGGAACTGCGCGTCGCACCGCTGCTCGCGGCCCTGTTTGGCGCCCGTTTCGTGAATCACGGCCAGGCGTACGCCGTCGAGCTCCACCCGAGCGATCTCGGGCAGCCGCGCGCGCAGCGCCGGGCCGTCGTTGTTGCCGTACACGCCGATCAGCCGCTTGCTGCGCTCTTCCAGCTCGTCGAGCAGGGCGACGTCGACCCAGTCGCCCGCGTGCACGACGACGTCGGCGGCCGCCACCTCGGCCCACACCTGCGGCGGCAGCTCGCGGGCGCGGGCCGGCAGGTGGGTGTCCGAGATGAGCAGCAGCCTCATCCGATGGCCTTCAGCACCCGCTCGAGGAACCCGCCGATGTGGTCGCGCAGCAGGGCGGCCGCGCCCTCCGCGTCCCCCTTCTTCGCCGCGGCCAGCACCGCCCGGTGCTCGGTCCACTCCTTCTTCCAGCTGGGGTTGGCCTCCCAGCCGACGACGCTGATCAGCGCCGCGCGGTCCTTGAGGTCGTCGAGGATGCTGACCAGCAGCGGGTTGCCGCAGCCGCGGTAGAGGGCACGGTGGAAGCGGCGGTTCAGCAGGCTCAGCGCGGCCTGGTCCTTGTCCGCGATCGCCGTCGACGCCTCCTTCAGCGCCTCCGCCGCGTCTTCCAGCAGCTCGGGGTCGTGCCGCTCGACGGTCCGCCGGACGGCCTCGGGCTCGAGCACCATCCGCACGTCGTAGACGGACTTCGCGAGCTCGGCGTCGACCGTGATCACCGACGCGCCCTTGTACGGGCTGAACGTCACCAGCCCGGAGTTGGACAGCACCTTGAGCGCCTCGCGCACCGGGGTCTTCGACACGCCGAGCCGGGCGGCCAGCTCCGCCTCGACCAGCGGTTGACCCGGGACGAGTTCCCGGGTCAGGATGCCGCGGCGGATCTCCTCCAGGACCACTTCGGTCCGGGAGGCGGGCAGGCTGAACGTCCCGGTCATGGCGCGCTCCCTAGTTCGTGTCGGAACCCATTCAACCAGGCCAGGCAGATCGTATATCAGATGCCATACTGGATCGCATGAAGAAACCCGAGGAACTCCGCAGCCACCGGTGGTTCGGCGGCGACGAACTGCGCAACTTCAGCCACCGCGCCCGCAGCCGCCAGCTCGGCTACAACCCGGAAGAGCACCTCGGCAAACCCGTCATCGGCATCCTCAACACCTGGTCGGACATCAACCCCTGCCACATGCACCTGCGCGAACGCGCCGAGCAGGTCAAGCGGGGCGTCTGGCAGGCCGGCGGCTTCCCGCTGGAGTTCCCCGTCGCCACGCTGTCGGAGACCTACCAGAAGCCGACCCCGATGCTCTACCGCAACCTGCTGGCCATGGAGACCGAAGAGATCCTCCGGTCCTACCCGATCGACGGCGCGGTCCTGATGGGCGGCTGCGACAAGACCACCCCGGCGCTGCTGATGGGCGCAGCCAGCGCGGGGCTGCCCGCCCTCTTCGTCCCGGCCGGGCCGATGCTGCGCGGGCACTGGCGCAACGAGGTCCTCGGCAGCGGCACCGACATGTGGAAGTACTGGGACGACAAGCGCGCCGGGCTGATCGGCGACGCCGAACTGTCCGAACTGGAACGCGGACTGGCCCGCTCACCGGGGCACTGCATGACGATGGGGACGGCGTCGACGATGACCTCGGCCGCCGAGGTGCTCGGCGTGACCCTGCCGGGTGCGGCGTCGATCCCCGCCGTCGATTCGGCGCACCACCGGATGGCCGCCGCGAGCGGCGCCCGGATCGTCGACATGGTCTGGGAAGACCTGGTCATCACGAAGGTGCTGGACAAGCGCGCGTACGCCGACGCGATCACCACCGTGCTCGCGCTGGGCGGCTCGACCAACGCCGTGATCCACCTGATCGCGATGGCCGGCCGAAGCGGCATCCCGGTGTCGCTCGCGGACTTCGACGCGATCGCCCGGCGCGTGCCGGTGCTGGCGAACATCCGCCCCGGCGGCGACTGGCTGATGGAGGACTTCTACTACGCCGGCGGCCTGCCCGGGCTGCTGTCGCGGCTGACCGACCTGCTGCACCCCGACCGGCTCACCGTCACCGGCCGCACCCTCGGCGAGAACCTTTCGCACGCGCAGGTGCACAACGACGACGTCATCCGCACGCGGGACAACCCGGTCGCCACCGAGGGCGGGGTCGCCGTGCTGCACGGGAACCTGGCGCCGTCGGGCGCGGTCATCAAGCACATCGCGGCCGAGAAGCACCTGCTGACGCACACCGGGCCGGCCGTGGTGTTCGAGGACTACCCCGACCTCAAGAAGCGCATCGACGACCCGGCGATCACCGCGGACTCGGTGCTGGTGCTGCGCGGCTCCGGCCCGCTCGGCGGCCCCGGCATGCCCGAGTACGGGATGCTGCCGATTCCCGCGCACCTGCTCGAACAGGGCGTCCGGGACATGGTCCGGATCTCCGACGCGCGGATGAGCGGGACGAGCTACGGCGCCTGCGTCCTGCACGTGGCCCCCGAGTCGCACGTCGGCGGCCCGCTGGCCCTGGTCCGCGACGGCGACCTGATCACCTTGGACGTTCCTTCGCGGACGCTGCGGCTCGAGGTGTCCGATGCGGAGCTCGAACGGCGGCGTGCCGAGTGGACCGCGCCGGCCCCCCGGTTCGAACGCGGTTACGGCGCGCTCTACAGCGAACACATCACGCAGGCCGACGAAGGCTGTGACTTCGACTTCCTGGCCCGGGCGGGCCGCAACCCCGAACCGGACGCGCGCTGACGCCGATCCGTGACCGTTTCATCCCCCGTTAGGGCGAGTCGTACGGCTTGTCCGGGTGCCCCGTACGCTGTTCCCGTCACCGTCGCAACCCGGTGCCGCGTTGAAGGGGTGGAGAGTTGCCGTACGAACCGCACTGGCCCGACTCGCACGGCGAGCAGACCGACGTCCTGCCGGTCGTCCGGCCCGAGCCGGAGCCCGCCCCCGCCGTCGCGAAGCGCTCCTTCCGCACGGCCGGCCTGGTCGCGGGCGGGGTGTTCGGCGTGCTCGTCGCGGTCTACGGGATCGACCTCCTGGTCAGCCAGGGCAGCGTCCCGCGCGGGGTGACCGTCGCCGGTGTCGACGTCGGCGGAATGGGCCGTGAGGCGGCCGAGCAGGAACTGCGCGGGAAGATCGAGCCGCGGCTGACCCGCCCACTCGCCGTCACCGCGGGCGAGTACCAGGGCACGCTGGCGCCGACGCTCGCCGGGCTGAAGCTCGACTGGCCGCAGACCCTCGACCAGGCCGGCGAGCAGCCGCTGAACCCGTTCACACGGCTGTCGTCGCTGTTCTCCAGCCGCGAGGTCGGCGTCGTCAGCCACGCCGACGACGCGAAGCTCACCGCAGCGCTGGAGGCACTGCGCGGCCAGGTCGACCGCGACCCGGTCGAGGGCACCGTCAAGTTCGAGGGCGCCCGGCCGGTCGCCGTGCCGCCGAAGACGGGGCAGAAGCTCGACGTGCCGGCCGCGACCGCCGCCGTCGTCGAAAAGTGGGCGAGCGGGGAGACCCTGGCGCTGCCGGTGACCAGCACGCCGGTCCGGACCACGGCCGAAGGCGTCCAGGCGGCGCTCGACGGGTTCGCGCGGCCCGCCGTGTCCGGCCCGCTGCTGGTCAAGGGCGAGGGCAAGGTCGCCACCGTGAAGCCGGAGGTGATCGCCGCGGCGATCACCTTCGAACCGGCCGAGGGCGGCGGGCTGACCCCGAAGATCGACAACGCGAAGATCGCCGAAGCCGCCGGACCGCAGCTGAAGTCCACCGAGAAGGAGGGCAAGGACGCGACCGTCGTCTTCGAGGGCGGCAAGCCCGCGGTCGACCCCTCCACCGACGGCCGGACCGTCGACTGGGACCCCAGCCTCAAGCCGCTGCCCGACGTGCTCAAGAAGACCGACGGCCGCGAGCTCCCGGCCGTCTACAAGGACAGCCCGGCGAAGGTGACCACCGAGCAGGCGAACCAGCTGGGCATCAAGGAAGTCGTCGGCGAGTTCACGACCGAGAAGTTCGCGGCCGACTCCGGGGTGAACATCCGGACCGTCGCCCAGAAGGTGAACGGCGCCATCGTCAAGCCCGGGGAAACCTTCAGCCTCAACGGTTTCACCGGCCCGCGCGGCACAGCCCAGGGCTACGTCGAGGCGGGCGTGATCAAGGACGGCGCTCCGGGGCGCGAGGTCGGCGGCGGCATTTCGCAGTTCGCGACCACGCTGTACAACGCGTCCTACTTCGCGGGCCTCAAGGACGCGGGGCACAAGGAGCACAGCTACTACATCAGCCGCTACCCCGCCGCGCGCGAGGCCACGGTGTTCCAGAACCCCAACGGGTCCAGCGTGATCGACCTCAAGTTCACCAACGACTCGCCGACCGGCATCGCGATCCAGACGATCTGGACGCCGTCGTCGATCACCGTGAAGCTGTGGGGCACCAAGCGCTACACCGTCGAGTCGATCGAAGGCGAGCGGACCGACCCGAGCGACCCGCAGCCCAAGCCGGGGCCGGCGGAGAACTGCCACGCCTCGAACGGCGCCCCGGGGTTCACCACCAGCAACACCCGCGTGCTCAAGGACGCCGCCACCGGCCGCGAGGTCAGCCGCTCGACCCGGACCGTCCACTACAACCCGCAGCCGAAAATCGTCTGCGGCGAGGGTCAGTGACCTCCTAACGGCCGTTCACGCTGGGCGTCCGCGGCGGTACCCTGAGTGCCCATGACAGCGCGCGCGGCCGGCTTCCGGGACGTCCTCTCCGTGACCGAATTCCGGGCGCTGTTCTCAGCCCAGCTGGTCTCGGTCACCGGGGACCAGCTGGCGCGGGTCGCGCTCTCGATCCTGGTGTACGACCGCACGAATTCGCCGGGCTGGGCCGCGCTGACCTACGCGCTGACGTTCCTGCCGGATCTCATCGGCGGGCCGCTGCTGTCCGGGCTGGCCGACCGGTACCCGCCGCGGACGGTGATGGTCCTGGCGGATGTCCTGCGGGCACTCGCGGTGGCCGTGATGGCGGCGCCGGGCCTTCCGCTGCCCGCGGTGGCGGCGCTGCTGGTCGGCGTTCAGCTGTTCAACCCGGTCTGGAACTCGGCGCGGGCCGCGCTGCTGCCGCAGGTGCTGCCGGGCGAGACGTTCGTGCCCGGGATGGGCCTGCTGATGATGCTGGTGCAGGCGGGCCAGGTCGCCGGGTTCGCCCTCGGCGGGCTGCTCGTGGCGGGCCTCGGCACCGGCGGCGCCCTCATGGCGGACGCGGCGAGCTTCGCGGTGTCGGCGCTGTTCCTGGTCGCCGGCGTCCAGCCGCGGCCGGCGCGGGAAACCTCCGGCATCCGGTGGTGGCGGCACGTCCGGGCCGGCTGGACGGTGGTGGCCGGCGACCGGCGGCGGCTCGCCCTGGTCGCGTTGGGCTGCGTGTCGGGGGTCTACATCGCGGGCGAGGCGGTCGCCGCGCCGTACGCCGCCGAGCTCGGCGGCGGCGCGGTCGTGGTCGGCCTGCTGCTCGGGGCGTTCGCGCTGGGAAACGTGCTCGGCATGGCGGTGCTGTCACGGATCCCGCCCGCGCGGCGGGCGCGGCTGCTGGGGCCGCTCGCCGTGCTGGCCTGCGCGGCCTTGCTGGGCTGCGCGCTGGAACCGGACCTGGTGGCCACTTTGGCGCTGTTCACACTCTCCGGAGTGGCCAGTTCGTACAACTTGATCGCGAACACGACGTTCGTGCAGCTGACACCGGACGCCCAGCGCGCCCAGGCGTTCGGCTTCGCGTTGACGGCGTTGCGGGTGTCGCAAGGGCTCGGCGTGGTGCTGGCCGGCTTGGTGGCCGAACGCGTGGCCCCGCACGGCGTCGTCGCGGGGGCCGGGGCGATCGGCGTGGTGGCGGCCTTCGGCGCCGCCCGGCTGTGGCGGCGGGCACAGCCGGATCCCCGGTGACCGACCGCGCCGAACGCCGTGAATGACTCATTCCTGGCGTCTGACGCCAGGAATGAGTCATTCACGGCATCGCAGCGAGGTCAGGACTGCGTCCAGTCGGTCGGGCACTGCGGCAGCGCTGGCGAGACGCCCGGCCGGGCCCAGTCGGTCGGCAGCTCGCGGACGGCCCAGTCGGTCGGCAGCTCGCGGACGGTCCAGTCGGTGGGCAGTTCGCGGGCGGTCCAGTCGGTCGGCAGCTGCCGCGGGGTCCAGTCGGTCGGGATCGCCCGGGTCCAGTCGGTCGGGATCGCCCGGGTCCAGTCGGTGGGGAGCTGCCGGGTCCAGTCGGTCGGCCGCTGCGCGCGGCGGCGGGACGGGACGATGTTGCTGCCGTTCAGGAAGTGCGACATGATTTCTCCTTGTTATGGGGAAGTGACACGGTGCGTGACCGGACCGTAGCCCGACCGGCCTAGTGACACACCGCGTTCATTCGGTTACATTGACGATTTCCGCGAAGAAATCCGTCCTGAGCAGAAGGGCGTTTCGTGGGATTGTCCGGGTCCCCAGGGCGAAAGCCCAGCTCAGAACGTCCACGATCGGGTATCCGAACGTGGGCGATGTGGAAGCTGGCCACTCCGGTGTTCGGCTACGTCCTCGTCGTCGACGCCTTGGCGCTGATCGCGATTCTCTCGACGGCCGCATTGGTGCCGATCACCACCCCATCGCTGCTCTGGTGTGGACTGATCCTCGCCGGTGAGGTCGTGCACCTCGAAGCGGCGCAACGCATCGAGCGCATCCGCGAGCTGGCCGCCGACGGCCGGCCGCACATGCACCTGCAGTCGATCTGGATCTTCGCCGGGCTGCTCCTGCTGCCCCCGCCGCTGGCCACGCTCGTCATCGTCGTGAGTTATGCCCATTCCTGGGTCCGCGTCTACAAACGGCGAGGCGTAATTCACCGGAAAGTGTTTTCCGGCGCGACGGTGATCCTGGCGTGCACCGCCGCGGGGGCCGTGTTGTGGGCGGGCACCGGGCACGTGGCGCCGTACGTGCCCTACCTGGACGGGTTCGGCGGGATGACCGCGCTGCTGGCGGCCGGGATCGTCTACTTCGGCTTGAACTACGCGCTCGTCATCGTCGCGATCCTGATGAGCAACCCGGGAAAGCCGCCGCGGCAGGCGTTCGGCAACGCGTCCGACGTGCTGATCGTGCTGGCCGCGGTCGGAGTCGGCTGCGGTATCGCGCTGGTGATGACGGTCCGGCCGTGGCTGCTACCGGTGCTCATGGTGACGCCGGTGGCGCTGCACATCGGCCTGCTGCTGCCGCAGTTCCAGGCGGCCGCGCGCACGGACTCCAAGACGGCGCTGCTCGCGCCGGAGTTCTGGGTCCAGCTGGCCCGCAACGAGCTGGTCCGCGCAGCGGAGCTGTCCTCGACGGCCGGCGTGCTGATGATCGACATCGACCACTTCAAGGCCATCGACGACGGCAACGGCCACCTGGCGGGCGACGAGGTCCTGCGCGCGGTCGCGGCGGCGATCCAGGCGGCCGTCCGCGGCGGCGACTACGTGGGCCGCTTCGGCGGCGACGAGTTCGTGGTGCTGCTCCCGGGCATGACGAGTGCGGAGATCGCGTCCGTCGCGGACCGCATTCGCACGGCGATCGCCCGCCTCGAGGTGCCGGTCCCGGTGGTCCGCCCGGGCAAGCCGGAGGTGATCAGCGGCCTGACGGCCTCGATCGGCGCGGCGGTGTACCCGGAAACGGCCACGGAGTACACGATCCTGTTGCAGGCAGCCGACGACGCGGTGTTCGAGGCCAAGGCGGGCGGCCGCGACCGCGTGGTCCTGGCGACCGCCCGCAGCGAGCTGACCCGCCCGGAAATCCCGGACGCGCTGTAAGCCTCGCGGTCTGTACGAAACTCCGGCGATTCCACCAGCCGAGCTTGCGGTTTCAAGGATCAACCTTGAACAGGTCGGCCGCGCGCGGTTCACCAGGTTCCGCCGGTGCCGGCTTGGCCACCTGCTCAGCTTCCCGGTCGATGTGAATCGCCAGGCCGAACCACCGGCCGACGTGCGCGTCAAGCTTTATCTGCCGGAGCGACTTGCGTGCGTCGAGCTTGACGAGCAGATGGGATATCAGGCCCACCCCCGCCAGCACCATGATGCATGCCAGCAGCGCGAGCGAGAGACCTATCGACACGGACCTACCCCATCCTTAAGAGCAAAGGTCATGCTCGAAGGGGCCGAAAAGATGGTCGCGTCACCGATGCGCCTTGTCAATTGGGGGTTTTACGTAGGGCCGGCGCTTGTCGCTACATAGGGGCCGCGCCGGCGCTACGTAGGGGCCGCGCCGGCGCTACGTAGGGGCGGCGCCGCCCTACGCGGGTCGGCGCCGTTCGCTACGTGGGGCAGATGCGTTGAGCGCCCCGAAGGCCACCTCGGAGCGCTCGCGTCAGGGCAAGGCGGCCAGAGACTCCTCAAGCGTCGCATCGGAAAGCTCGTCGTCCACCATGTCCCCGGCGAGGTAAGCACCGTACGCCGGCAGGTCGAGGTGGGCGTGACCGCACAGCGCCGTCAGGATCACCTTCTCCTCGCCGGTTTCCTTGCACCGCAACGCTTCCCGGATGCACGCCGCGAGCGCGTGGGTCGGCTCCGGCGCCGGGATGATGCCCTCGGACCGGGCGAACCGCACCCCCGCCGCGAAACACTCCTGCTGGCCGATCGCGATCGCCTCGATCAGGCCGAGCTCGTGGATGTGCGAAATCAGCGGGGACATCCCGTGGTAGCGCAAACCGCCCGCGTGGATCGGGTCCGGGATGAACTCGTGGCCGAGCGTGTGCATCTTCAGCAGCGGTGTCAGCCCGGCGGTGTCGCCGAAGTCGTAGGCGTACTTGCCGCGCGTCAGCGACGGGCACGCCGCCGGCTCGACCGCGCGGATCACCGGGTCCATCCGGCCGGCCAGTTTCTCGCGCAGGAACGGGAAAGCGAGCCCGCCGAAGTTGGAGCCGCCGCCGGTGCAGCCGACCAGGAGGTCCGGGGTGTCGCCGGCCAGCTCGAACTGCTTCAGCGCTTCCTCACCGATGACCGTCTGGTGCAGCAGCACGTGGTTGAGCACGCTGCCGAGCGCGTACCGCGTGTCCGGGTCCTGCGCCGCCTGCTCGACGGCCTCGCTGATCGCGATGCCGAGACTGCCCGTCGAGTCCGGGTGCTGCTTGAGGATCGCCCGGCCCGACTCGGTCAGCTCCGACGGGCTCGGGTGGACGGTCGCGCCGAACGTCTCCATCATCAGCTTGCGGTAGGGCTTCTGGTCGTAGGACGCGCGCACCTGCCAGACCTCGCACTCCAGCCCGTACTGGGCGCAGGCGAAAGCGAGTGCGCTCCCCCACTGGCCGGCGCCGGTCTCGGTGGTCAGCCGCCGGACGCCTTCGGCCGCGTTGTAGAACGCCTGCGGCACGGCGGTGTTCGGCTTGTGGGAGCCGACCGGGCTGACGCCTTCGTACTTGTAGTAGATCCGCGCGGGGGTGCCCAGCGCCTTCTCCAGCCGTCGCGCCCGGAACAGCGGCGACGGGCGCCAGAGCCGGTAGACTTCCCGCACTTCGTCCGGGATGTCGACATAGCGATCCGTCGTCACTTCCTGGGCGATGAGCGCCTGCGGGAACAGCGGCGCGAGGTCGTCCGGGCCGACGGGCTCGCGCGTGCCGGGGTGCAGCGGCGGTGGCGGCGGCTCGGGCAGGTCGGGGATGACGTTGTACCACTGGGCGGGGAGATCGGCTTCGTCCAGGACGTATTTGGTCTGCTCAGCCATCACGCCTCCTTGGTCGGCACCTCAACTTAGGACGCACCCGGCCGCGGAGCCAGTACGGTGTCCGGGTGAAGAATTCAGTCCTGAACGACATCCCGCTGTGGCACCCGCCCGCCGGCCGCGGTCCGGGCCTGGTGCTGGTCCAGGAAATCTTCGGGCTGGACGACTACCTGCGCTCGGTGGCGTCGGACCTGGCCGCCGCGGGCTACGTGGTGGCGGTCCCGGAGCTGTTCTGGCGCACGGCACCGGGCTGGTCGTCGACCCACGACGAAGCGGGTGTCGCGGCTTCGATGGCGGTGATGGCCTCCTTCGACCCGGCGTCGGGACTGTCGGACGTCCTGGCCACGGTGGCCCACCTCCGGTCCCTGCCGTCGGTGACGGGCGGCGTGGGTGTGCTGGGTTTCTGCTTGGGCGGCTCGCTGGCCTTCGCGGCGGCGGCCGAGGGCGATCCGGACGTGACGGTGTCGTTCTACGGCTCGACGGTGGCGCAGCAGATCGACGCGCTGTCCCGCGTCGAATGCCCGATCCAGTTCCACTTCGGCGGAACGGATCCGTACATCCCGCGTTCCGATGTGGCCGTGGTGGAGGCCGCGGTGGCGTCGCACCCCGGGGCGGAGATCCACGTCCAGGAGGAGGCGGGGCACGCGTTCCACAACCACGTGGCCCCGATGTTCCACCACCCCGAAGCGGCGGCCCGGGCGTGGGAGCTGACGACGGAGTTCCTGCGGCGGACCCTGCCGGCGTGAAGGCGGCCGCGCTCTTCCGGGGCGCCGGTGAGCTGGTCTTCCTCCTGCTGTGGTTCCTGCTTTTCGCGCGTCTCGACGCGGCGGTGGGCCAGGACTTCGCGGCCGCCGACGCTCATGTGCCCGGATGGTGCTATTGCTGCTGTCACTGGGCGGCCTGTCGCACGGCGGCTGGCTCGACCCGGCCGGCCCCGCTAACCCGCTGCTCGGCGCCGTGGCCGTGGCGCTCGTCATCGTGCTGACCGGGCTGCGGGTCCGGACGGCCGCGAGCGCCGACGGCGTCTCGGTCCACTGTGGAGCGTTCAGCCGGCCACGCCACACCTACCGCCTGGACGAGAATCGAGCGTGCCGAGGTGACCGACCTGCGGCCGTCACTGTGGCGCCTGTCCCTCGGCTTCTGGTGGACCCCACGCCACACCTGCTTCACGCTCCGGACCGGACCCGCCCTGCGCCTGACCTTGCGCACCGGCCGCAGCGTGACGATCACGGTCCCCGACCCCACGCCGCGGCCGCGATCGTCCACCAGGCGAAGTCCGGCTGACACCGCGACGCGGCGTCGAGTGCGGAACGCCAGGACGACCGCGCTAGGACTCCTGCCTCGGGACGGGCGGATCCACCGGCCAAGGCGGCCCGGACGGCCGGCGCGGCCAGGGCGGGTCCGGCGGCCAGGGTGGTCCCGGCAGCACGGCCGGGTGGCGCGCGCCGGCCCACCAGCCGGCCGCGGCGACCACCGGCAGGCAAGCCGCGGCGAGGATCAGGCCGAGTTCGACCGCCGGGGCGTGCTCCTCCGGGTAACCCACCGTCCAGCCCAGCGTGGGCGCGACGTACGCCAGCCCGGTCAGGACAGCGGCCACGACGACGACGGTCATGCGCGGCCGGTACAGGAGCGGCTGAGCCAGCACGAGACCGGCGCCGGTGCCGACCAGGCAGAGGGAAGCCACCAGCCACGGCCCGGTCGACGTCCCGGAGTTCTCGATGAAGAACGCCACCGCGCCGAGGACCGGGAGACCCAGCACGATGAGCAGGACAAGGGGAACGACGGCGGTGAGGCCGCGGCCGAGCCGGGTGCGGACCCGGGCGGCCGCCAGCGTCGTCCCGATCAGCAGCGCGAGCACGGTGAGCAAGCCGGCGTATTCGACGTCGTCCCCGATCCACCGGCCGAAGGCGGTGAGCGGCGCCGGCCGGATGGCCAGCCCGGTTTCGGGGACCACGACCGGGATCCGGCGCCAGGCACCGTCGGCACCGCGGACCACCAGCCCTTCCACCCCGTTGGCCACGAACACCTCGTGCCCGCCCGGGACGGCGCGGACGACGACTTCCACGCTGGACAGTTTGGGCAGGTTGACCACCCCGGCCGGAAACGGGTGCTGGCGTGAGATGAAATCCCACCGGGCGGCGGGTACCTCCCAGGCGGTGTGCCAGGTCCGGCCGGCGTCGGCCGACTCGTCGACGCCGGGCGGGCGGCCACCGCTCGGCAGCAACCCGTGGTCGTCGAGATCGGCGGTACCGCGCACCCGGTAGCAGTGTGCGGCCACGTCGGGCACGCAGGCTTGGGCCTGCAGCTGCCGCTCCGGCGTCGGCCCCGTCGACGACCAGTTCGTCGGCGGCACATCCGACACGAACCTCCAACCGTCGACGCCCGAGGAGGAGCTGAAAGTCCCCCCGGCCGCCTCGATCACCACTTCCGCGCCCTCGCTCTGCACGGATTCGACCGCCGGCGTGTTGTCTTGGGCCGCCGACGTCGCGGTGATCGCCAGCACCGCGAACGGCACCGCGACGATCACCCGCACCCGGAACACCAGCTCCGCCGGCAGTGGCGGGGCCGCGGTCACCCGGCGCCAGGCCCACCAGGAAAGCCCCAGTGCGGGCAGCGCGATCAGGTCGGTCGGATCGGCCAGGACCACCGAAGGCCCGTTGACGACCGACCACGCCGCCGAAGCGACGGCGGCGCCGGCCGTGGTCAGCTTGACGAATGCGAACGCGGCGCCCGTCACCGCCACCGCGGCCGGGGCGGCGAGCCGGCGGGCGAGGAACAGGCCGAGCAGCAGCCCGAGCACCGGCGGAGCCGCGATCAGCCCGGCCACGTCACTGAGCTTCCCGGTGACCAGGCCCGGCCACACCGGTTTGAGCAGGTGGTCGTTCAGCAGCAGTACCGTCGTGGCGCCGACGGTCAGCGGATGCGCCGCCCAGCGCAGGAAGACCCCAGTTCGCATCTGGTACAGCCTCCGGTGCGGTGATCACGACCACGACACGGCTCGGCCCCGGATCGGGTCGGGGTGCGGTGCGCCCGGTTCCCGGCTACCCCAGCTGATTCCGCCGGCGCGTCAAGTTCGCGATCTCGGCGGTGTTGCCCGCCAGCTCGATGGCTTTGCCGTACGCCGCGCGGGCCTCCGCGCTGCGGGCCAGCCGCCTGAGCAGGTCGGCGCGGGTCGCGTGGTAGGCGTGGTAGCCGGCCAGCTGCTCCTCGAGCCGGTCGACGGCCGCCAGTGCCACCTCCGGGCCGTCGAGCTCCGCCACCGCGATCGCCCGGTTGAGCGCCACGACCGGCGACGCGTCGACGCGGACCAGCTGGTCGTAGAGCGCGACGACCTGTGACCAGTCCGTGTCGCGGATGTCGCGGGCGGACGTGTGCACGGCGTTGATCGCCGCGAGGATCTGGTAGCGGCCCGGCGCCACCCCGGCGGCGAGGCGCTCGCGCACCAGGCGGTGCCCCTCGGCGATCAGCGCCGCGTCCCAAGTTCCGCGGTCCTGCTCGCCGAGCGCGACCAGCTCGCCCGCCGAAACCCGGGCCGCGCGGCGGGCCTCGATGAGCAGCATCAGCGCCAGCAGCCCGGTCACCTCGCCGTCGTCCGGGAGGAGAGCGTGGATCAGGCGGGTGAGCCGGATCGCCTCGGCGGTCAATTCCTGCCGGATCGGGTCGGTGCCGGGGCCGGTCGCCAGGTAGCCCTCGTTGAAGACGAGGAAAAGGACGGTGAGCACCCCCGACACGCGGGCCGGGAGGTCCTCGGCGGACGGCACGCGGTAGGGGATGCGAGCGGCCTTGATCTTGGCCTTCGCGCGGGTGATCCGCTGCTCCAAAGCGGACTCCCGCACCAAGAAGGCGCGGGCGATTTCGGGCACGGTCAGGCCGCCGACCATGCGCAGCGTCAGCGCCACCCGGGCCTGGGTCGCCAGCGCCGGGTGACAGCACGTGAAGATCAGCCGCAGCCGGTCGTCGTCGATGGCGCCGGACGGCTCGGACGGGGTGTCGTCGTACACCATCCGGGCCTCCTGGTGCTTGTCGTCGCGCTTGTTCTCGCGCCGGATCCGGTCGATGGCCTTGCGGTTCGCGGTGGTGGTCAGCCAGGCACCGGGGTTCGGGGGAACGCCGTCGGCCGGCCACCGCTCGACGGCGATCGCGAACGCTTCGGCGGCGGCCTCCTCGGCGAGGTCGAGGTCGCCGAACCGCCTGGTCAGCGCGGCCACCACCCGGGCCCACTCCGCGCGGTGCACCCGGGTCACCGCCTGCTCGACGTCGCTCACCGGAACGGTCGCACCTCGATCTTCCGGTCGCAGACCTTCGACGCCTCGGCGGCGAGCTTGAGCGCCACGTCGAGGTCGGGGACGTCCCACACCCAGAAGCCGGCGAGGTACTCCTTCGACTCCACGAACGGCCCGTCGCTGATCACCGCCTGCTCGCCCCGGTGGTCGACGACGGTGGCCGCGTCGGTGTCCGCGAGGCCGCCCGCGAAGACCCAGTAGCCCTCGGCGATCAGCCGGTCGTTGAACTCGCTGATGGCGGGCTGCCGGTCCGTGCTGCCGGGGTTGCTCTTGTCGTCGATCACGGAAACCAGGTACTGCATCCGGAAATCCTCTCTGGGCGGCCACCCCTCGTGGGTGGCTTCATCTCCGCTACGAACGCCGCCGGCCCGATCCGACAACCTCGCCCGGATTATTTTCGAGGGTTACGGTGCCTCGTGGAACACGACGCGCGACGGCGGCACGCTGCGTCCTTCGGCACGGCGGCGGCCGACTACGCCGAGCACCGCCCGGACTACTCGCCGGCCGCGGTGCGGTGGGCCCTCGAGGCGGCATCCGGTCCGCGGGTGCTGGACCTGGGGGCCGGGAACGCGCTGCGCTGGTTCGACCTGGCCGTCGCGCACCTCGCGGACGTGCGCGACGAGTTCGTCCTCCCGCTGCTGACCGGCGTCCTGCGCGTCCGGAGGCCGTAACCGCCACAACGGCCTAGGCTGAGTCCGACCCGGACACCGACGCGGAGGATCGCCATGCCCCACACCGTGGACTTCGAGACCGTATCGACGGCCGGCCTGGAGTCGTCGCCGGTTGCGGACGCGCTCGCCGGGTTGCGGGCCAACGAGGCGCGGTACTTCAAGAACAAGTACGACCACGTCTTCACGGTCGAGCCCGCCGGCGACGTCCAGCCCACCATCGACTGGGTGCACCGCATCCTCGAGGAGGAGCGCGGCATCGTCATCGGCTCGCGCCCGCTCGAGGCGACCGCGTTCCAGGTCGAGAACATCCGGTGGACGTACGTGTTCTACGAGAACGGCCTGTCGATCAACGTCCTGTACACCGTGGACGACGGCGGGAAGCGGGCGGTCGGGTTCAAGCTCTCCGACGGCATGGAGATCCCCGAAGAACTGTCGTCGTTCAAGTTCGCCCGCCAGAAGTCGAAGCTGGCCGGCACCATCCGCGGCTCCTACTTCGTCATCAAGAACGAATACTGACCCTTCACCGGCGAGGCCCAGCCGCGGCCCCAGCGCGGGGTGATGGCCGGGTTCGTCTCCACGCCTCGAGAAACCTCCGCCGGGAACGCCGTCGCCAGGCCTGGAGACCCGGCGACGGCGGCCACGCACTACGTCCGGTAGCGGAACAGGATCCGTCCCCGGTTCAGGTCGTACGGGCTCAGCTCCACCAGGACCCGGTCGAACGGGAGGATCTTGATGTAGTTCTTCCGGATCTTCCCGCTGATGTGCGCGAGGACCTTGTGCCCGTTTTCCAGCTCCACCCGGAACGTCGCGTTCCGCAGGCACTCGACGACCGTGCCCTCGACTTCGATGCCAGCCGTGTTCGCCATCAGCGCAGCACCAGCTCGACGTTGCCGCCCACCCGGCGGGCTCCGGCGCCCTCGACCAACGCGACGGCCGCCGGGTTCGCTTCGCTCACTTCGGCCGTGGCCGCCTGGACTCCCTTGCGGTGCAACACATCCAGCACGTGGGTCAGCAACGCGCGGCCGATCCCGGCCCGCTGCCGGTTCGCGCGGACCGCGAGCAGGCCGATCCGCGGCTGCCGCGGCACCGCCGCCAGCCTGAGCAGGCCCACGTAACCGTCCTCGGCCGCGGCCACCGTGTACTTCGTGAGGTCCAGAACATCCGGACGGGGAAGGATCTCGGCCGGCATCTCCGGCCAGCCCACCGTCGCCGAGACTTCGGCGCGGATCGCGTCGTCGAGCGAGCGCAGGGCCGGCTCGTCGGACGGCGGCCCGATCGTCACCCCCGGGACATCGGGAACCGTGCCCGGTGCCGTGGGGACGACGTACTCCCACTCACGGCGTCGCGGGGTGAAACCGGCCGATTCCCAGCAGGACCGGAGCTCGGTGTCGGCTTCGTCGACCACTGTGTACAGCGGCCTCGGCAGTTTCGGCAGCATGTCGGCCGCGAGCAGCGCGAAGTCCGCCTGGTCCCACGTGTCGATGCTGAGGAAGAGGCGTCCGTCCGGTCGCCGGAACGCTTCCCCGCGGCCGGCGACGTCCGGCCGTTGGTGCAGATAATCCATGGTGTCGCCTTTCGGGAGACGGTCGAAGCGCTCCCGGCGACACCTGCGTCAGCCGCCCGCCCGTGACGACGAGGGGGAGCACCCACTGCGTACAACGTTCACGGGTCTCACCTCCTCGGGCCGGGTCACGGTCGAGGGCAAGCTATCAGCCCCGCGAGCGTCCCGCCCACTCCTTTTCCGGAGCCGGCCGCGCAGACCGGTCAGGAATCGAGAAGCGCCGGTCAGCGGCCCGGACCTAGCGTTACCGGCATGACGAACATCGAAACCATCACCCTCGAAGTTGCCGACACCGCCGCCGCCGAGCGCTTCTACGCCGATGCCTTCGGGCTCACCACCCAGCTGCGGTTCCGGGTCTCGGACGCGCCGAGCGACGGCTTCCGCGGGTACACCCTCTCCGTCACCGTGCCGCAGCCCGCCGACGTCGACTCCCTGATCGAGACCGCCCTGAAGGCCGGGGCCACGACGATCAAGCCCGCCACCAAGTCCATGTGGGGCTACGGCGGCACCGTCCGGGCGCCGGACGGGGCGATCTGGAAGGTCGCGACCTCCGCCAAGAAGAACACCGGCCCGGCCACCCGCAAGATCGACTCCGTCGTGCTCCTGCTGGGCGCCGGCGATGTGGCCGCCAGCAAGAAGTTCTACGTCGGCCACGGCCTGACCGTCGGGAAGAGCTTCGGCAAGATGTACGTCGAGTTCGACGCGGGCGATAGCCCCGTCAAGCTCGCGCTCTACCGCCGCAAGGCGCTCGCGAAGGACGCCGGCGTCGCCCCCGAGGGCAGCGGCTCGCACCGGATCGCCGTCGGCGGCGCGGCCGCGGCGTTCACCGACCCGGACGGGTTCGCCTGGGAGACCACCGCTTCGGCGAGCCTCTCCTGAGCACTGCTCAGCCGCGCAACAGGTCGGCTACGGCGGCGATGCCGGGGCCGATCGCGTGGTCCGGGGTGTCGCCGAACCCCAGGATCAGCCGCGGCGGCCACGGCCCGGGCGTCGCGTGCAGCCCGGCCAGGCCGTAGAGCCCGACACCCCGCTGCCGGGCCCGGTCGATCACCCGCTGTTCGTCGGCCCCGGGCGGTAGGTGCAGGACGGCGTGGAACCCGGCGGCGAGCCCGGTGACGCGCAGGCCGGGCGCGTGGACGGCCAGCGCGTCGACGAGCGTCCGGCGCCGGGCGGCGTACTCCGCGCGGGCGCGGCGCAGGTGCCGGTCGTAGCGCCCGGATTCGATGAGCAGCGCCAGCGCCAGCTGGTCGAGGCCGGGGCTCCCGCGGTCGGTGACCAGCTTGTCGCGCGCCAGCGCCGGGACGAGCCGTTCGGGGGCGACCAGCCAGCCCAGGCGCAGGGCCGGCGCGAGCGACTTGCTGACCGTGCCGAGCGAGACGACGTGGCCGGGGTCGAGGCCCTGCAGCGAGCCGACCGGGTCGCGGTCGTAGCGGAATTCCGCGTCGTAGTCGTCTTCGATGACGAGGCCGTCGCGCCGTCGCGCCCACGCGAGCAGTTCCTGACGGCGGTGCCCGGCGAGCACCACGCCGGTCGGCCACTGGTGCGCCGGGGTCACCAGCACGGCCCGCGCGCCGCTGCGGTCGAGCGCCTCGACGTCCAGGCCGTCTTCGTCGACCGGGACGGGCACCACGGCCAGGCCGGCGGCGGCCGCCTGGCTCGTCGTCGACCGGACGGCGCCGGGGTCCTCGAAGGCCAAGGTGCCGCCGTCGGCCGCGAGCACCCGCAGCACCAGGCCGAGCGCCTGCGCCATCCCGGTGCAGACGACGACCTGCTCGGCCGAGGCCGCGACCGCCCGCACCCGGCGCAGGTACGCCGCGAGCACCTCCCGCAGCTGCCGCTCGCCGATCGGGTCGCCGTAGTCGAACGCGGTGTTCGGCGCGGTGCGGCAGACCTCGCGGACCGCCCACGCCCAGTCTTCGCGAGGCGCCAGGCGGAGGTCGGGCACGCCGTGGCGGAAGTCGGCGATCGCGGGCCGCGGCGGCGTCCGCGGGCTCGGCGGGGGTGGCGCGGCCCGGCGGGCGACCGCCGCCACGCGCGTGGCCGATCCGGGGCGGCTGGTCAGGTAGCCCTCGGCCTGCAACTGGGCGTAGCAGTCCTGGACCAGGCCGCGGGACAGGCCGAGGGCGCGGGCGAGTTCGCGGGACGACGGCAGCCGCTCCCCTCCCGCCAGGCGGCCGCCGCAGATCGCGTCACGCAGTTGCCGCTCCAGCTGCGCGCGGAGCCCGTCCCCGCTCTCGCGGTCGATCGTGAAGAGCAGCTCCGGGCCCGAACCGGCCCACTCCACAGGCATGGAACTGGACCTTACCGGTGACCCGGTTCGCTTCTAGCGTTCTCGGCATGACCCTCGACCTGCAGCTCCGTCCCCGGCTGGTGTCCCGCGCCCTGCTGGTGCGCTTCGTCTCGATCGTCGGCTCGGCGATCGGCTTCTTCCTGCCGTTGTCGGTGGTGCCGCTGTTCGCGAAACAGGCCGGCTCGGAAGCCGGCGCGGGGTTCGCGACGGTCGCGTTGCTGCTGGCCACCGTGGCCGCCGAACTGGTGACGCCGCGGCTCGTCGCCCGCGTCGGCTACCGGTGGGCCCTGGCCGCCGGGCTGGTCCTGCTCGGGGTGCCGACACTCGTCCTGACCTTCAGCGACGACATCCGCGTGATCATCGCGGTCAGCGTGGTGCGCGGGATCGGGTACGCCATCGCCGTGGTGGCCGGCGGGGCCGTCACCGCCCTGCTGATCCCGGCGGACCGGCGCGGCGAGGGCCTCGCGCTCGTCGGGATCGTCGGCGGGATCCCCAGCCTGCTCGCGTTGCCGGCCGGGGTGTGGGCGGCGGCGCACTGGGGCTACGCGCCGGTGTTCGTGGTGACGACCGTGGCGACCCTGCTCGCCCTGCTGTCGGTGCCCGGCCTGCCGCGGCACTCCCTCTCCGCCTCCTCCGCGAAGGAAGAAGGCGTCCTGGCCGGCCTGCGCAACCCGGTGCTGACCCGGCCCGCCACGCTCTTCGCGGTGTCGGCCGCCGCGGTCGGCGTCCTGGTCACGTTCCTCCCGCTGGCCGCCGCGGACCAGCCGGCCTGGGTCGCCGCGAGCGCGTTGCTCGCCCAGCCCGCGGCGGCCACCGCGGCGCGCTGGGTCGCCGGGCGGATCGGCGACCGCCACAGGCCGGCCTGGCTGCTGGTGCCGGGGCTGCTGCTGGCCGCGGCCGGCATGGCGGGCCTCGCCTTCACCGGCACCCCCACCGCGGTGATCGGCGGGGCGTTCGTGTTCGGCGCCGGGTTCGGCGCGCTGCAGAACGCGACGCTGTCGCTGATGTACGCCCGGGTGCCCGCCGGCGGCGAGAGCGCGGTGAGCGCGATCTGGAACGCGGCCTACGACCTCGGCATGGCGGCCGGCGCGCTGGGCGCCGGGCTGGTGATCAGCTCGGCCGGGTACCCGGCGACGTTCGCCCTCACCGCCGTGGCGATCCTGCCGGCGTTGCTGCTGGCGCGGCGCGACCGGCGTCCCTGACGCAAACTGGTCCGCGTGCCTGAACTTCCCGAAGTGGAACTCGCCCGGCAGGTCCTCGCCGGTGCGCTCGGCCGGAAGATCCGCTCGGTCGACGACCACGACGACTGGGTCTGCCGCCCCCACGCACCCGGGGACATCGCCACCGCGTTGCGGGGCGGCCGGCTCACCGAAGCGCACCGGCGGGGCAAGACACTGTGGTGCGAAACGGAAGGCGGCGACGGGCGGCCCGGCCCGAACCTCGGCCTGCACCTCGGGATGGCCGGGCAGCTGCGGTTCGCCGGCGAGAGCGGACCGCCCGGCCGGATCCGCGACCGGGACGAGAAACCCGAGTGGTTCCGCTTCGGCATCACTTTCGCCGATGGCGAACAGCTGCGCCTGTTCGACACGCGGCGGCTCAGCCGGGTGCGGCTCGACCCGGATCTCGACGCGCTCGGCCCGGACGCCGGGGAGATCTCGCGCCGTGACTTCGCCGAGCGCGTCGGCCGCGGCCGGGCGCCGCTGAAGGCGCGGCTGCTGGACCAGTCGGTGGTGGCGGGGATCGGGAACCTGCTGGCCGACGAAACCCTCTGGCAGGCGGCACTCTCCCCGGCGCGGCCGGTGCACGAAATGAGCTCCGACGACCTCGGTCACTTGCACAAGGCGCTGCGGAAGGCGTTGCGCGCGGCGATCCGCCACGGCGGCGTGCACACCGGCGAGATCATCGGCCACCGGCGGGCGGGCGAGCACTGCCCGCGCTGCGGCGCGGAGATGAGCCACGGCACGGTCGGCGGCCGGTCGACCTGGTGGTGTTCGAAGGAGCAGTCCTAGCGCGGGCCCAGCCCGGTGGGGCCGTCGAGCAGCTCCCGCACACGTCCAGGTGGCCGATGTGCCGCGCCGTCTCCTCGATGAGGTGCAGCACGACTCCGCGCAGATCGGTGATTTCGTCGCCGAGCGGGTCGGGATGCCGCCCTCGCGGCGTCGCGGACAGCGGCGTCGCGGCGAAGATTTCGTCGGACCGGCGGCACTGTTCGCGGTAGTAGGCGAAGGCGGCCGCCGGGGTCCGCGGCGCGTGTTCGCCGGTCGGCGGACCCGCGGTGCCGGTGACGATCTCCTGGGACCAGTGCCATTCCGCGTCCCCGAGGTGTTCCACCACGCCCAGCGGGGTCCAGCCGGACGGGAGGACCGCGGTCGTCAGGGCTTCCTCGCCGAGGCCGTCGAGGATCGCCAGGACGCCGGCGCGCTGGGCCCGCAGGAACGCCGGCAACGTGTTCTTCTCGCTCACGGTCGCGGACCCTGGCGGGCGGGAGCGCATCCTGGCGGGCGGTTTTTGTCGGGGGTTGCCGGTAACGTCGCAGACATGGCAACACTGGTCACCTTCCACGCCCACCCGGACGACGAGTGCCTCCGCACCGCGGGCGTCATGCGCAAAGCCGTCGAAGACGGGCACCGGGTCGTGCTCGTCGTCGCCACCAAGGGCGAGGTCGGCGAGGTACCCGACGGATTCCTCGCCGAGGGCGAGAAGCTGGAGGACCGGCGCGTCCAGGAGTCGCACGCGGCGGCGGCGATCCTCGGCGTCGAACGCGTCGAATTCCTCGGCTACCGCGACTCGGGGATGATGGGCGAGCCGACGAACGACGACCCGGCGTGCTTCTGGCGCGCCGACGTCGAAAAGGCGGCCGAGCAGCTCGCGGCGATCCTGCGCGAGGAATCGGCCGACGTCCTGACGGTGTACGACGACAACGGCGACTACGGCCACCCGGACCACATCCAGGTCCACCGCGTCGGCCTCCGCGCGGCCGAGCTGGCCGGCACCGCCCGCGTGTTCCAGGCGACGTTCAACCGCGAGTTCATGCAGCGCGGCTTCGAAGCGGCGGTGGAGCAGGGTCTGATGCCCCCCGAGGCGGCGCCGAAGCCACCGGAGAACGTGGAGTTCGGCAAGCCGGAGGCGGAGATCACGGCGGCGGTCGACGTGTCGAAGTACGCGGCGGTCAAGCGCGCGGCGATGCGCGCGCACCCGAGCCAGATCAGCGAGGACATGTTCATGCTGGCGATGCCGGACGAGGCGTTCACCTTCGCCTTCGGCACGGAGTGGTTCATCCGCTGGGGAGAGGGCCCGGGAATCACCGAAACAGACCTGATGGCCGGCCTCTGACCCACCCGGGGGCCGGGGGCCGGGGGCCGGGGGCCGGGGGCCGGGGGCCGGGGGCCGGGAGGGGAGATATCAGCCGGCGCGAGTGATCGGCCGGCCTGTGTTGCCCCGCCAATCACGAATGATGCCCCGCCAATCACGCGAGATCGCCCCCCAATCACGCGAGATCCGGCCCGAGCACGCCAACCGACCCTCCAGATACGCGAGTCGTCCGCCTAGGTACGCGAGTCGTCCGCCCAGGTACGCGAGTCGTCCGCCCAGGTACGCCGAACTCAGATGATCGGAGGCGTGACTCGCGTGATTGGGCGCGCATCTCGCGTGGCTGGGCGGGCTTCTCGGGTCAAGTGAGGGCGGCCGTCACGTCGAGCTCCGCCAGCCGGCCCGCGTAGCCCGGTGCCGGGTGCAGGCCGGGCGGGTTCTGGCGTTCAATGGTCACCGCCCCGTCTTCACCGGCCGGGCAAGCGGAAGACCCCCGGGAGGGCTCGTGCGCAGGACCATCGACTGGGCCGACGGCGCCATCGTCGTCATCGACCAGACCGCGCTGCCCGGCGAGTACCGGCTCCTCGAGCTGAGGACCGTCGGGGAGCTCGTCGACGCCGTCAAACGGCTCGCCGTCCGGGGTGCGCCCGCGCTCGGGGGCGCCGGGGCGCTCGGTGTTGCCCTGTCCGCCCAGCTGAACAGCGATGTCCGGAAAGATGCCGAACTCATCGCGCACGCGCGGCCCACCGCCGTCAACCTCGCCTGGGGTGTCGAGCGCGCGCTCGGGAAGCTCGGCCAAGGCAAAGACGCCGTCCTCGCCGAGGCGCTGGCCGTCCTCGACGAGGACGAACGACTGAACAAGACCGCCTCGAAGCACGCCGCCGAGATCGTGCTCGCCGAATGCCCGCGACGCCCCCTTCGGCTGCTCAGCCACTGCAACGCCGGGCGCCTGGCCACCGTCGGCTGGGGCAGCGCCCTCGGTGTCGTCTCGCACCTGCACGAACGCGGGCTCGTCGGAGAAGTCCTCGTCGACGAGACGCGCCCGCTGCTGCAGGGCGCCCGGCTGACAGCGTGGGAGCTCGCCCAGGAGGGCGTCCCCTACCGCGTGCAGCCCGACGGAGCCGCCGCGGCCGCCATGGCTCGCGGGATGGTCGACTGCGTGCTCGTCGGCGCCGACCGGATCGCCGCGAACGGCGATGTCGCCAACAAGATCGGCACCTACGGCCTCGCCATCGCCGCCCGGTACCACGGGATCCCGTTCGTCGTGGTCGCGCCTTCGTCCACAGTGGACAGCAAACTCGCGGACGGCACGGGCATCGCCATCGAGGAACGCGACGCCCGCGAGCTCACCGGATACGCCGGGGTGCCGATCACGCCGCCGGACGCGCAGGTCTTCAACCCCGCCTTCGACGTCACCCCGTTCGAACTCGTCACGGCCGTGGTCACCGAGCACGGCCGGTATTACCCCGGCCGAGAGGCCGGCCAGGCCGGCTAGACCACCGAGCAGGCCGGACAGGCCTCAGCAGCCCTGCCGCCCGCTGCCGGTCACGTGGGTAGTGCCGCCCCAGGTGATGTAGCCGACCGCCGCCACGCAGCGGTGGGCCGTGCCGGTGACGCCCCGGGGCCCCGCGTAGTAGGCGTAGTTGCCCAAATCCTCGCTGGACGCAACGTCGATCGTGCACGGCTGGCCTTCGCCGCTGGCCTCGACGCAGCGATACATCCGGACGTACGTCGGCGCGGCCACGCCGTAGGCCGCACCCCGGTGGTAGAAGCAGGCGCTGTTCGTGCCGCCGTTCGTGGAGTTGTAGTAGATCGTCAACTCACCGATGCCGTCGATCGTGTGGTCGTAGGTGATCGTTCCCGAGCACGAAACCGCCGCGCTCGCCGGCGCCGCCGACACCACGCCCACCGTCAGCACGAGGCTCAGCACAGCCAGCACCGAGGACAGAATTTTCCGCATGAAGTGCACCCTCCGTCGTTCTCACACAAGGACGGTGCCCTCACGCCGGTCCCCGGCGCCCGGTTGGGTCTCCCTCGGGACGCCACCTGAACGGACCAGTTCGTTACGGCCGCGGGCCGATCTCGCGGCCGCCGTCGGTCACCGTGATCGCCATGGCCGGGCAGGAGTCCGCCACGTCGAGCACGGTCTCGTCGGCGTCGACCGACGAGGTCACCGGGTGCGCCACCGGGCCGTCGAGGGTGAACACCTCCGGCATCAGGGCCGCACACATCCCCGACCCGATACAGGTGTGTTCATCGACTTCCACGTGCCAGCTCATGCATCACCATCCGATCGGCATCGACCGCGGTCCGCGGACGATCATCTGCGTCTTCCACACGATATCGCCGGCGAGGTGCAGCCCCGGCATTTCGGTGACCAACGCGCGCAGCGCCTCCTGCAGCTCCAGCCGGGCCAGGGGCGCGCCCAGGCAGTGGTGGACGCCGTGGCCGAAGCCCAGGTGGTGGTTTTCGGAGCGGTCGAAGCGCAGCTTGTCCGCGCCGTCGAACTGCAGCCCGTCGCGGTTGGCCGCGCCGATGGCGACCAGCACCGGCTCGCCCGCTCGCACCAGCACGTCGCCGACCTGGACGTCTTCGGTGGCGTAGCGCGCGAACGCGGCGCCGGCGCCCAGCGGCACGAACCGCATCAGTTCCTCGACGGCCGCCGGGATCAGGTCCGGGTCGGCGCACAGCCGTTCCCACTGCTCGTGCTGGTCCAGCAGCGCGTAGACGAAGTTCGGGATCTGGCTGGCGGTGGTCTCGTGCCCGGCGATGAGGATGCCGACGCACAGGTCGACCAGTTCCAGCTCGGTCAGCCGGTCGCGGACGTCGCGGGCTTCGATCAGCGCCGTCATCAGGTCGTCCTGGGGCCGCACGCGGTGCTCGGCGATCAGGTCACGCATGTAGTCACGCAGTTCTTCGCGGTTGCGCTCGAACTCCTCGAGCGTCAGCCCGCTGGTGGACAGCGCCCGGTCGCTCCAGACGCGGAACTTCGGCCGGTCGACGGCCGGGACGCCGAGCAGCTCGCAGATCACCGCGACCGGGATGGGCAGCGCGTAGCCGTCGACGAGGTCGGCGGGCGGGCCGGCCGCCTTCATGTCCGCGATCAGTTCCGCGGCGAGGGTCGCGACGCGCGGCCGGAGCAGTTCGACGCGCCGCGTGGTGAACGCCTTCGCCACGAGTGTCCGCAGCCGCGTGTGGTCCGGCGGGTCCATCTGCAGGATGCCGCCGTCGCGGACCAGGGGCGTGAGGCGGGGCGCGTCCTTTTCCTTCTCCATCGCCCGCGAGAACCGGCGGTCGCCCAGCACCAGCCGCGCGTCGGCGTAGCGCGTGGCCAGCCACGCCGGCTCGCCGTAACTCATCTTCACCCGGATCATGCCCTCGGCTTCGCGGGCGGCCGCGTAAGCCTCGTCGAGGTCGAGCCCGGCGTCCACGTTGAAGGGGTACGAGAGCGGTTCGGTGTGGGTGGCAGTCATGCGGAACCCCCGTGCTCCAAGATTTGTAAGCATCCGCTTACAACGCTACACATCGATCATGCTCACGTCGAGCGGCACCTTGCTCACTCAAGGTCATCATCGCAACGGAAAGTTTCCGTCCACTTGTCACCGCAAGGCATTGCCCGGTCACCAACTCCTAGGTTACGGTGACCTAGGTGTGGATCGAAATCCTCTTGCTGTCGAAGCTGGCCGTCGAGCCGATGCACGGCTACGAACTGCGCAAGGCCGTGGAGGCGTCGACCGGCCACACCCTGTCGAACAACTCGCTCTACCCGACCCTGCGGCGCTTCGTCGACGCGGGCGCGGTGAGCCGCAGCGCGGAGGAGCAGGCAGCCAAACCGCCGCGGCACGTCTACACGATCACCGAAGTCGGACGGGAACTGCTGCACGACATGCTCGCGGACTTCCCGCCCGACCTGGCGCTCAACGAGCCCGAGTTCCTGGCCCGCGTCGGGAACTTCGCCTGGCTGCGGCCACCGGAACGCTTGCGGGTGCTCGAGACCCGCAAGAACGCGCTGACCGCCGAGCAAGCGCGGCTCACCCGGCTCGCCGCCGGGCAGGCCGATCCGTGGAGCCGGGCCGCGCTGGAGCACGTGCTCGGGAAGTTCGCCGCCGAACTCCGCTGGCTCGCCGGCCTCACCACCGATCCGAGGGAAGACGCATGACCACCACCGAAGAGACCCCCCGCCTCCCCTTCACCCGCGCGAACGCGCTCGCGATCGCCCCGGACTACGACGTCCTCCGCCGGCAGGCGCCGGTGAGCCGGGTGCTCACCCCGGCCGGCGACCCGGCCTGGCTGGTGACGTCCTACGAGGCGGCCAAGGAGGTCTTCCGCGACCGCCGCTTCGGCCGGTCGCACCCGGCGCCGGAACAGGCGTCGCGGATCTCCCACGCCGCCCTGCAGAACGGCCCGAACGGGGACTTCGACACCGAGGAGCGCGACCACAAGCGGATGCGCCGGATGCTGGCGCCCGCCTTCTCCGCGCCCCGGATGCGCGCCCTCGGCGACCGCATCGCGGAACTGACCGACCGCTGCCTCGACGACCTCCAGGCCGCGCGCGACGCGCACCCCGGCGAGCCGGTCGATCTGACCGACTTCCTCGCGTTCCCGTTGCCGGTGCTGGTGATCTGCGAACTGCTCGGCGTGCCCTACGCCGACCGGGAGCACTTCCGCGGGCTGTCCGAGCGGATCGCGGTGATGAACGGCGGCGAAGACGCCCAGGCGGCGATGGCGGAGTTCATGGCGTACATGACGAAGCTGGCCGACGCCAAGCGCGCGGACCCGCAGCCCGACGTCATCTCCGACATGGTCGCGGTCCAGGCCGATGACCCCACCTTCACCGACGACGACCTCGCCCGGATGGGCGCCGGGCTGCTGTTCGCCGGCCACGAGACGACGTCGACGCGGATCGCGATGGGCACGCTGTTCCTGCTCAGCGACACCGCCCGCCGCGACCGCTTCGCCGCCGACCCCGACGGCCAGGTGAACCAGACCGTCGAGGAGATCCTGCGGCTGACCGCGACCAGCGGCACCGGCCTGCTGCGGTACGCGCACGAAGACGTCGAGATCGCCGGGACGCGGATCATGCGCGGCGACGCCGTGCTGATCTCCAGCGACGCGGCCAACCGGGACGCGTCGGTGTTCGCCGACCCGGACGGGTTCGACCCGGACCGGACGCCGAACGTGCACCTCGCCTTCGGCACCGGCGCCCACGTCTGCATCGGCGCCAACCTCGCCCGCACCGAGCTGCGCACGGTGTTCCCGAAGCTGTTCCGCCGCTTCCCGGGCCTGCGGCTCGCCGTCGGGCTCGACGAGATCCCGGTGCGCACCAACCGCGTGGCCGGCGGTGTCGAGCGCGTGCCCGTGGAGTGGTGAACCGATGAAGATCACCGTCGACACGGGAAGCTGCGTCTCGTCCGGCCAGTGCGTGCTGCTGGCCCCGGAGGCGTTCGACCAGAACGAGGACGACGGCACGGTCGTCCTCCTCGCCGAGGAGCCGCCCGCCGGCGCCGAAGAGGCGGTCCGGCAGGCGGAACTGACCTGCCCGGCCGCCGCGATCCGCCTCTCCGGCGCCTAGGGTCCGTCGCGCCCGCGTCCGGTTTGCCGGTTAGCCTGCTTCGATGAGCGAAACGCCGGAGCAGCGTGGCCGCAAGCGGGACGCGGCCGCGACGCGGCAGGCGTTGCTCGACGCCGGCGCGAAGCTGTTCGCCGAGCGCGGGTTCGACCGGACGACCGTGCGGGACATCGCCGACCTGGCCGGGGTCAACCAGTCGCTGCTCTTCCGCTACTTCGGCAGCAAGGAGGCGCTGTTCGAGGAGGTCATCGCCCGCAGCGGGCGCGAGCACCTCGAATCCCACCCGCCGGAGCGGCTGCTCAGCGCGTCGCTGCGCAGCATGCTCGAGCCGGGCGGCGACCGGAACCGGACGCTGGAGACGTACCTGCGCTCGTCCGGCAGCGGCGACGTCGGGGCGGTGCTGCGCGCGGAGATCGGCGACCAGTACGCCCGGATCCTGGCCACGCTGACCGACGCCCCGGACGCCGAGCTGCGTGCCGACCTCGCGCTCGCCTGGCTGCTGGGCATCGGGGTGGTCCGCGAGCTCACCGGCAAGCAGCCGCTGGCCGGCGCCGATCCCGACGCCATCGTCCGGCTCGTCCTCACCGCCGTCCGGACGCTGCTGGAGCGCGCCGAATGATCACGGGAGCGCGCGCCGCAGCAGTTCCGCCAGGTGCACCGGTGTCCGGCCCGACTCCTGGGCGATCTGCGTCCGGCAGCTGAAGCCGTCGGACACCACCACGGTGTCCGGGGAAGCCGCGCGGATCGCGGGCAGCATCCGGTCCTCCGCCACCGCCTTCGAGACGGCGTAGTGGCCGCGCTCGAAGCCGAAGTTGCCCGCCAGGCCGCAGCAGCCCGAGTCCAAAGTGATGTTGCGGACCCCCGCGGCCGCCAGCGCGGACTCGTCGGCGCCGAAACCCAGCACCGCATGCTGGTGGCAGTGCACCTGCGTGATCGCGTCGACGTCGAGCGCCGCGAACGGGATCGGCGCCCGGGCCAGCAGCTCGGCGAAGGTGAACGTCCGCGACGCCAGGAGCGAAGCCCGCGCGTCGCCCGGCATCAGTGCGGGCAGGTCGCCGCGGAACAGGGCCGTGCAGCTCGGTTCCAGGCCCGCCACCTCGTAGCCGGCCTCCAGGTACGGCGCCAGCACGGACAGCGTCCGGTCCAGGACGCGCCGCGCGACGCCGAGCTGGCCCGTCGACACCCACGTCAGTCCACAACAGACGCCACGGTCCGGCAGCACGACGTCGTACCCGGCCGCGGTGAGCACCTCGTGGGCGGCGTCGAGCACCGAAGGCGTCAGGTAGTTGTTGAACGAGTCCGGCCAGAGCACCACCCGCCGCTCCCCTGACGCCTTCCGCCGAAGATCCGCACGCGACGACGTAAACGGGGAAGAAGCGAACGACGGCAACGAACGCTCCGGTGCGATCCCGCCGAGCCATTTCACCAAGCCCGCCCAGCGCGACCGCCCGACGGCATTGGCCAAGCGCGGAGCAACAGCGCTGAGCCGCAGCCACAGCGGCAGCCAGCCCATCGAGTAGTGCGACGCCGGGCGCAGCCGCCGCCGGTAGTGCTGGTGCAGGAACTCGGCCTTGTACGTCGCCATGTCGACGTCGACCGGGCAGTCCGACAGACATCCCTTGCAGGACAAGCACAAATCGAGGGCCTCCCGGACCTCGGTGGACCGCCAGCCGTCCTTGATCACCTCGCCGTTGAGCATCTCCGCGAGCAGGTGGGCGCGCCCGCGCGTCGAGTGCTGTTCTTCGCGGGTGGCCCGGTAGCTCGGGCACATCACGCCGCCGCCGCTGGTGTTGCGGCACTTCCCCACGCCGACGCAGCGCCGCATCGCCTGGCCGAAGTTCCCGCGGTCCTCCGGATAGCCGAGGAACACACTGTCCTCAAAGGACGCTGGCGTCGATCGCACCCGCAGATCGGCGTCGACCGGCCGCGGCGCCACCAGGATGCCGGGATTCATCCGCCCGGCCGGGTCGAAGATCGCCTTGAACCGCGCGAAGACGTCCATCATCTCCGGGCTGTACATGCGGGACAGCAGCTCGGAGCGCGCCTGGCCGTCGCCGTGCTCGCCGGACAGCGACCCGCCGTGCGCCGCGACGAGGTCCGCGGCCTCCTCCAGGAACCGCCGGAAGTCCGCCACGCCGGACGCGGACAGCAGGTCGAAGTCGAGTCGCAGGTGCAGGCAGCCTTCGCCGTAGTGGCCGTAGACCACGCTGCGGCGGCCGTGCGCACGCATCAAGGACTTGAACTCGCGCAGGTAGGCGCCGAGCCGCTCGGGTGGGACGGCGGCGTCCTCCCAGCCCGGCCACGCTTCCGAGCCGTCCGCGAGCCGGGTCGCGAGCCCGGCGCCTTCCTCGCGGATGCGCCACAGCCCGCGTTGCGCGGCCGGGTCGTCGACGATCGCGAAGCCCGTCAGGTCGAGCGACGCGGCCAGTTCCCGGGCCCGCGAAGCCGGGTCGTCGCCGGCCAGCTCGACGAACAGCCACGCCCCGCCCGGCGGCAGGTCGCCGACGCGGCCGGGGAGCATCGCGACGAGCTCGGCGTCCACGCCTTCGACGGTCAGCGGGGACCACGGCAGGATCGAGGGCACCGCGTCGGCCGCCGCGATGTCGGACGGAAAACCGAGCACCGCCAACACGCGCCGGTGGGGCAGCTCGGCGAGCGAGACGGTCGCTTCGAGAATGGTCACGCAGGTGCCCTCGCTGCCGACGAGCGCCTTCGCGACGTCGAAACCGTTCTCGGGCAGCAGGTGCTCGAGCCCGTAGCCCGACACCCGGCGCGGCCACGTCGAGAGTTCGCGGCGCAGCAACGCCAGGTTGTCGCGCACCAGCGCGCGCAGCTCGTCGAAGATCCGGCCCTCGGCAGGCTCGTCCGGGCCCACCCGCAGCCGCGTCCCGTCGTAGAGCAGGACCTCCAGCGAGCGGACGACGTCGACCGTGCGCCCCCACGCCACCGAGTGCGAGCCGCACGCGTTGTTGCCGATCATCCCGCCGAGCGTGCAGCGGCTGTGCGTCGACGGGTCCGGGCCGAACCGCAGGCCGTGCGGGGCCGCGACCGCCTGCAGGTCGTCGAGCACCGTGCCGGGCAGCACGCGCGCCAGCCGCGCGTCCGGGTCCAGGGAGAGCACCCCGCCGAGGTGGCGCGAGGTGTCGATCACCAGGCCCGGCCCGCACGCGTTGCCGGCGACGCTCGTCCCGCCGCCGCGCGCGATCACCGGCAGGTCACGATTCCGGGCGGCCGCGACCGCCGCGACCACGTCGTCGACGGTCCGCGGCAGCACCACGCCGCGCGGCACGTGGCGGTAGTTGGACGCGTCGGTCGTGTACAGCGCGAGCGTGGCGGCGTCGGTGAGGATCTCCACGCCCCCATTCAAGTCGACCCGGCGCCGCCGTAGGTCTCCAGCCGGGTATGTCCGGAACCACACCCGGTGTGCCATCGTGATCGGGTGACGGCCAAGGAGCACGTCGCCGAGTACAGCGCGGTGCTGGGCGAGCTGCTGCGCGAGCGGGAGAAACTGCTCGGCACGCTCGACCGCGTCGCCGCGCTGCACGGGACCGCGCGCCTGATCCGGGAGACGGTCGGCGCGAAGGCCGGGTTCGTCGCCGAGCTCGACCGGCCCGAGCTGGCCGTGATCCGCTGGATGTCCGGCACCCGGACGGACTCGCTGCAGGACCTCGAGGTGCCGGTCGGCCAGGGCATCGGCGGCCGGGTGCTCGCGCTGGGCCGTCCGGTGAAGGTCGCCGACTACGTCAGCTCGCCGGCGATCACCCACCAGTTCGACGCCCAGGTCCGGGGCGAGGGCCTGGCCGCGATGCTCGCCGTGCCGATCGTCGCGCGCGGTGAGACCGTCGCCATCGCCTACGCGGCCATGCGCGAGCCCGCCGACTTCGGCGACGACGCCGTCCGGCGGATGGAAGAGGTCGCGCGCGAGGCCGGGACGGCGTTGCACCTGGCGAAGGTCGCCGAGACCGACCGCACGGCCGCGGTGGCCGGCGAGCGCCTGCGCATGCAGAGCGCGCTGCACGACTCCGTCGGCGCGCTGCTGTTCTCCATCGGCGTCCAGGTGCGCGACCTGCACGAGGACCTGCGCGAGCTCCCGGGCCTGGAGGCGCGGCTGCGGCGCCTGGAAGGCGACGTCTCGGCGGCCGCGGGAGCGTTGCGGGAGTCGCTGCTGGCGCTGTCGGAGTGCAGCCCGGAGCGGGCGCTGCCGGTCGAGCTGGCCGAGCACTGCCGCTCGTTCCAGGCGCGCTGCGGCGTGCCGGCCCGGTTCGTGCAGCTCGCGGCGGTGCCGCCGCTGGACGCCGAACGCACCGCGCTGCTGGTGGCCGCGGTCCGCGAAGGGCTGCTCAACGTCGAGAAGCACGCCCGGGCGTCCTCGGTGGTCGTCAGCCTGCTGCCCAGCGACGACGGGGTCCAGGTGGTCGTCGCGGACGACGGCACAGGCACCGACGCCGTCCCCGGCACCGGCATGGGCCTGCGGACGCTCACCAGGCGGGCCGCGCGGCTCGGCGGCCGGGTCAGCCTCGTCCGCGACGACGACGACGGCTGCACCCTGCGCGCGTGGGTGCCGCTGGTGCGACGGTGACCCCCACGACCCCCGCGACCGTCTTCGTCGTCGACGACCACCCGGTGGTCCGCGACGGCGTGACGCTGCTGCTGCGCTCGGACCCCTGTCTGAGCGTGGTCGGCTCGGCCGAGTCCGGGCGGCTGGCGATCGAGCGGGTGGCGGCGCTGGCCCCGGACCTGATCCTGCTCGACCTGCGGCTGCCGGACATGCTCGCACCGGAGGTCGTCACCGAGCTGCGCCGGGTGCACCCCGAGGGGAAGATCGTGGTCTTCACCGCGCACGGCGACCACCAGGGCGTGCTGGCCGCGCTGGAGTCGGGCGCGCACGGCTGCCTGCTCAAGGACGCCGCGGGCGCCCAGCTGGTGACCGAGCTGCGCCGGGTCCTGCGCGGCGAGCGCGTCGTCGACCCGCGGATCCTCCCCGACGCCGGGCAACGCTCGGACGCGCTGGCCCGCAGTGGCCTGACCCGCCGCGAGTACGAGGTGCTGCGGCTGGCCGCCCAGGGCCAGACGAACCCGGAGATCGCGGAGTCGACCGGCCTGGCCCGCAACACGGTGAAGACGTACCTGCAGTCGGCCCTGCACAAGCTGGGGGCCCGCAACCGCGTCGAGGCCATCGGGAAGGCCAGCGAAGCCGGGCTGCTGTGAGATCCTCCCCCGGGTGACGATCGACCTGCACGCGCACAGCACGGCCTCCGACGGGACGACCCCGCCTTCCGAGCTGCCCCGGCTGGCCACCGAAGCCGGGCTGACGGTGCTCGCCCTCACCGACCACGACACCTTCGCGGGCCTGCCGGCGGCGCTGGCCGCCTCCGCCGGGGTGGAGATCGTCCCCGGCGTCGAGATCTCCTGCCGGCTCGACGACGCGGAGGTGCACCTGCTCGGCCTCTTCGTCGACCCCGGGCACCAGCCGCTGGGAGCCGAGCTGGAGCTGATCCGCACCGACCGCGTTCGGCGCGGGGTGCGGATGGTCGAGCGTTGCCGGGAACTCGGCGCGCCGATCACCCTGGCCCAGGTCGAGACGATCGCCGCGGGTGCGCCGCTGGGCCGTCCGCACATCGCCGCGGCGCTGGCCGCGGTGGGCATCACCGACGCCTTCACCTCCGATTGGATCGCCGACGGCGGCCGGGCCGACGTGCCCAAGCACGTCCTGTCCACTGTGGACGCGATCGCGCTGGTCCGCGCGGCCGGCGGCGTGGCGGTGCTGGCCCACCCGCGCTCGGTCAAGCGGCGCACTGCGGTCTCGGACACCCAGCTGGCGACCCTGGCCGAAGCCGGGCTGTCGGGGATCGAAGCGGACCACCCGGAGCAGCCCGTCCAGGTCCGCGACCGGCTGCGGGCCGTGGCGGCGGAGCTGGGGTTGCGCGCGACCGGCTCGAGCGACTTCCACGGCGACCGCAAGCCGGTCCGGCTCGGCGAGTGCACGACCGCGCCCGAGGTGTTCGCGGCGCTCCGGGCGTCCGCCGTGTCCGTTTCGTAGCCGCCTACCTCTCCAGGTGGGGGTATCGGATCACTCCCGCCGAACGCAGGATGACCGCCACCGGCCGTGACTCACGTCACACGAGTGGAGGAGGCCCCTTGCGTTCCGGAGTGAGTTCGTGCTGACCGTGCGTGGCCTGCGGGTGCGGTACGGCCGGTCGACGGCCGCCCTGCACGGGATCGATCTCGACGTCTCCGCCGACGGCGTCCTGGCCGTGCTGGGCAGCAACGGGGCCGGGAAATCCACTTTGCTCAGAGCCGTCTCGGGCACGCTTCGCATGCACCGGGGCTCGATCGACGCCGGCGAGATCCGCTATGACGGCCACTCCCTCGGCAAGCTCGATCCCGCGCAGATCGTCCGGCTCGGCGTCGCCGGCGTGCCCGAAGGGCGGCAGATCTTCGCGCGGATGACCGTCGAGGAGAACCTGCGGGCCGGCGGCATCGGCGCCCGGACCGCGGCCGAGCGGGCAACAGCCCGCGCGCGGGTCGACGCCTTGTTCCCCGTGCTCACCGAACGCGCCAAGCAGCGCGCGGGCCTGCTGTCCGGCGGCGAGCAGCAGATGCTGGCCATCGGCCGGGCGCTGATGGCCGCACCGAAGCTGCTGCTGCTCGACGAGCCGTCGCTGGGGCTCGCGCCGAAGGTCGTCGAGCAGATCGCGCGGACCGTCCGGGAGATCCACGACCAGGGCACCGCCGTGGTGCTGGTCGAGCAGAACGCCGTGATGGCGCTCGGCGTCGCCGACCACGCGGTCGTGCTGGAGGTCGGCCGGGTCGCGCTGGCCGGGACGGCGGCCGAGCTCGCGGCCAGCGAGGACGTCCAGCGGCTCTACCTCGGCGGGCACGCCGAGTCGCAGGAGGCCGCCGACGCCGAAGCCGAGACCGCGCGGGCCCGCCTGGCCGGCCGGAGCCTGTCGAGGTGGGCCGGATGACGCCGCCGGAACTGCCGGCGACCACCGAGGCTTCGCCTCGGGCCGGGGGCCGCCGGACCCCCGAAAAGCTGTGCGTCGAGGCCGTTTCCCTGCGGTTCGGCGGGATCCGCGCGCTCGACGACGTGAGCTTCACCGTCGCCCCCGGTTCGCTGCACGCGCTGATCGGGCCGAACGGCGCCGGGAAGTCCAGCTGCTTCAACGTGATCAGCGGCCTCTACCGGGCCAACACGGGCCACGTGCGGCTCGGGGACACCGAGCTCACCGGGCTCGCGCCGCACAAGCTCGCCGGGCTCGGCGTCGGGCGGTCGTTCCAGAACGCCGCCCTCTCCCCCGGCTCGACCGTGCTGGACAACGTCCTGCTCGGCCGGCACGCGCTGACCCGCGGCGGGTTCCTGGAGACCGGGCTGCGGCTGCCGTGGACGGTCCGGGCCGAACGCCGGCACGCCGAGCGAGCGCGGGAAATCTGCGCGTTCCTCGGCCTCGGCGCGGTCGTGGACGCCCCCGTGGGCGCGCTGCCCTACGGCGTCGTCAAGCGCGTCGACCTGGCCCGCGCGCTGGCCGTGGAACCGGTACTACTCCTGCTCGACGAGCCCGCGGCCGGGATGAACGCGGCCGAGACCGCCGAGCTGGCCGGCACCATCAGCGGGATCCGCGCCGAGCTGGGCATCTCGATCCTGCTCGTCGAACACGACATGGGCCTGGTGATGGGCATCGCCGACCGCGTCACGGTGCTCGACTTCGGCAGGCGCATCGCCGACGGCACGCCCGCGCAGGTCCAGTCCGACCCGGACGTCATCAAGGCCTACCTCGGTACGGAGGCGGCGTGAACACTTTCCTGCAGCTCGTGGTGAACGGCCTCGGCAAGGGCGCGGTGTTCGCGTTGCTGGCGCTGGGGTTCGTGATCATCTTCAAGGCCACCGAGGTGGTCAACTTCGCCCACGGCTCACTCGTGCTCTTCGGCGGCTACCTCGTCGTCGTGACGCGGGACGCGCTGGGCTGGGTCGGCGCGTCGCTCGCCGGGATCGTCTCGGCCGGGCTGCTCGGCCTGCTCGTGGAGCGGCTGCTGCTGTCGCGCTCCCGGCACGCCGACGCCAACAGCCTGGCCCTGCTCACCATCGGCGTCGACGTGATCGTCACCGAGGAGATCGTGCGCCGCCTCGGCGTCACGCTGCCCTTCCTCGGCGGCGCCTGGGACGCGAAGCCGTTCCAGCTCGGCGGGATCACGCTGTTCCGCACGCACCTGGTCGCCCTCGGCGTGGCCGCGGTGCTGATCACGGCGTTCTGGCTGGCCTTCAAGTACTCGAACTGGGGCGTGGCCATGCGGGCGCAGGCGGAGAACCGCGAGGCCGCCGCGCTGATGGGCATCCGCAGCTCCCGCGTCACCGCGACCGCGTGGCTGGTCGCCGGGCTGCTGGCCGGGGTGGCCGTGCTGTTCATCGCGACGCAGGACTTCTCCGGCGCCGGGCTTTCCCGCGGGACGCACTCGATCGCGCTGGCCGCGTTCCCCGCGGCGATCCTCGGCGGCCTCGACTCGACGGCGGGTGCGGTGGTCGGCGGCCTGGTCGTCGGGCTGGTGGAGGCGCTGTCGGCCCAATACGTCTCGTTCGACTTCTCCAAGAGCGCGGTGTTCCTGGTGATGCTGGTGGTCCTGGTGGTGCGGCCTTCGGGATTGTTCGGCACGAGGGAGCGAACGCGTGTCTGAGCAAGCCGTGTCCGAAGTGGACACCGAGTCCGAACCGGTCGCGGCCCCTCGTCCGCGCCGCGGCCCGGCGAGCCTGGTCCGCAAAGCCGCTTGGCTCGCGCTGCTGGTCGTCCTGCTCGCCCTGCCGTTGTACCTCGACGCGGCCTGGCTGAAGGCCGGGCAGTACATGATGATCGGCGCGGTGGGCGCGATCGGGCTGACCTTGGTGGTCGGGCAGGCCGGGCAGCTTTCCCTGGCCCACGCGTTCTTCCTGCTCGCCGGCGGTACCGCCTACACCGTCCTGTCCGGACCGATCGGCGACGACCGGGTGGTCGGCTTCGGCCTCGATCCCGGCCTCTCGCTGCTGGGTGCGGTGGTCGTCGCGGCCCTGCTCGGGCTGGCCTTCGCCCCGGTCGCCGGTCGGTTGCGCGGCATCTACCTCGGCGTCGCCTCACTGGCGCTGGTGTTCCTGGGCCTCTACTTCGGACAGTCCGCCGAGGAGCTCACCGGCGGGACGTCGACCGGCCGCGCGCCGGCGCCGTTCTCGCTGTTCGGTTTCCCGTTCACCGACGACGGCCCCGAGATCACCCTGCTCGGCGTGCCGATCCGGCAGGCCGAGCGCATGTGGTACCTGTTCCTGCTGCTCACCGTGCTCGCGTTCGTGATCGCGCGCGGGGCCGTCCGCGGCCGGGTCGGGCGGTCGTGGCGGGCGGTGCGGGACAACGAGGCCGCGGCCGCGGTGATGGGCGTCAGCGTCATGCGCGCCAAGGCGGGCGCGTTCGCCGTCTCGTCGGCCTACGGTGGCCTCGCCGGCGCGATGACCGTGCTCTGGTTCGACATCCTCAAGCCGGACGAGAGCGAGTTCGGCACCTACGGCATCAACGTGTCGATCGCCTACCTCGCGATGGTCATCATCGGCGGCCTCGGCTCGGTCCCCGGCGCGCTGGTCGGCGCGCTGATCGTCAACGGCCTGCCGCAGGTCCTCGCCCTGTATTCGGCCGACCTGGGCTGGTTCTCCGGCACCGGCGACGGCGCGCTGACCCCGGTCCTCGTCAGCTCGTTCGTCTACGGCGCCGCGATCATCCTCGTCGTGCTGTTCGAGCCGGGCGGGCTCGCCGCGCTCGGCCGCCGGCTCACCCGTCTTCGCCGTCAACCCCCGGAGGAACCATGAAACGCACACACCTGGCGGCGGCGCTGGTGGCCGTCCTCGCGCTCTCGGCGTGCAGCACGAAGGCGAACAACTCGGGCTCGCCGGGCTCGGACAGCTCGGGGGTCAAAACCGGCAAGGGGGTGACGGCGGCCGAGGTGACGCTCGGCGTGATGACCGACAAGTCCGGCGTGTTCAAGAACCTCGGCCTCGGCGTCACGCAGGGCAACGAGCTGTGGGCCAAGGACTTCAACGCCGCCGGCGGCGTCTGCGGGCGCCAGGTGAAGCTCGAGGAGGTCGACCACGGTTACAAGGCCGACACGGCGAAGACGCTGTACCCGCAGATCGAGCCGAAGGTGCTCGGGTTCGTGCAGCTGCTGGGCTCGCCGGTGGTGGCCGCGCTGAAGCAGAACCTGGCCACCGACAAGGCCGTCGCCGCGCCGGCGTCGTGGTCGTCGGAGCTGCTGGACAACCCGTACGTGATGATCGTCGGGACGACGTACGACCTCGAGATGATCGACGGCCTGTCGTACCTGCAGGAGCAGGGCCTGATCAAGGACGGCGACACGATCGGGCACGTCTACATCGACGGCGAGTACGGCAAGAACGGCCTGCGCGGGTCGCAGTTCTACGCGAAGAAGCACAGCCTGACGGTCAAGGAAGTGAAGATCACCTCGACCGACAGCGACCTCACCAACGTCGTCACCGGGCTCAAGGGCGCCGGCGTGAAGGCGATCGCGCTGACCACCACGCCCGCCCAGACCGGGTCCGCGGTCGCGGCGAACAAGGCACTCGGGCTGAACGTGCCGGTACTGGGCAACAACCCGACCTTCGACCCGGCGCTGCTGAAGAGCCCGGCGGCCGGGGCGCTCGACAAGCTGACGGTGGTCGCGAGCAGCGTGCCGTTCTCCGCGGACCTGCCGAAGGCGAAGGACGTGGCGGCGAAGTTCAAGGCCGCGTACAAGGAGACCCCGAACGGCGGCGTCCCCTACGGCTACGCGGTGGGCGAAGTCTGGGGCGCGGTGCTGAAGAAGGCCTGCGACAACAAGGACCTCACCCGCGACGGCATCGCGGCGGCCCTGAAGCAGACGACGTCGGCGAGCACGGACAACCTGGTCGCGGCGCTCGACTTCTCCAAGCCGGGAACGCCGGCGACGCGCCAGGTGTACGCGGCCACCCCGGACGCTTCCGCCGAGGGCGGCGTCAAGTACGTCAAGCCGTTGTTCGAAGCGCCCGAGGCGAAGGAGTACGTGGCTCCGCACCAGAAGTGAGCCTTCGACCGGCCGACGCGGCCGCCTCGTGGAGCGGGGTGGTCGCGTGGGCCTCGCGCGAAAGTGTGTACAGAATCCCGTCCGTGCTCGCCCCGTAGTCCGATCGTTTTCCGGCAGCTGCGGAAGACGACGCATGAACCGCTTCCCTAGGGGTATCCGGGGGCTACCCCGGAGCGGCACGACACGCCACCCTTACGTGCACCCCTGAAATACCCGGATTCGCACGCTCGGAGGCGGAAACTGTCGGTGGTGGGGCGTCTAATGAGCACGACGGGAAGGAGGCGCCGCCATGATCACCGCATTGAACCATCGTGAGCGGGCCACATTGAGAGCCGTGGCCGGGGGCCACGCCGAGATCAGCTGCAGCTGCGAGCCCGACCTCTTCATCGACGGCCTGAGCTGCTGCGACCAGTCCACCGTGCACCGGCTCGCGCGGCTCGGCCTGATCGCACCCGCACAGCCCGGCAAGTGCGGCGAGCGCGTGCCCGCGCTGCTCACCGAGGCCGGCTCGCGCGCGCTGGGCGAGGTCTTCGCGGCCGCCGCGTAATCGCTTTGCCACACACTGGGGTCACTGACAGCATCACCTGATGCAGGTATTCCTCGAAACCGAGCGGCTGATCCTCCGCCGGTTCACCGAGAACGACGCCGATGCGCTCTTCGAACTCTACGACGACCCGGCCGTGATGAAGTACCTCAATGGGGGACGGCCGGCGGACCGCACCGAGATCGTCACACTGGATCTCCCCGCGTTCCTCGGTTACTACCAGCGTTTCCCCGGTTACGGGTTCTGGGCGGCGATCGAAAAGAGCACCGGCGACTTCCTGGGGTGGTTCCATTTCCGCCCCCGCCCGGGCGACCCGCCGGACGAGCCCGAGCTCGGCTACCGGCTGCACCGGACGGCCTGGGGCAGGGGCTACGGCACCGAAGGCTCCGCGGCACTGCTCGCCAAAGGCTTCACCGAGCTGGGGGTACGGCGCGTGACGGCGTCCACCATGGTGGTGAACGAGCGCTCGCGGCGCGTGATGGAAAAACTGGGGATGACGCTCGTCCGCACCTACTTCGAGGAGTTCCCGGAGCACGAACGCGCGCCGGGCAGCGAGCACGGCGACGTCGAGTACGGCATCACCCGCGAGGAGTGGCTCGCGAGCGCCGCGTCCGGCGCTCACGAGCCCCCCGATCAGCGGTAGACCTCGAACTCGTAGATCCGTGACGCACCGTTGCCGTCGTTGGCCGGGGTGGTGACGTTCAGCTTCACGTACCGCGCCGACCGGGTGGTGATCGGGTGGTACGTGCGGCTGGCCCGGGACCCGGTCACGGAAGCGACCGTCGTCCACGCTGAGCCGTCGGTGGACGTCTGGATCGTGAAAGCGCCGGTGTTCCAGGCCGTGGTTTCGCCGCCGAGGCCGGCGTGCTTGACCACGAACGCGGACACGTTCTGCGCCGACCCGAGGTCGACCTGCAGGAACTTCGTCGCGGCGGCGGTGCAGAACTTGCTGTTGCCCGCCAGGCTGCCGTCGACCGCGTTGGCCGCACCCTCGGCCGAGTTGCACGTCGCCGAACCCGTGGCCGCCTTGCCCAGCGCCAGGTTCGTCCCGAGCTCCGGCGCGGCGGCCGGCGGGGTGAACCCGTCGTTGTACGACGGCGGGACGTCCGACACGTTCGTGCCCCAGCCGCTCGGCGACGAGCCCATCGTGTAACTCAGCGTGGACGCGCCCGCGATGTCGCCGTAGCGGATCCACGACTTCGTCGTCGAGACGCCGTTGACGCTCAGGCTCTGCACGTACTGGGCACCCTGGCCGGCACCGGTGCCGGTGATCCGGATGGTCCCGCTCGGCCGGACGATCGACACCGACGGGAACAGCGGGCCGTGCAGGGCCAGCACGTCCGCGCCCGGCGTCGCCGGGTACATCCCCAGCGCGGCGAAGACGTACCACGCCGAGGTGGCGCCGAGGTCGTCGTTGCCGGGCTCGCCGCCCGCGCCGGTGGTGAACGACTCGTTCATCACGCGCCGCACCGCGGAGCTGGTGCCCTGCGGGTGGGCGGCGTAGTTGTACGCCCACGGCACGCCGTGCTCCGGCTCGTTGCCGATGTAGAAGTACGGCTGGGTGAGGCCGCCGTTGAGCTGGGTGAAGTGGTGGTCGAGCCGCTGCACGGCGGTCTGGCGGCCACCCATCAGGTTGATCACGCCCTGGTAGTTGTAGGGCACCATCCAGGTGTACTGCGAGGGGTTGCCCTCGGTGTAGCCGCTGTTGCTCGACGGCACGACCGGCCACGCCCAGTTCCCGTCACTGCCCCGCGGCTGGATGTAGCCGGAATCGGGGCCGAACACGTTCTGCCACCACTGGGCCCGCTGCATGTACGTGTTGTACTTCGTGGTGTCGCCGACCGCCTTCGCGAACTGCGCCACCGCGAAGTCGGACGCCGAGTACTCGAGCGAGTCCGACGGGTCTTCGTAGACGTAGTGCCGGCTGAGGTAGCCGCTTTCCCGGCCGCGGATCGCCTGCCCCTGCGTGGTGCCGCCGCCGGCGCTCTTGTCCATCAGCGTCAACGCCGCCGCGGTGTCGAAGCCGCGCACCCCGAAGGCGTACATGCTGCCGACGATGATCGGCCCCGGGTCACCGGTCATCACGAAGTGCTCGTTGCTGTTGTGCGACCACTTGGGCAGCAACCCACCCTGCTGGCCGTCCAGCACCATCGACTTCGCGATGTCGCTCGCTTCGTTCGGCGCGAGCAGCCCGATCAGCGCGGCCCACGAGCGGTAGATGTCCCAGCCGGAGTAGTTCTGGTAGACGGTGTGGGAAGCGGTGTGCACCGCCTGGTCGAACCCGCGGTACTGGCCGTTCGTGTCGCTGGCGATGTTCGGGTTCTGGAAGACGTGGTACAGCGCCGTGTAGAACTTCTGCAGGTCCGCGGCGGCGCCACCGGTCACCTGGACGCGGTTGAGGATGGTGTTCCAGCTCGTGTCGGCCGCGGCCCGGACCCCGGCGAAGTCGAAGCCGGGGTTCTCGGCGGCGAGGTTCGCCTGCGCGTTGGCCAGGCTGACGAACGAAATGCCGACCTTCGCCTGGACCGTGGTGTTGCTCGAGGTGTCGAAGGTGACGTACCCGCCGGAGTTCGTGCCGCTGGTGCTCGCGGAACCGGCGGTCACGGTGCCGCCGAGCCAGGTGCCGAACCCGCTGGGCGCGCGGTCGAACTGGATGACGTAGAAGATCTGGTAGGTCTTCGACGAGCCGCAGAACCCGCCGCCGGTCACCGAACCGGTGAGCTGGCTGCCGTTGATGCTGATCGACCCGCTGCGGCTGCCGGTGGCGCTGCGGCTGGTGTTCACGAGCAGCCGCGCGGACGTCGTGCCGGGGTAGGTCAGCTTCATGAAGCCGGACCGCTGCGTGGCCGAGAGCTCCACCGTCGTGTTGTAGGTGTCGAGCTTGTTCTTGTAGTAGCCGGGCGCGGCCGACTCGTTCTCCTTGGTGTAGTGGCCCGCGTACCCGGTCCAGCCGGTGCCCGGCGAGGTCCCGATCGCGCCGGTGATCGGCAGCAGGCCGAGGTCTTCGTTGTTGGCGCAGCCGGCCCCGTTGAAGTGGGTGAGGCTGAACTCCTCGATGCTGCTGTCGCTGTACCGGTAACCGGACGGGGACGCGGTCGGCGTGTCCGGGCTGAACTGCACCATGCCGAACGGCACGACCGCACCCGGGTAGGTGCTGCCGCCGGCGCCGCCGGGCACCGGGTTGGGCGAGTTGCTGTTGTCGGTGCCGATGAAGGGATTCACGTACTGCGTGAGGGCGAGCGTCGCGGCGCCGGCCGCCGGGGCGGCGAGCCCCGCTCCCAGCAGAACCGCGGCGAACGCGACCGCGAACACCCGGCCGGCCAATGGTCTGGACATGACCCTTCCTCTCCTTGTCGCACCTTCCGCCGGGCGACATCGTTGTCGGGCAAGCAGAACGAGTGATGACAACGTTGTCAGCGCGGCTTGCGCCGCGTCGTCAACGTCCAGGGGGATCGAAGTGGTACCGGAACTCGGTGGCAGGACATGGTGGCACGGCAGGACCCGCCGGCGGAAGCACCGAAAGTTCGTTGTGCGCCAACCGGTTCCGCGACCGGACCACTCAGGGTCGGTGGACCACCCGGCCGGCCGCAGACGCCTTGAATGACTCATTCATGTCGTCGGACGCCAGGAATGAGTCATTCAAGACCTTTGCCGGGGCGCCTGGCCACCCAGTGGTCGCCGAGCGGGGTCGTGGCCGCTTCGCCGTTCGTCAGATCCGCGAGCCAGCCCGCGAACGCCGGAGCCTCGCCCGGAGCCAGGCCGACCTCGAAGCGAGCCAGCTCGTCGAAGCGCGTCGCGCGGAGCAAGTACGGAGATGCGCGCAGGTCGTTCTCCAGCCGGCCCGCGCGGTCGTAGCTCACCGCCACCTCGACGAGACTGAGACGCCGGTGTTCTAGTACACCAACAGCTTCCACAGCGTCCGAAACGGACTGACCGTACGCGCGGATCAACCCGCCCGCGCCGAGCAGCACCCCGCCGAAGTACCGCGTCACCACCGCGACCGTGTCGGTCAGCTCGCGACGGCGCAGCACTTCCAGCATCGGCGTGCCCGCGGTACCCGCCGGCTCACCGTCGTCGCTGGACCGCTGCGTCCGCCCGTCCGGGCCGAGGACGAAGGCGTGACAGTGGTGCCGTGCACCCGGTTCCGCGCGTCGGCGGGCCGCGATGAACTCCCGCGCAGCCTCTTCCGACGGCACCGGAGCGAGCGCGCAGAGGAACCGGGAGCGCTTGATCTCGATCTCGTGGACGCTCGTCCGAGCCACGGAGAGATAACGATCAGTCATCGGCCAAGTCCGCCATGCACCCAGCTTGCCACCCCGGACCGGGGGTACCACGGCCGCCCTGGACCACTTCGGACAGACGTTTCCGCAGGTCAGAGGCGTAATTGCCCGCTCTGCGGGAGAGTCAGCCCGGCATATGGGACTACCCCGTGACTCGTCAACGCAAGCGTGGCATTTCCCACCCGGGCGCAACGACGTATGTCGATAACAGCGAATTCACACTATCGTCATAAGACCCGGCGAACCCGGGAGTAACACCGCGCGCTCCGGACGGCCCCCACCACCTTGGCCGGCTTGTGCGCGCTTGCAGCACCCGACATGTTCGGCTGCCCAGCGTTGTGCGGCCTCCCAGATGATCCGCGTCCGGTTTCCGGCGTCACCAGGCCAGCAGCGACGCCCGGCCGGTGCCTCGCGGCATCTTGCACGTGCACACACCAACGCCGACAACAGCCACTGTTCTCGACTGACCATCGCGATCCCGGACCACTTCGTTAACCGGTTCAGCTCGAACCACTCGATGAGGTGAGTACCGGCCGCGCCAACGCCTTGGGAGGCGGCCAGCCGTGACCCACCGTGCCAGTTCCCTGCCCCCGTCCGGGGAGCAGCTCAGCAACGCCGAGGCCGCGGGCCTCTACCGGAGCGACTACGAACACGACGCCTGCGGTGTCGCCTTCGTCGCCGACCTGACCGGGCGCCGAGATCATGCGATCGTCGCCAAGGCTTTGGTTGCGTTGCGCAATCTGGAACACCGCGGGGCTCGTGGCGCCGAACCGGACACCGGCGACGGCGCCGGGCTCCTGATCCAGATCCCGGACGAGTTCTACCGCGAGGTCGTGGACTTCGAGCTCCCCGAGCCGGGCACCTACGCCGTCGGCACGGCTTTCCTGCCGCAGGACGAAAAGCGCCGCGGCCGGGCCATGACGACCATCGAGCGCATCGCCGCCGAGGAGGACATGCGCGTCCTCGGCTGGCGCGAGCTGCCGGTGCACACCGAGCACTGCGGGCCGACCGCGGCCGAGACCATGCCGCACTTCACGCAGCTGTTCCTCACCGCGCGCCGCCCGAAGCCGGAGCACTCGGACCCGCTGCACATCGAGCGCAGCGCGTTCTGCGTCCGCAAGCGCGTGGAGCACGAGCTCGTCGACGACGACGTGTACTTCCCGTCGCTCTCCTCGCGGACGATCGTCTACAAAGGAATGCTCACCGAGCCCCAGGTCGAGCGGTTCTTCGCCGACCTGACCGACGAGCGCGTCACCAGCGCCATCGGGCTGGTGCACTCCCGCTTCTCCACCAACACCTTCCCGTCGTGGCCGCTGGCCCACCCGTACCGGTACGTGGCGCACAACGGCGAGATCAACACGCTGCGCGGCAACCGCAACTGGATGGACGCCCGCGAGGCGCTGCTGGAGACCGACCTGATCCCGGGCGACCTCAAGCGCGTCTACCCGGTGATCACCCGCGGCGCCAGCGACTCGGCGAGCTTCGACGAGGTCCTGGAGCTGCTGCACCTCGGCGGCCGCTCGCTGCCCCACGCCGTCCTGATGATGATCCCGGAGGCCTGGGAGAACCACCAGGAGATGGACCCGGCGCGACGCGCCTTCTACGAGTTCCACTCGACGCTGATGGAGCCGTGGGACGGCCCGGCGCTGGTCGCCTTCACCGACGGTTCGCAGATCGGGGCGGTCCTCGACCGCAACGGCCTGCGCCCCGGCCGGTACTGGGTGACCGACGACGGCCTCGTCGTGCTCGCCTCCGAGGTCGGCGTGCTCGACATCGACCCGGCGACGATCGTCCGGAAGGGACGCCTCGAGCCCGGCCGGATGTTCCTCGTGGACACCGTCGAAGGCCGGATCATCGAGGACGAAGAGGTCAAAACCGAACTGGCCACCGCCCACCCGTACGACGAGTGGGTCGAGGCCGGGCTGCTCCAGCTGGAGGACCTGCCGGAGCGCGACCGCGAGGTCCCGCTGCACGCCGCGCTCGTCCGCCGCCAGCAGGCGTTCGGCTACACCGAGGAAGAGCTCGAGGCCATCCTCGAGCCGATGGCCCGCACCGGCGCGGAGCCGATCGGCTCGATGGGCAACGACTCGCCGCTCGCGACGCTCTCGAGCCGCCCGCGGCTGATCTTCGACTACTTCATCCAGCTGTTCGCCCAGGTGACGAACCCGCCGCTGGACGCCATCCGCGAGGAGCTCGTCACCGCGCTCGGCACCCAGATCGGCGCCGAGCCGAACCTCCTGCTCGGCGACGCCGCGAGCTGCCGCCGGATCGCGCTGCCGTTCCCGGTGCTCGACAACGACCAGCTCGCCAAGCTGGTGCACGTCAACGACGACGGCGACCTGCCGGAGTTCCAGGCGGTCACCGTGCTCGGCCGGTACAACGTGCACGGCGGCGGCGAGGCGCTGATCAAGCGGCTGGACGAGATCCGCGCCGAGGTGTCCGAGGCGATCGAGGACGGCGCCCGGCTGATCGTGCTGTCCGACCGCGGGGTCGACGAGCACCACGCGCCGATCCCCTCGCTGCTGCTGACCGGCGCGGTGCACCACCACCTCGTCCGCGAGAAGACGCGCACGCAGGTCGGCCTCATCGTCGAGGCCGGCGACGCGCGCGAGGTGCACCACATCGCGCTGCTCATCGGCTACGGCGTCGCCGCGGTGAACCCGTACCTGGCGATGGCCACCGTCGAGGAGATGGCCCACCAGGGCCTGATCCCGGGCGTGACGCCGAAGCAGGCGACGCAGAACCTGATCAAGGCGCTCGGCAAGGGCGTCCGCAAGACGATGTCGAAGATGGGCGTTTCGACCGTCGCGTCCTACACCGGCGCGCAGATCTTCGAGGCGATCGGGCTCGGCGAAGAGGTCATCGAGAACTGCTTCACCGGCACGACGTCCCGCCTCGGCGGCGTCGGCTTCGAGACGCTCGCCGACGAGGTCGCGAAGCGGCACAAGTACGCCTTCCCGGCCGACGGCGTCCGGGCCGCCCACCGCGAGCTCGAAACGGGCGCGGACTACCAGTGGCGCCGCGAGGGCGAGCCGCACCTGTTCAACCCGCAGACGGTGTTCAAGCTCCAGCACTCCACGCGGGCCGGGAAGTACGACGTCTTCAAGGAGTACACGAAGGCCGTCGACGACCAGGCCGAGAAGCTGCTGACGCTGCGCGGGCTGTTCGACTTCAAGTACGGCAAGCGGGCGCCGGTGCCGATCGACGAGGTCGAACCGGTTTCGGAGATCGTCAAGCGGTTCGCCACCGGCGCCATCTCCTACGGCTCGATCTCGATGGAGATGCACCAGACCCTCGCCATCGCGATGAACCGCCTCGGCGGGAAGTCCAACACCGGCGAAGGCGGCGAAGATGCGGAGCGGCTGTACGACCCGGAGCGGCGTAGCGCCGTGAAGCAGGTCGCGTCCGGCCGGTTCGGCGTCACGAGCGAGTACCTCGTCAACGCCGACGACATCCAGATCAAGATGGCGCAGGGCGCGAAGCCCGGCGAGGGCGGGCAGCTGCCCGGCGCGAAGGTGTACCCGTGGATCGCGAAGACGCGGTTCTCGACGCCGGGCGTCGGCCTGATTTCGCCGCCGCCGCACCACGACATCTACTCGATCGAAGACCTCGCCCAGCTGATCCACGACCTGAAGAACGCCAACCCGAACGCGCGCATCCACGTGAAGCTCGTGTCCGAGGTCGGCGTCGGGACGGTCGCCGCGGGTGTGTCCAAGGCGCACGCGGACGTCGTGCTCATCTCGGGCCACGACGGCGGGACCGGCGCTTCGCCGCTGTCGTCCATCAAGCACGCCGGCGGCCCGTGGGAGCTCGGCCTGGCCGAGACGCAGCAGACGCTGCTGGCCAACCGGCTGCGCGACCGGATCGTCGTGCAGACCGACGGCCAGCTCAAGACCGGCCGCGACGTGATCATCGCGGCGCTGCTCGGCGCCGAGGAGTTCGGCTTCGCGACCGCGCCGCTGGTGGTGTCGGGCTGCATCATGATGCGCGTCTGCCACCTCGACACCTGCCCGGTGGGTGTCGCGACGCAGAACCCGAAGCTGCGCGAGAAGTTCAGCGGCAAGGCCGAGTACGTCGTCAACTTCTTCGAGTTCATCGCCCAGGAAGTCCGGGAGTACCTGGCGGAGCTGGGTTTCCGGTCGATCGCCGAGGCCGTCGGGCACGCCGAGTTCCTCGACAAGCGCAAGGCGGTCGAGCACTGGAAGGCGGCCGGGCTCGACCTGTCGCCGATCTTCCACGTGCCCGACGTGGCCCCGGCCGGGCTGCGCCTGCAGCAGACGAAGCAGGACCACGGCCTCGAGAAGGCCTTGGACAACACGCTGATCCAGCTGGCCGAGGGTGCGTTGAACTCCGGCGACAAGGTGCGGCTGGAACTGCCCGTCCGCAACGTGAACCGGACCGTCGGCACCATGCTCGGCTCGGAGCTGACCAAGCGGTGGGGCGGCGAAGGGCTGCCGGACGACACCATCGACGTCACCTTCACCGGGACGGCAGGCCAGTCGTTCGGCGCGTTCGTGCCGAAGGGCATCACGCTGCGGCTCTACGGCGACGGCAACGACTACGTCGGCAAGGGCCTCTCCGGCGGACGGCTGATCGTGCGGCCGCCGCGGGAAGCGCAGTACACCGCCGAAGAGCAGATCATCGCCGGCAACGTCATCGGCTACGGCGCGACCAGCGGCGAGATCTTCATCCGCGGCAAGGTCGGCGAGCGGTTCTGCGTGCGCAACTCGGGCGCGCTGGCCGTCGTCGAAGGCGTCGGCGACCACGGCGGCGAGTACATGACCGGCGGCCGGATGGTCGTGCTCGGCCCGATCGGGCGCAACTTCGCGGCCGGCATGTCCGGCGGCATCGCCTACGTGCTGGACCTGCCCGCGCACCGCGTCAACCCGGAGATGGTCGACCTCGACCCGCTCGACTCCGAGGACGCGGACTTCCTGCGCGAAACGCTGGAAAAGCACTACAACGAAACAGAATCCGCGGTCGCGCGGGAACTGCTGGCCGACTGGGACGCGGGCGTCGACCGCTTCGGGAAGGTCATGCCGAAGGACTACAAGCGCGTGCTCGCCGCCCAGGTGCAGGCCGAGCGCGACGGGCGCGACGTGAACGAGGCGATCATGGAGGCCGCACATGGCTGACCCCAAGGGCTTTCTGACCACCACCCGCGAAGAGCCGAAGCGGCGTCCGGTCGACCTGCGGCTGATGGACTGGCGAGAGGTCTACGAAGACTTCGCCACGACGAAGCTGCAGAAGCAGGCCGGCCGGTGCATGGACTGCGGCATCCCGTTCTGCCACCAGGGCTGCCCGCTGGGGAACCTCATCCCCGAGTGGAACACGCTGACCTGGCGCGAGGACTGGCAGCAGGCCATCGAACGGCTGCACGCGACGAACAACTTCCCGGAGTTCACCGGGACGTTGTGCCCGGCACCCTGCGAAACCGCGTGCGTGCTCGGGATCAACGACGACCCGGTGACGATCAAGCGGGTCGAGATCTCGATCATCGACCGGGCCTTCGACGAGGGCTGGGTGACACCGCAGCTGCCCATTGCCCTCACAGGCAAGAAGGTCGCGGTCGTCGGGTCCGGGCCGTCGGGTCTTGCCGCGGCGCAGCAGCTGACGCGCGCGGGCCACAGCGTCGTGGTCCTCGAGCGGGCCGACAAGATCGGCGGGCTGCTGCGCTACGGCATCCCCGAGTTCAAGATGGAGAAGTCGCGCCTCGACCGGCGGCTCGACCAGATGCGCGCCGAGGGGACGGAGTTCCGGACGTCGGTGAACGTCGGTGTGGACATCTCCGCCGCCGAGCTCCGGTCGTCCTACGACGCCGTGGTGCTGGCCGGTGGCGCGACCGACTGGCGCGACCTGCCGATCCCCGGCCGGGAACTGGCCGGCATCCACCAGGCGATGGAGTTCCTCCCGCCGGCCAACCGGGTCGCTTCGGGGGATCTCGAGTCGTCTCCCTTCGACGCCGCGGGCCTGGACGTCGTGGTCATCGGTGGCGGCGACACGGGCGCGGACTGCGTCGGGACATCGCACCGCCAGGGCGCGCGTTCGGTGACGCAGCTGGAGATCATGCCCAAGCCGCCCGAGGCGCGATCGGACGCGCACCCGTGGCCGACGTACCCGATGATCTACCGGGTGTCCTCGGCGCACGAAGAAGGCGGCGAGCGGCTCTACGCGGTGAACACGCAGGAGTTCCTGGGTGACGCCGACGGCCGCGTGCGCGCGCTGAAGCTGGTCGAGGTGCGCAACGAGGGCGGCAAGTTCGTCCCGGTGCCCGGTTCGGAACGCGAGCTGCCGGCGCAGCTGGTCCTGCTGGCGATGGGCTTCCTCGGGCCGCAGAAGAAGGGCCTCATCGAGGACCTGGGCGTCGAACTGGACGCGCGCGGCAACGTGGCGCGCGACAAGGCGTTCAAGACGAGCTTGGACAACGTGTTCGTGGCCGGCGACATGGGCCGCGGCCAGTCCCTGATCGTCTGGGCGATCGCGGAGGGCCGCAGCGCCGCGGCCGGCGTCGACGCCTACCTGACCGGCCGCGACGTCCTGCCCCGCCCGATCGCGCCGACGGACCGGCCGATCGCGTAAGACCCGGCGCCGGCGGAGGTGTCATCGTCGCCACCTCCGCCGGCGCTGTCCCACTGCTCAGCCGTAGTACCCCTGCTCGAGGTCGGCCAGCAGCCCGGGTTGCGTGGGCCGCCAGCCGAGCAGCTCCCGGGTTGTTTCCGCCGACGCCGGCTGGTCGAGCGCCAGGATCGCGCCGAGGAAGCCGAGCTCTTCGGCGGTTACCGAAGCGACCGGCAGCTTGTAGCGGCGGCCGACCACCTCGGCGACGTCTCGGATCCGCACGCCTTCGTCGCCGACCGCGTGCAGCACGGTCTTTGCCGGGGCCTGCTCCAGCGCCAGCCGGAACAGGTGGGCCGCGTCCAGGACGTGGACGGCGGGCCAGCGCTGCGTCCCGTCGCCGACGTACGCCGCGATGCCCTTCTCGCGCCCGAGGGCGACCAGCCGGGCGATGAGGCCGTGGGCATCACCTTCGCCGTGCACCGAACGCGGCAACCGGACCAGGGACGCGCGGACGCCGTGTTCCGCCGTCGCGAGGACGGCCCTGGCGATGTCCCCCCGGCCGGCCACCGGCCCCGCGAAGACGGAATCATCCTGCTCGGTCGACGCGCGGCCGGGCACCATCGGCGTCCCCGAAGCGGCGACGAAGGGCTTGCCGGCCAGCACCGCGCTCATGGCGCCGACCGCGGCCGCGTCGGTCCGGATCGCGGCGTCCATCCGGCTGAAGTCGTGGCCGAAGGCGAGGTGGACGACCCCGTCGGCGCTGTCCGCGCCCTTTTCCAGGACTTCGAGGTCGGTGAGGTCGCCGCGGAGGACGTCGGCGCCCATCGCGGCGACGGTGCCGGCCGCCTCGTCCGATCTCGCCAGCCCGAGGACTTCGTGGCCCGCGTCGAGGAGTTCGGGGACGAGGGCCCGGCCGATCCAGCCGGACGCGCCGGTGATGAACACACGCATGAGGTTCTCCCTTTGTGATGACACCTGGTGCCATCACCATAGCACCGCAATGACACCGGGTGTCATCGCCTAAGCTGGGGGCCATGAGCCGCTGGGAGCCGAACACGCGCGAGCGATTGCTCGACGCCGCGCTCGACCTGTTCGGCGAGCGGGGCTACGACAGCGTGACGGTCGCCGAAATCACCGAGCGGGCCGGGCTGACCAAGCGGACGTTCTTCCGTCACTTCAGCGACAAGCGCGAAGTGCTCTTCGCGGGCCAGGAGCTGTTGAGCCGGATCTTCGCCGAGGCGATCGCGGACGCCCCGGCCTCGGCGACCCCGATGGAGGCGATCGCGGCGGCACTGACGGCCGCCACGGCCCCGTTCGGGCCGCAGCGCCGGGAGCGGGCGCGCCAGGTCAAGGCGGTGGTCGCCGGCCACCGTGACTTGCACGAGCGCGAACTGCTGAAGCTCGCGACGTTGCGGGCCGCGATGGCCGACGCCCTGCGCGCGCGAGGAGTGCCGGACCCGACGGCCGGCCTCGCCGCCGAAATCGGCGGCCTGGCGTTCACGACGGGCTTCGCCCGCTGGATCGCGCCGGGCAGCGAGCGGGCGTTCACCGAACTGGTCCGCGAGGCGCTGGACGAGCTCGTGGCGGCGACCACCACGCTCGGCTGACCCTCTTTCCGCGGGCCTTTATTTCCGGCCCGAAACTATTACACGCTCAACTTAATCTTTCGTGTGAAACCCGCAATCGGGTGGCATCGGCCGCCTGCGGCACTGCACTCTGTATTCAGGGGACCCGGTCGGCCGTGGGGGGATTCGGCCGGCCGGGTGCCCGCCGGGAGGCGGGCTTTTTCACACGGGAGGGGACCCGAAATGAGTGTCGATCTGTCCGCCACGCTGTCCTGGGCCACGGCGACCGGCGATGCCGCGACGATGCTCGGCGAACTGCAGCCGAACATCCTCAAGGCCCACGTCCGCGACCACTTGTCCGCCCTGTTCCTCGCCTTCGGCGACGCGGCGGAGGCGCGCGCTTTCCTCGTCTCGGTCACCGGGAAGATGAAGTCCGCCAAGGCACACCTCGACGAGGTGAGCGCGTTCAAGGCCGCGACCGGCGCGGGAACGCCGTACGTCGGCGTCGGGCTCACCGCGGCCGGCTACCGCGCTCTCGGCGTCGACGGAAACATGCCGCAGGACGAGGCGTTCCTGCGCGGGATGACGACACCGGACACGCGGCGGAGGCTGAACGACCCGCCGCGTTCGACGTTCGATCCGGGCTACCGCGGCGAAATCCACGCCGTCGTGCTCGTCGGGGACGCCACCGACAAAACAATGACCGCCCGCCGCAACGAAATCCTCGGCCTGCTGCCGGATTCGGCCACCGTCCTCGCGGAGGAAACCGGCCTCGGCCGCGTCAACGCGCGCGGCGAGGGTATCGAGCACTTCGGGTACGTCGACGGCCGCAGCCAGCCGCTGTTCCTGACCGAAGACGTCGACGCGGAGAAGAACAACACCGACGGCATCAACGTGTGGAATCCGGCGGCGCCGCTCGAGCAGGTGCTGGTTCCCGACACCGCGGCGCCGGATCCCGGCGTGCATTTCGGCAGCTATTTCGTATTCCGCAAATTGGAACAGAACGTCCGGCGGTTCAAGCAGGCCGAAGCGGATCTGGCCGACACCCTCGGCCTGACCGGCGAAGACCGCGAGCGGGCCGGCGCGATGATCATCGGCCGCTTCGAGGACGGCACGCCGCTGACCACGCAGCGGGAAGACGGCGCGGAAAGCCCGGTGTCGAACAACTTCACCTACGACAGCGACCGCGCCGCGCTGAAGTGCCCGGTCCAGGCGCACATCCGCAAGACGAACCCGCGCGGCTCCGGCGGCGCCGAAGACCCGGCCGCCGAGAGGCGCCACCTGATGGCCCGCCGGGGCGTCACGTACGGTGAGCGCCCGGACGACCCGAACGCCGACGTGCCGCCCGCGGCGCGGCCGAGCGGCGGCGTCGGGCTGCTGTTCATGGCCTTCAACTCACGACTGGACAACCAGTTCGAGTTCACCCAGGCGGTCTGGGCGGACAACCCGGGCTTCCCGATCGTCGACGGCGTCACGCCGGGGCTGGACCCGGTGATCGGCCAGGGCGAGCGCGGGTCGTCGGAGTACACCGTGGACTGGGGCGGCTCGGCGCAGCGGACGGCCGGCCCGGTGCCGCAGGCGGTGACGCTGCGGGGCGGCGAGTACTTCTTCATGCCGTCGCTGGCCTTCCTGCGGTCACTCTGAGCTGGGGGCGAAGGCCACCACCGGGTTCGCCCGGTGGTGGCCTTCGGAGGGCTCAGGCGTCGAGCTGGTCGAACGCCAGCAGCCCGGCGCCGAGCCGCCCGGCTTCGTCGCCCAGCTCGGCGATCCGCAGCTCCGGCATCGTCTGGAACGTCAGGTGCGCGGCCAGCCATTCGCGCACCGGCTCCAGCACGTAGTCGGCCGCGGTGAACAGGCCGCCGCCCAGGATGATCACCTCCGGGCCGAGCAGCGTCAGCAGCGTCCGGATCCCGTGGCCGAGCCCGTCGAGCGCGTCCTGGACCACGGCGACCGCGACCTCGTCCCCGCGGCGAGCCAGCTCCACGACCTCGCGGGCGCCGTCGGCCGGGCGGCCGGTGCGCTCGGTGTAGCGGCGGGCGATCGCGGCCGCCGACGAGATCGCCTCCAGGCAGCCGGTCGCGCCGCAGCCGCACTTGCCGGCGTGGCCGACGTCGATGTGCCCGACCTCGCCGGCCTGCCCGTGCGCGCGGTGGATCCGGCCGTCGAGCAGCAGCGCGGCGGCGATCCCGGTGCCGACCGGGATGAACGCCGCGTTCGTCGCGCCGCGCCCGGCGCCCACCCGGAACTCGGCGATGCCGCCCGCGGTGACGTCGTGCCCGAAGGCGACCGGCAGCCCGATCCGGTCTTCCAGGAGCTCGCCGAAGGGGACTTCACGCCAGTCGAGGTTGGCCGAGAAGTGGCAGACGCGGGTCTGCTCGTCGACGATCCCCGGCACCACCACCCCCACCGCCGCGGGTTGCCCGGTGCCCGCCTGCTCGGCCAGCGCGGCCACGATGTCCGCGGTCTGCGCGGCCAGCGCCGTCCCGTCCGCGCTGCGGGCCGTCTCCGCGCGCAATGCCGCCTTGGGCTGCAGCTGCTCGTCGAGCAACGCGGCCTTGATCGTCGTTCCGCCCACATCGAGGGCGGCCACCATTCGAGTCACCGCGGCATTGTCACATTGACGCAGCCCAAACGGCGGACCTACGCTCAACCGGCCAGACGAGGAGATTCCGGAACGCGGTGCAAGTCCGCGCGGTCGCGCCACTGTGACCCCCGACGAGGGGGAAGCCAGACCCGGATCCCTTCGTGCAGACCCCGATGAGGCCGCGAAAGCCCGAGGAGGCCACCCCATGACCCAGACGGCAGCTCCCGCCGTTCCGCTCCCGATCCGCATCCCGATCCGTGAGATCGTGCCGTGGGCGGTGTTCGTGGTGCTCCTCGCCCTGATCGCGTTGTACTTCGTGAGCGCCGAGCAGGGCGCCACCGCGGTGTTCGCGAACTCCTACGTGCACGAGTTCGTGCACGACGGCCGGCACCTGCTGGCCTTCCCCTGCCACTGATCGGCGGGCACGCACTCCCATGATGAAAACCCTGCTGGTCCGCGGCATGCTCGCGGGCCTGATCGCCGGTGTGCTCGCGTTCGGGTTCGCCTACACCTTCGGTGAGCCGTCGGTGAACGCCGCCATCGGGCTCGAGGAGTCCGGCGGTCACGCGCACTCCCACGACGCTTCCGCTCCTTCTGCGGAAGAGCTCGTCCCCCGCGACATCCAGAGCACGCTCGGGCTGCTGGCGGGCGTGCTGGTCTACGGCGTCGCGATCGGCGGCCTGCTGTCACTGGCCTTCGCGTTCGCCCAGGGAAGGCTCGGTTCGCTGCGCCCCCGGCTGACGGCGCTGCTGCTCACGGCGGGCGCGTTCACCGTGGTGTTCCTGGTCCCGTTCCTGAAGTACCCGGCCAACCCGCCCGCGGTGGGCCAGCCGGGCACGATCGGCGCGCGGACCGAGCTGTACTTCGGCTTCGTCGCGGTCTCCCTGCTGGCCGGCATCTTCGCGACGGTGTTCGGCCGCAAGCTGGCGGACCGCTTGGGCGCTTGGAACGGCTTCCTCCTCGCGGCGGCGGGCTACCTCGCCGTGATCGGCGTCGTGGCCTGGCTGATGCCGGTGGTCGACGAGGTCCCGGCCACCTTCCCGGCCTCGACGCTGTGGAGCTTCCGGACGGCCTCGGTCGGCACCCAGGTGACGCTGTGGCTGGCGTTGGGCTTGACGTTCGGCGCGTTTGCGGAGAAGGCGCTGAACCGCCGGACCACGATCACCGCCTGACCGGGCCGAGTTTTGGCCGGTTCGCGGTCCCGTCCGTCGATCCGGGTGGGTCTTGCAGGATCACGGCGGCGCCGCGGGTGGGCTTCGGCATCGCCGAGCCGGTCCGCAGCCACCGGACCGACGACCGCGGCCGCGGACCGGCCATCGGCGGCATCACGGCGGGGCGCGCCCTGGGCAACCTCGCCGCGCGGCGAGGCCTTGGTCGGCAAGGCTCTGGTCGGCAACCTCCGGCGGGCATAGCTCCGGCCGACCACACTCGGGCTTCGGCCGCGCTAAGGCGCGCCCGGCGGCACGAACGGCAGGTCCGGCGGCGCTCCGCGGTCCAGCAGCGTCCGCAGCAGCTCCGTGTCCAGGTGTTCGTCGACCGCGTCCGCGAGCTTGTCCAGCATTTCCTCGCGCAGGTCTCCGAAGCCGGGCGCGTCCGGCGCCGGCGTCCACCCGGTTCCCGCCTGCGCGGCCGCTTCGGTCAGCCACGCGCGGCGAAAGGCGTCGTTCTCGAACGCGCCGTGCCACATCGTGCCCCAGACCGCTCCCGCCCGCCGACCGTCCAGAAAGGACTCCGCCGAGGTCGTGGCGATCACCGAGCCGTGGTGGATTTCGTAGGCGTCCACCGGATGCCCGCGCCACGTCCCGGCCGGCCGGGCGAGCACCTTTTCCGCGGCGAACGTCACCCGCCCGGGCAGCAGGCCGAGACCCGCCACCTCCCCCGCGCCGGATTCGAACTCGTCCACAATGGACTCGGTGAGCATCTGGTAGCCACCGCAGATGCCGAGGACCGGCCGGCCCGCCGCGGCCCGGGCCGTCACCGCCGTGTCGAGGCCGCGCTCCCGCAGCCAGGCCAGGTCGGCCACGGTGGCGCGCGACCCGGGCAGCACGACGACGTCCGCCGCCGCGACGACGTCGGGGTCGGCGGTGAGCGTCACCGTGACCCCGGGCTCGGCGGCGAGGGCGTCGACGTCGGTGGCGTTGGACGTGCGCGGGAACCGGACGACCGCCACACCGAGGCGGCCACCGGGCGTTTCGCGGCGCCAGCCCGCCACGGCGAGAGCGTCCTCCGAGTCGATCCACACCCGGTCCAGCCAGGGCAGCACGCCCAGTACCGGCCGTCCGGTGACATTCTCGAGGCTGTCCAGGCCCGGCCGCAGCAGGCCGACGTCGCCGCGGAACTTGTTGACCACCCAGCCGGCGACCAGGGCCTGGTCCTCGGCCGACAGCAGCGCAAGGGTGCCGAACATCGCCGCGAGCACACCGCCGCGGTCGATGTCGCCGACGACCAGCACCGGCAGCCCGAACCGCCGCGCGAGCCCCATGTTGACGTAGTCGCCGCCACGCAGGTTGATCTCCGCCGGACTACCGGCGCCTTCGCAGACGACGACGTCGAAGCGCGCGCTGAGGTCCTCGAACGCACCGAAGGCGATCTCGGCCAGCCCGGCCCGGCCGGTGGCGTACTCCCCCGCTTCGAGGGTGCCGAACGGCTTCCCGAGCGCGACGACGTGGCTGCGCCGGTCACTGCCCGGCTTGAGCAGCACGGGGTTCATCGCCGCTTCGGGTTCCACCCCGGCGGCCCGCGCCTGCACCCACTGGGCGCGGCCGATCTCGGCACCGTCGGCGCAGACCATGGAGTTGTTCGACATGTTCTGCGCCTTGAACGGCGCCACCTGCACCCCCCGGCGCGCAAGCCACCGGCAGATCCCGGCGGTGACCAGGCTCTTCCCGGCATCGGACGTCGTCCCGGCGACGAGCAGCCCGCTCATCGCCGGTTGTCCACACCCAGGCCGGCGACGGCGGAGTTGTGCACAGCCAGTCCGGCGACAGCTGAGTTGTCCACAGATCGCCGAGCGGGGCTTTGCCCCCACCGGGAGCCGATAGACTGGACAGGGGACGCCCCCCAGGGAGTGGCGGGGGCTGCGCCGGCAGCGATGACGACCGCGGCCAGGCCCACCAGCCGGGACAAGCGCACTGCCCGGCGCAGGTCCACCGGCTCCGGGTGGCGGCCTTCGCCGAGCCGGGCGCGGCTCTCCACTTCGCCGCCGTAGCTGTTCGTGCCGCCGAGTCGGATGTCCAGCGCGCCCGCGAACGCCGCCTCCACCTGGCCCGCGTTGGGGCTCGGGTGCCGGCTGCCGTCTCGACGCCACACCCGCCAGGACTCCCGGGCCCGGCCGCCCGCGCACAACGCCGTGAGCGCCGCCCCGATCCGCGACGGCACCAGGTTGACGACGTCGTCGGCGCGCGCCGCGGCCCAGCCGAAGCGGCGGTAGCGCGGCGAGCGGTATCCGACCATTGCGTCGAGCGTGTTGAGCGCGCGGTAGCCGAGGAGGCCCGGCATCCCGGCGACGGCTCCCCAGAACAGGGGCGCGACCACGGCGTCCGAGGTGTTCTCGGCGATCGATTCGGTGGCCGCGCGGGTCAGCTCGGCGGAGTCGAGGGCTGTCGCGTCGCGCGCGCAGAGGTGCGAGAGCCGTTGACGTGCTTCGGGCACTTCACCCGCTTCGAGCAGGCGGGCCATTTCGGTGCCTTCGGCGGCGAGGCCGCGTCCGCCGAGTACAACCCACGTGAACGCGGCGGTGAGCAAGAAGCGCGCGAAGGGACGTCGCCTTGTCGCCAGCTGAAGCGCGGCGCCGAGGCCCACGGCGCCGAAGGTGCACAGCGCTGCGTACGCGGCTCCGCGCGGCTTCGAATCAGCCCACAGACGGTGTTCGAGGCGGGCCGCGGCGGTCCCGAACAGGGCGACCGGATGGCCCGTTCGGGGGTCACCGAACAGAGCGTCGGTTACGTATCCGGTCACGAGTCCGGCCGCGGTTGTCCCTAGACGGAGTGGCACGTGGCGCACGGTAGCGCGTGCACCAGAATGCCGGGTATGACTGTGCCCAATGCCGCCTCCGCGAAGAAACGTCCGTCGGCGGGGCTGACGCACCGGCTCGCCGGGTATCTCGAAACCCTGGCTCGCGCCCTCCGCCGGTACGGGCGCGACGAAGACAAGGTGCTGGTCCTCGGCGGCGTCCGCTCGGGGAAGTCACGGCACGCCGAGCGGCTCGTCGCCCACCACCCGCACCTCGTCTACGTCGCGCCCGGCCTGCCCGCGGGCGAAGACGACCCCGAATGGGCCGCGCGGGTGGCCGCGCACCAGGCGCGGCGGCCGGCGAACTGGAAGACCGTCGAGACCACCGACCTGGCCGGCGTCCTGCGCGCGGCGACCGAGCCGCTGCTGATCGACTGCCTCGGCACCTGGCTGTCCCGGGTGCTGGACGACGTCGGCGCGTGGCGGCAGAAGCCGGGCTGGGAGCACCGCCTGGACGACCGGCTCGAGGACTTCCTGGCCGCGTGGGCCGCGGCGCGTGTGCCGGTGGTCGCGGTGAGCAACGAGGTCGGCAGCGGTGTGGTGCCCGCAACGTCGTCCGGACGGCTGTTCCGTGATGTGCTGGGCGCACTGAACAACCGGGTGTCCGCCGACGCCGACCGGGTCGTGCTGGTCGTCGCGGGCCGGGCGCTCGACCTGTAGCCAGGAGGCGCCCGTGTTCGACGTACCCGTGCCCGACCCCGCCGCCCGCACCGCCGCCCTGGAGCGGCTCGACGGCCTGGTCAAGCCGCTCGGCGCGCTGGGCAGGCTGGAGGAGATCGCCGCCTGGCTCGCGGCGGCGCATGGCACCGTGCCGCCGCGTCCGCTGGACGACGTCCGCGTGGTCGTCTTCGCGGGCGACCACGGCGTGTCGGCGCTTTCGGCGTACCCGCGCGAGGTGACCGCGGCGATGGTGCGGGTGTTCCTGGCCGGGAAGAGCGGCGTGAACGTGCTGGCCGCCCAGGTCGGGGCGCGCGTGCGGGTCGCGGACATCGCCGTCGACTGGGACGGCGCGGACGTGCCGGCGTCGGTGACGGCGCACAAGATCCGCCGCGGTTCGGGCTCGATCGACGTCGAGGACGCGCTGCTGCCGGGCGAAGCCCAGGCGGCGTTCGAAGCGGGCCGGGCGATCGCCCTGGAGGAACGCGAGGCGGACGTCCTGATCCCGGGCGACATGGGAATCGGCAACACGGCGATGTGCGCGGCGCTGGTGGCGGCCTCCCTCGGCCTGCCGGCGACGGAGGTCGTCGGCACGGGAACGGGCGTCGACGCGGCGGGCCTGGAGCGCAAGACGGCGGCGGTCGCGGCGGCCTTGACGCGGACGGCGGGCCGGACGGAGGACCCGTTCGAGCGGCTGACGGCGCTGGGCAGTGCCTGCATGGCGGCGACGGCGGGCTTCCTGGTCCAGGCGGCGGTGCTGGGAATTCCGGTGTTGCTGGACGGGGTCTTTTCCGGCGCGGCGGCGCTGGTGGCGCGGGACATCGCGCCGGGGGCGGAGCAGTGGTGGCTGGCCGGGCACCGTTCGACGGAACCTTCGCAGGCGTTCGCGTTGAAGGCCTTGGGGCTGGAGCCGATCCTGGACTTCGGCCTGCGGCTGGGCGAAGGCAGCGGCGCTGTCCAGGCTGTGCCGACCCTGCGAGCGGCCCGGGCGATTCTGGCCGAAATGGGCCTGTTGGCCGACCTGGCATGAAAAGAGCAGCCCCCGCCACTCCCCGGGGGGCGTCCCAGGTCCAGTCTATCGGCTCCCCGGCCGGCACAACCGCCGCTCGGCGATCTGTGGACAACTGCGCCGGCGCCGGCATGGTTGTGGACAACTCCGCATCCGCCAGCAACGCCGCGGACCAGCCAGCGCTCGCCGACATGGCTGCGGGCAAGCCGACGTGAGCCGGTGGGTGGATGCCGTGCGGATGGCCGTCGGGACGCTGACCACCGTGCCGGTTCCCGCTCCGCGGGTCATCGATCGGCGTGTTGCCGGGCGGGCCATGGTGCTCGCTCCGCTTGCCGCGCTTCCGCTGGCCGCTGCCGCCGGGGGGATCGTCTGGGCCGGTTCCGCCGTCGGGCTGCCCGTGCTTGCCACTGCGGCGCTCGCCCTCGGTGCCGTCGCGCTCGGCAGCCGGGGGTTGCACCTCGACGGGCTCGCCGACACCGCCGACGGTCTTGGTGCCTCCTACGACCGCGCCAAGGCCCTCCACGTCATGCGCCGCGGGGACTCCGGACCCACCGGGGTGGCCACCCTCGTCCTGGTCCTCCTCGTCCAGGTCGGTGCCCTGACCGCCGCCAACCCGATCACGGCGGCCGCGGGCGTGCTCGTCGGCCGGTGCACGCTCTCCATGGCGTGCGCGCGGGGCGTTCCGTCCGCACGGCCGGAAGGGCTCGGCGCCACCGTCGCCGGCTCGGTGCCCCGCGCCGCCGCGGTCGCGGTGGGCGTGGCCGCCGCCGGGCTCGCGGTGCTGCTGCCCGGGCTGCCGTGGTGGCGTGGGCCGCTCGCGGTCGGCCTCGCCTACGGCGTCGCCGGTGCGCTCCTGTGGCGGTGCACCAAACGGCTCGGCGGCATCACCGGCGACGTGCTCGGTGCCGGTGTCGAAGCTGCCGTTGCGGCCGCGCTGGTGGCGTTGTCAGCCTAGGCCGTTGCCCGGAAGGCACGCCGACGCTCAGCTGACCGGATTCCGCGGTAGTCGCGAAGTGCCGTTCCGGCGCGACGGAGGTCAAGCACCCCGGCAAGGGACCGAAACTGTCATACCCCCTCCTTACAGTGATCCGCGTGAACCGAACCGATCGTCTCTACGCCCTCGTCGAAGAACTGCGCGCCGTCGCGCCGCGGCCACGCAGTGCGCGGTGGCTCGCCGACCGGTTCGAGGTCAGCGTCCGCACCGTCGAACGGGACATCAGCGCCCTGCAGCAGTCCGGCACGCCGATCTACGCCGAGGCCGGCCGCACCGGCGGGTACTGCCTCGACAAGGCGCACACGATGCCGCCGGTCAACCTGACGCCCGCCGAGGCCGTCGCCATGGCGCTCGCGCTGAGACACCTCGACGCCACTCCCTTCCGGGCGGAAGGGCGCTCGGCGCTGCGCAAGCTGGTCGCGGCGATGCGGCGGGAGGACGCAGACGCGGCGCAGAACCTCGCCGCCTGTGTCCACCTGCTCGGCAGCGGCCCCGTTCCGCCGATGCCGCACGTGCTCGGCATCCGCCGCGTCCTGCGCATCCGGTACACCGACCGCGAAGGCACCGTCACCCGCCGGGAGATCGAGCCGCTCGGCTACGTCGGCAAGCCCACGCACTGGTACCTCGTGGCCTGGTGCCGGCTGCGCCGGGAGATCCGGGCGTTCCGCACCGACCGGATCGTCTCCTACTCCGTGACCGCCGAGGTGCCGCCGCTTCGCCGGCTGCGGCCCGAGGACCTCGACATCCCGTACGGCGACGTCGATCAGCTCACTTTGGCGGGGTGAACACCGAGAAGTGGTTGCCCGCCGGGTCGAGCACATGCGCGAATGTCACGCCCACCGGGTTGACGCTCGGTGGCCGCTGCACCCGCCCACCGGCTTTCTCGACCTGGCGGCAGGTGGCGTCGACGTCCTCGACCAGCACGGTGAAGACCGCGTAGTCCTCCGTTCCGGTGGAGAGCCCGCCGCGCGAGCCGCCGGTGTCGATCACCCGGTAGGCCGGGTCGGTGCTGGCCGACGAGTCCTGGGCGATCTTCCAGCCGAACACCTCACCGTAGAACCGCTCGGCAGCCGCCGGGTCCGCGGTGCCGATCTCGAACCAGGCGACGTCGTTGAATCCGGGCATGTCGTTCCTTCCGCTGCCACGCCGGGTGTTTCCCGGCTTCGCCCAGTTTCGGCAGCGGTGGCGACAACCCCCTGTCGGTGTTTACGAAACTTCTCGCAAAGTCGCCAGGAACGCGTCCGTCGTCGCGCGGTCGCGGACCGCCAGCCGCAGGTGGTCCGGGCCGAGGCCAGGGAACGTGTCCCCTCGCCGCACCGCGTAGCCCGCTTCACGCAGGCGCGCGCGCAGGGAAGCGCCGTCGGGGACGCGTACCAGCACGAACGGGCCGCGCGGGTCGCCCAGCACCGGCACGCCCGCCGCCACCAGGCCGGAGACCAGAAACTCGCGGTCCGACTCCGCCGCGATCGCCAGCTTTTCCGCTTCCTCCACGGCGGACGGCCGGCAGCACGCCACGGTCGCCACGCCGGCCAACGTGGACACCGACCACGGCACCTGCACCGCCCGAAGCCGCTCGACGACGTCCGCCGAAGCGAGCACGTAACCCGCCCGCAGGCCGGCCAAGCCCCAGGTCTTCGTCAGGCTGCGCAGCACGACGACACCCGGGAACCCGGACGCCAGGCTCTCGGCCTCGCCCGGGATCGCGTCCAGGAACGCTTCGTCCACCACGAGCAGCCGGCCGGGGCGCGCCAAGGAAAGCAGCGCCGGCGCCGGATGCAGGACCGACGTCGGGTTCGTCGGATTGCCGACGAACACCAGGTCGGCTTCGGCCGGGACCAGCGCCGGATCGAGGACGAACCCGTCCGCCTCGGTCAGGATCACCCGCGAGACCGCGTGCCCCGCCGCCCGCAGCGCGGCTTCCGGCTCGGTGAACTGCGGGTGCACGACTACCGCGTGGCGCGGCCGGAAAGCCGAGGCCAGCAGCGTGAACGCCTCCGCAGCACCCGCGGTGACCAGCACTTCCGAGGAGGGACGGCCGTGACGCCCGGCCACCGCCTGCACCGCATCCACAGTGGACGGATACGCGGCCAGCGAGTCCAAAGCGGACGCCAGTTCGTCCCGCAGCCAAGCGGGCGGGCGCGGCAGCCGGACGTTCACCGCCAGGTCGACCAGCCCCGGCCCAACCTCGCGATCACCGTGGTGGTGCAGGTCGTAATCAGACACAGCCATACGCCCGCACCCGCGCCGCGAACCGCTGGGCCAGTTCCGGATACCCCGCCCAGTGGACGTGCAGGTAGGACGCGTGCAGCGTCGGCGAAGCGAAGCCGTCCAGCTGCCGGTCCCAACCCCAGGCCGCCGAGGCCCCATGCGACGGCGTCACTTCGGTGCGGTGGAACTCGTGCCCGGTGACGCGCTGCCCGGCCGTCGCCAGCAGGTTGTCCTCGACGGCGACCGCGCGCCGGTAGCCGAGCTTGCCGCGGGCGGTCATCTTGGCGTCCGCGGGCACCGCGCCGACCATCGGCACGCCGTCCAAGGACTGGCACAGGTAGAGCAGGCCGGCGCATTCCGCGCTCACCGGCATTCCGCTCCGGACGGCCGAAGCCACCGCAGAACGCAACGCCGTGTTCGACGACAGCTCGGCCGCGTGCACCTCGGGGAACCCGCCGCCGAAGTACAGTCCGGCGCACCCGTCGGGCAACGCCTGGTCGCGCAAGGGATCGACGTCCACGACCTCGACGCCGCAAGCCGCCAGCAGCTCGATGTTCTCGGTGTAACGGAAGGTGAACGCCGGGCCGCCGGCGGCGGCGATCGTCACTTGTGGACCGTCCACCCCGGACGGCTCCCACGGCGGCGAAGAAAGCCTCGGCGCCCCGGAAGCGATCCGGACGATCGCTTCGAGGTCGACGCCGTCGCGCACCCACGCGGCCAGCGCGGGCAGCACGTCCTGAGCTTCCGCGGCCCGTTCCGCCGCCGGGACGAGCCCGAGGTGCCGGCTCGGCGCGTGGATCTCTTCGTTGCGGTACAACGCCCCCAGCAGCGGGACGCCGGTGGCGTCCAGCGCGGACGCGATCTCGTCGAGGTGCCGCTGCGAGCCCAGCTTGTTGAGGATCACCCCGGCGAGCCGCACGCGGTTGTCGTAGTGGGCGAAGCCGAGCACGGTCGCGGCGACGCTGCGGGAGGCGGCCGAGGCGTCGACGACCAGCACGACGGGCGCGTCGAGCAGCCGGGCCACGTGCGCGGTCGAGGCGTAGCCCTCGGTCCCGAGAGCGCCGTCGAAGAGGCCCATCACGCCCTCGATGACCGCAATGTCCGCACCGAGAGAACCGTGGCGCAGCAACGGGATCAACGCGTCTTCGCCCTGCAGGAACGGGTCCAGGTTCCGCGCCGGCCGCCCGGTGGCGAGCGCGTGGTAACCGGGGTCGATGAAGTCCGGCCCGACCTTGTGCCCGGACACCCGGTGCCCGGCCGCGCCCAGCGCCGCCATCAGCCCGGCGGCGATCGTGGTCTTGCCGTGCCCGGAACCGGGCGCGGCGACGACCACGCGCGCTACCACTCGATCCCCCGCTGGCCCTTCTGGCCGGCGTCCATCGGGTGCTTGACCTTGGTCATCTCGGCGACCAGGTCGGCGGCCTCGACGAGCTCCGGCGGCGCGTACCGGCCGGTGATGACGACGTGCTGGTGGCCGGGTCGCGCGACCAAGGTGGACACCACGTCGCCGACGTCGAGCCAGCCCCATTTGAGCAGGTAGGAGAACTCGTCGAGGACGTAGAAGTCGTGCGCCTCGGCGGCGAGCCGGCGCTTGATCTCCGCCCACCCCTCACGGGCGTTCGAAGCGTGGTCCTCTTCGGTGCCGGACTTGCGCGCCCAGCTCCAGCCCTCGCCCATCTTGTGCCACTCGACGGGGCCGCCCTGGCCGGTGTCGTCGTGCAGCTTGCCCAGCGCGCGGAACGCGGCTTCCTCGCCGACGCGCCACTTCGCCGACTTGACGAACTGGAACACGCCGATCGACCAGCCCTGGTTCCAGGCGCGCAGCGCCATTCCGAACGCGGCCGTCGACTTGCCCTTCATCTCGCCGGTGTGCACGGCGAGCAGCGGCCGGTTGCGGCGCTGGCGTGTGGTCAGGCCGTCGTCCGGGACGGCGTCCGGTTTGCCCTGTGGCATCAGGCGGCCCTTCCGGTCCGGGCGCGGACGGCGTCCGCCAGCGATTCGGCGGCGACGTCGGCGAGGGGGACGTGTTCCGCGCCGAGGTGGGCGGCGAGGTCGGCGGCCAGGCCGAGGCGCATCTTGCCGCTCTCGCAGTCCATGAGGATCGTCGTGACGCCGGCCAGGAGCCCGGCCGCGGCCTTGGCGCGGGCGACGGCGTCGGGACCGCTGGTGGCGCGGCCGTCGGTGACGACGACCAGCAGCGGACGGCGCCGGGGGTCGCGGATCTCCTCGACACGCAGCACGCGCGCCGCCTCCAGGAGCCCTTCGGCCAGGGGCGTCCGGCCGCCGGTCGGGAGGCCTTCGAGGCGGGACGCGGCCGCGTCGACGCTGATCGTCGGCGGCAGCGCGAGTTCGGCCGCGTCGCCGCGGAACGTGACGAGCCCGACCTTGTCGCGGCGCTGGTAGGCGTCGAGCAGCAGCGACAGGACCGCGGACTTGACCTCGCGCATCCGCGCCTTCGCGCCCATCGAACCGGACGCGTCCACGCAGAACAGCACGAGGTTGCCTTCGCGGCCTTCGCGCAGCGCGAACCGCAGGTCTTCCGGACGCAGTTCGAGCCCGGCGCCGGTGCGGCCGCGGGCTTTCTGGTGCGGTGCCGCGGCTTTCACGGTCGCGACCAGGTGCGGCCGGCCTTCGCGGACGCTCGCGGGCTGGACGCCGATCGTCCGGCCGCTGTCGGTGATCGCGCGCGAACGGCGTCCGCGTTCACCCTCGCCCATTCCTTTGACGCGGAAGACGCGTGCCTTGAACGTGTCGCCGGCGCCGACGGTCTTCTGCTGACCGCCATTCTGCTGCTTCGGTTCGCCTTGAGGTGCCTTGCCCTGCGGGGCTTCGTCTTGAGACGGCGCCGAGCCCGAGCCGGGGCCGTCGTCCTCGGGCCCCGGGTCCGGTTCGGCGTCCTGCAACGCCTGCTCCAGCTGCTCTTCCGAGATCCCCGGTGCGTCGAACGGGTTCCGGCGGCGCCGGTGCGGCAGCGCGAGCCGCGCGGCGACGCGGACGTCCTCGGTGGTCACCTCGTCGCGGCCGGCCCAGGCCGCGTGCGCGACCGCCGCCCGTGCCGTGACGATGTCCGCGCGCATGCCGTCGACCTCGAAGGACGCGCAGACCTCGGCGATCCGGCGCAGGGCCTCGTCGGGGAGCTTGACCGCGGGCAGAAGCCGTTGTGCCGCTTCGATGTCCGCGGCGAGCCGGGCGTCTTCGCCGGCGTACTGCGCGGCGAAGGCGTCGGGATCGGCTTCGTAGGCCAGGCGACGGCGGACGACCTCGACGCGCTGCTCCGGATCGCGGCTGGAGGCGACCTCGACGGTCAGCCCGAACCGGTCCAGCAGCTGCGGCCGGAGCTCGCCCTCTTCGGGGTTCATGGTGCCGATCAGCACGAACCGCGCGGCGTGCGAGACCGAAACGCCTTCGCGTTCCACGGTCGCGCGGCCCATCGCCGCGGCGTCCAGGAGCGTGTCGACGAGGTGGTCGTGCAGCAGGTTGACCTCGTCGACGTAGAGCAGCCCGCGGTGCGCGGCGGCCAGCAAGCCGGGCTGGAAGTCCGTGACGCCTTCGGCGAGCGCGCGTTCGAGGTGCAGCGAGCCGATGACGCGGTCTTCGGCGGCGCCGACCGGGAGTTCGACCAGCTTCGCGGGCCGCCGGTGGCTGTTCGCGCCGTCGTGCGGGCCGTCCGGGCAGAGCGGGTCGGGAGCCGCGGGATCGCAGGAGAACCGGCAGCCGTCGACGACGTCGACACCCGGCAGCAGGCCGGCGAGCGCGCGGACCATGGTCGACTTCGCCGTGCCCTTTTCGCCGCGCACCAGCACCCCGCCGACGGCGGGCGAGATCGAGGACAGGACCAGCGCCAGGCGCAGGTCCGGCAGCCCGACTACGGCGGTGAACGGGTACGGCTTCAACAGCGCTCCTCCAGCTCGGCGACCGGCCGATCATCGCACAGCGCCCGCCTCGCTTAGGGTGGGAAATCGTGCGCGAAACATCACGTCGATCCACCGCGGAGGCGGGCTCCGCGAACCGCCTGACCGTGGTCGGGATCGGGGCCGACGGCTGGCCCGGCCTGTCGGAACCGGCGCGGGCCGCGGTGCTCGCCGCCGACGTCGTGCTGGGTGCGCCCCGGCAGCTGGCCTACCTGCCCGAGGAGGTCCCGGCGCAGGCGTGGCCGACGCCGTTGCTGCCGGGGCTGGACGCGGTCATCGCGGAGCACGAAGGCGCCCGGATCTGCGTCCTGGCCAGCGGCGATCCGTTTTTGTCGGGGGTGGGTGCCACACTGGTGGCCCATGGATACGAGGTCGAGGCGCTACCCGCGCTCTCCTCGGTGACACTGGCCCGGGCACGGCTGGGCTGGTCCGCCGAGGAGACCGAGGTGGTCACCATCGTCGGCCGGTCGTCGGCCCGCGTCGCCCGGGTACTGGCGCCGCGCCGGCGAGTGCTCGTCCTGGGTGCCGACGCGCCCGCTTTGCGCTCCCTGCTCACCGTGCGGGGTTATGGCGAGAGCGAACTGATCGCGTTGGAGAACCTGGGCGGGCCCGACGAGCGCATCTCCGACGGCTGGGCCGGCGATCCCGGACCGCTGACGGTGTTCGCGCTGGCGTGCGCGGGTCCGGCGTTGCCGCTGATCGGCATCCCGGACGACGTGTACGCCCACGACGGGCAGTTGACCAAGCGCGACCTGCGAGTGTCGGCGCTGGCCCGCCTCGCGCCGAGTCCCGGCGAGCTGTTGTGGGACGTCGGCGCGGGCGCGGGCAGCGTCGGCATCGAGTGGTCACGGCTGCACGGGCTGAACCGCGCGGTCGCGATCGAGCGCTCGGCGGAGCGAGCCGAGCGGATCGCCCGGAACGCATTGGACCTGGGAGTACCGGAACTGGAGGTGGTGGCGGGGGAAGCACCGGAGGCGCTGAGCGCGCTGCCCGCACCGGACGCGGTCTTCATCGGAGGCGGCGTGACGGCGCCGGGCGTACTGGAGTCGTGCGTGGCCACGGGCGCACGAGTGGTGGCGCACGGGGTGACGCTGGAGGCCGAGCAGGTCCTGGCGCGCGCGTACGAGGAACACGGAGGGGAGCTGCTGCGGATCGGTGTGGAGAAGGCGGCCCCGCTGGGCGGCTTCACGGGCTGGACGCCGGCCCGGGTCGTGACGCAGTGGAGCAACCGATGACCGTGCACTTCATCGGTGCCGGCCCCGGGGCCGCCGACCTCATCACCGTCCGCGGCCGGGACCTGCTCGCCCGCTGCGGTGTCTGCCTCTACCCCGGCAGCATGACGCCGCCCGACCTGCTCGCCTACTGCCCGCCCGGGGCCGAGCTCGTCGACACGGCGAACCTCAGCCTCGAGCAGATCGTCGCGAAGCTGGTCGAAGCGCACCGTGCCGGGCACGAGGTCGCGCGGCTGTGCTCGGGGGATCCGTCGCTCTACAGCGCCGTCGCCGAGCAGGTGCGGCGGCTCGACGCGGCGGGGGTTCCCTACGCCGTCGTCCCCGGCGTGCCCGCCTTCGCCGCTTCGGCCGCCGTGCTGAAGCGGGAGCTCACCGTGCCCGAAATCGGGCAGAGCCTGGTGATCACCCGGGTTCAGGCGCGCTCGACCAAGATGCCGCCCGGGGAGACCCTCGCCGCCTTCGCCGCGACCGGGGCCACCCTCGCGCTGCACCTCGCCGTCAACCACGTCGAGCGGGTGGCCGAGGAGCTGACACCGCACTACGGCGAAGATTGCCCCGTCGCCGTCGTCGCGCTGGCGAGCCAGCCCGGGGAAACCGTCGTGCGCGGGGTGCTCGGCGAGCTGCCCGCGCTGGTCCGCGAAGCCGGGATGACGCGCGCGGCCACCATCTTCGTCGGGCGGGTGCTCGCCGCCACCGACTTCCCCGACAGCTTCCTCTACTCGAGTGCCCGTGACCGGGCGAACCAACCGGAGTCGTTGTGACGGAACTGCGCTGGGGCCTGCTGGCCGCCGGGACGATCGCCGCCCACTTCGCCGCGGGCGTCGACGAAAGCAAACACGGCGTCCTCGGCGCCGTCGCGGCGCGAGACGCCGGGCGCGCGCGGGAGTTCGCCACACGCTTCGACATCCCGAAGGCCTACGGCAGCTACGAAGAGCTCCTCGCCGACCCGGACGTCGACGCCGTGTACGTCTCGACGCCGCACGCGCTGCACAAGCAGTGGGCCATCGCCGCCGCCGAGGCGGGCAAGCACGTGCTGTGCGAGAAGCCGCTGACGATCACCGCGGCCGAGGCCGAGGAGGTGATCGCGGCCGCCCGTGCGAACGACGTGTTCCTGATGGAGGCGTTCATGTACCGGCTGCACCCGCAGACGCGGCGGCTGGCCGAGCTGATCTCCTCCGGCGCCATCGGCGAGGTCCGCGCGGTGGACACCACCTTCTCCTTCGACAGCAACCCGGAGGAGACCGCCCGGCTCGGCGACCCGGCACTCGGCGGCGGCGGGATCCTCGACGTCGGCTGCTATTGCACGTCGCTGGCCCGGCTGGTCGCGCAGGCGGCGACCGGGCAGGAGGTCGTCGAACCGTCCGAGGTCAGCGGAATGGCGCACCTGTCCGCCACCGGCGTCGACGAATGGGCGACGGGCCTGCTGCGCCTGCCCGGGGACATCCTCGCGACGATTTCGTGCGGGATCCGGCTGACCCGCGAGGACGGCATCCGCGTCTTCGGCTCGGAGGGGCAGATCCACATCCCGCGGCCCGCGTGGATCCACCCGCTGCGCAAGCCCGGCGTCTCGCAGATCATCCTGACGCCGGCCGGCGGCGAGCCGGAGGTCATCGACGTCGAGGCCACGCAGGGCGTCTTCGCGCGCGAAGCGGACCACGTCGCCGCGCACGTCGAAGACCGGCAGGCGCCCGAGCTGACCTGGGCGGAGACCCTCGCCAACCTGCGTACGCTGGACCGCTGGCGCGAGGCCGTCGGCTACGGGCGTTCCTCGTGATCCTCATTCTCGGCGGAACCGGCGAAGCCCGGCAGCTCGCCGAAACGCTCACCGCACGCGAAGTTCGCGTTGTCTCTTCGCTGGCCGGACGCGTCGCGCGGCCGAGGCTTCCCGCCGGCGAAGTACGCGTCGGCGGCTTCGGCGGTCCGGAAGGCCTCGCGCGGTACCTGCGCGAAAACCGGATCGAAGCCGTCGTGGACGCCACGCATCCGTTCGCCGAGCGCATCGGCGCGAACGCGGCGAAGGCGGCCGAACTGGCGGAAACCCCCCTCCTCCGGCTCGCGCGGCCCGGCTGGCGGCCGGGCCCCGGGGACGTCTGGCACTGGGCCGACGACCTCGCCGACGCCGCCCGCCGGCTGCCGGAGCTGGGCGAACGCGTCTTCCTCACCAGTGGCCGCCAGGGCCTCCCGGCCTTCGCGCACCTCGACGACCTGTGGTTCCTGATCCGCTGCGTCGACCCGCCCGAGCCGCCGCTGCCGCGGCACCACGACCTCCTCCTCGCGCGCGGGCCGTACGAGGTGGCCGCCGAGCGCGCTCTACTCGGGCGCGTCGACGTCCTGGTCACCAAGGACTCCGGCGGCGCGCAGACCAGTGCGAAGCTGACCGCGGCGCGGGAGCTCGGGAAGCCCGTCCTGGTGGTCCGGCGCCCGCCGCGGCCGGTGACCGAGACCGCCGAAACCGTCCCCGAAGCCGTCGAATGGGTCCTGCACCGATGATCGAAGAGTTCTACGAAGTCCTGCGCAAGCGGCGGGACGTCCGCGGCGAGTTCACCGGCGCGCCGATCCCCGAAGCCACGCTGACGCGGATCCTCGAGGCCGCGCACGCCGCGCCGAGCGTCGGGCTCACCCAGCCGTGGGACTTCGTGCTGGTCGAGGACCACGCGACGCGCGAGAAGTTCGCCAAGCACGTCCACGAGGAGCGGGAGGTCTTCGCCGGGCAGCTCGGCGAAGACCGGGCGAGCACCTTCGCGAACATCAAGATCGAGGGCATCCTCGAGGCGAGCCTGGGCATCGTCGTCACCTACGACCCGGCGCGCGGCGCGCCCGACGTGCTCGGCCGGCACGCCATCGCCGACGCCGGCCTGTACTCGGTGTGCCTCGCGATCCAGAACCTCTGGCTCGCCGCGACCGCGGAGGGCCTGGGCACCGGCTGGGTCAGCTTCTACCGCGAGCCGTTCCTGAGCGAGCTGCTCGGCATCCCGGACGGCATCCGGCCGGTCGCGTGGCTCTGCGTGGGACCGGTGAGCAAGCTGGAGACGGTGCCCGACCTGGAGCGCCACGGGTGGCGCAGCCGCCGTCCCCTGGCCGAAGCGATACACCACGGGCGATTCACCCCGCGTGACCCGGGGGCTGCGTCAGCCGCCCGCTTCTGACCCGTTAGCGTTGCGCCGATGCGTCTGATTGCCGTAGCGCTTGGGCTGCTCTCGGCCTTGTGCGCGCTGGCTTTCCCCTTCCTGCCGGTGGTGCAGGACACGGCGGAGGTCGTCTGGCCGACCGGCAGCGACACCCGCTCCGTCAACGCGCCCTTGACCGGGTACTGGGCCCAGGACCTGCGTGCCGAGCTGCCGTGCGCGGCCATCCGCTCGGTCGACGCCCGCACCAGCGGGCCCGGCCTGCTCTTCGCCACCGTGCCGGACGGCCGCACCGACCCGAAGGCCGGCAACGGCGTCGGCCTGCAGCTGCGCGTCGACAACGGCGTGCTGCTCGCCTCGAGCCAAGGCCAGCAGATCGCCCAGCAGCCGCTGCCCGCCGAAAAGTGCGACGTCGAACTGGACGTCGACGCGACGCAGATGACGCTCGCCGTCGCCGGGACACCGATCTTCCACGCGGGCGGCGACGTCCGTCCCCGCGTCGTCGGCATCTACTCCTCGATCAACTCGAGCAAGGACCCGATCGCCGGGCTGCGCGTGTCGGTCGTGCCGGACACGCGCTACCAGACGTCGCCGACGGCGCTGAAGATCATCGTGGGCGTGCTCGCGGTGCTGTCCCTGATCGGCTGCATGGTCGCGGTCTGGCGCCGCGACTCCGGCTTCGCGCGTCGCGCCCCGCGCTGGGCGCCGGTCGGCTGGTGGCGGCTGACGGCACGGGACGTGACGGTGATCGCCGCGCTCGGTGCGTGGGTCTTCATCGGGCCGGTGACCTCGGACGACGGCTACATCCTCACGATGGCCCGGGTCACCGAGCAGACCGGGTTCCTCACGAACTACCACCGCTGGTTCGGGGTCGCCGAGGCGCCGTTCGGCTGGTTCTACCACGTCTTCGAGCTGATGGCGCACGTCAGCGTCGTGCCGCCGTGGATCCGGCTGCCGTCGTTCCTGCTCGGCGTGCTCAGCTGGCTGCTGATCAGCCGCGAGGTGATGCCGCGGCTGGGCACCCAGCTCCGCACCAGCCGCCCGGCCAGCTGGGCCGCCGCGACGGTGTTCCTGATCTGGTGGATGCCCTACAACAACGGTGTCCGCCCGGAACCGGTGGCCGCGCTCGGCTCGCTGCTGGCGATCTGCGCGGTGGAGCGCGCGCTGGTGACGCGGCGGCTGCTGCCCCTGTGCCTCGGCCTGACCGCGGCCGGGTTCACCCTGGCCGCGACGCCGACCGGGCTGATCGCGGTGGCGCCGTTCCTGGTCGCCGCGCGCCCGCTGTTCAAGCTGATCCGCCAGCGCGCGAACGAAAACGGCTGGATCCCGGTGCTCGCGCCGATCGCCGCGGCCGGGCTGCTCGTGCTGGTCGTGGTGTTCGCCGACCAGACGTTCGCGACCGTCCAGGAGGCGACCCGGATCCGCACTCAGGTGGGGCCGAACCTCTCGTGGTTCCAGGAGCTCGCGCGCTACCAGCTGCTGTTCGCCGACCTGCCGGACGGCTCGGCACCGCGCCGGTTCCCGGTGCTGCTGGTCGTGCTGTGCACCGCCACCTGCCTGGTCATGCTGCTGCGGCGCGGCCGGATCCCCGGCGCGTCGCTCGGCCCCGCCCGCCGCCTGATCGGCACGACGGCGGTGTTCTTCCTGCTGCTGGCCCTGACGCCGACGAAGTGGACGCACCACTTCGGCGCGTTCGCCGCGGTGGGCGCGTCGATGGCGGCGCTGGCCGCGCTCGCGACCAGTTCGACGGTGCTGCGGTCGAAACGCAACCGCGCCGCCTTCCTCGCGGCGCTGCTGGTGGTCGCCGCGCTCGCCGCGACCGGGCCCAACACCTACTGGTTCGTCTCCCGCCTCGGCGTCCAGTGGACGAACGTGGCACCGTCGATCGGCGGCATCCCGCTGTCGACGATCCTGCTGGCCGCGGCCGCCATCGCCGGGATCTACGCGTTCGTCGAGAACGTCCGCGCGCACCGGCCGGGCGTGCCGGACCAGCCCCAGGAAGGCCGGCTGCGCGCGCTGCGGCTCGGGTCGCTGTCGCTCGTGGTGGTCTGCGGCCTGGTCGCGGCGGGCGAGTTCGTCACGATGGCGTGGGCGATCCACAACCAGTCCGGCAGCTACAGCCTGGGCGCGGCCGACGTCGGGCACCTGTTCGGCAAGAGCTGCAACCTCTCCGACCACGTGATGGTCGAGCGCGACGCGGCGACGAGCATCCTGCACGCGCAGGCCGAGCAGCGCACCGTCGCGGAGAAGCCCAAGGAGACGGACTCCCCGCTGCCGAACCCCGACCAGGACAACGGCCGCGTCCAGACCGGCTTCCACACCCGTCCGGTCGACGACAAGGACCCGCTGGCCGAGCCCCCACACGGGTTCACGCCGGACAAGGTGCCGATGTGGTCGAGCTACCTCGACCCGGAGACGCGCGCCGGGCGGCTGCGCAGCGACTGGTACGCGCTGACGGAGAAGCCGGGCGACGGCCAGATCGTGGTGGCGACGGCGGGGGCGGCCCGCCGTCCGACGTCGGTCAGCCTCGACTACGGCGTCAGCACCCCGGACGGCGTGAAGGTCCTGCGCAGCCAGTTCATGCTCCCGCCCGGCGCGGGCACCAACGGCTGGAACGACACCCGCATCAACCTGCGCGACCTGCCGCCGGAGACGAACGCGGTCCGCATCAACATCGTCGACAACGACCTGACCGAGGACGGCTGGATCGCGGCCTCGGCCCCGCGCGTCCCGACGTTCACGACGCTGACGGACCGCATCGGCTCGAAGCCGGTGTACGTGGACTGGCCGGCGTCGTTCGTGTACCCGTGCGTCCAGCCGGTGACGTCCCACGACGGCATCTCGCAGGTCCCGGACTACCGCATCACGGCGGGCGGCCTGGCCGACGAGGCCCAATGGGCGTCGTCGACGAACGGCGGGCCGATCGGCTGGCTGGAGGAGCTGGCCGAGGAGCCGGAGGTGCCGAGCTACCTGATCGGCCAGCCGAGCCAGTCGTGGGGCCAGCTGCTGCAGATCGAGCCGTTCACCGAGGGCATCGCACCGACGGTGGTGCACGGGGAGAAGACGGTGCCGGGGTGGTGGTCACCGGGGCCGGGGCCGCGGCAGCCGAATGGCAAGGACCCGACGCGCTGATTCGTCGTGGGGGGGGGGGGGGGGGTGACCCCCCCCCCCCCCCCCCCCCCCACCCCGCGGCGCCCCGGGAAAAGGGGGGGGGGCGACGCCGAGCCGGGGGGGGGGGAGTGGCGGGGGGACCCCC